>NZ_CP114910.1:1875322-2187876 GCF_027497395.1 Solwaraspora sp. WMMA2080 | reverse complement strand
GCTCCGCCGGACACGAGATGGCCTTCGTGACCCGCTACGACGTGGTGGTGCTCGACCGCGACCTGCCCGGTGTGCACGGTGACCAGATCTGCGCGGACCTGGTCAGCTCCGGCGCTCTCACCCGGGTGCTGATGCTGACCGCCAGCGGCACCGTCGCCGACCGGGTCGAAGGTCTGCAGTTGGGCGCCGACGACTACCTGCCGAAGCCGTTCGCGTTCACCGAGCTCGTCGCCCGGGTGCAGGCCCTCGGCCGGCGGGCCACCCCGGCGGCCCCGCCAGTGCTAACCGTCGCCGACCTGACCGTCGACCCCGCCCGCCGGCTGGCCACCCGGGACGGCCAGCCGGTCGATCTCACCCGCAAGGAGTTCGGCGTGTTGGAGGAGCTGGTCAAGGCGCGCGGGGCGGTGGTGTCCAGCGAGGAGCTGCTGGAGCGGGTCTGGGACGCCAACACCGATCCGTTCACCACCACCGTACGGGTGACGGTGATGACACTGCGTCGCAAGCTCGGGGAACCCCCGCTTATCGAGACCGTGGTCGGGGCCGGGTACCGCGTGACCGGGCCGGAGCCGCGTGACGAGGCGTACCAGTGAACCGGCTGCCCGGATTTGCTGCCCCGGCGGCGTCGGTGGTGGACCCGAGGCGTCGACGCTGGCCGACGCTGCGCATGCCCCGGCCGACCCTGCGGCTGCGGCTCACTCTGTTCAACGCTGTCCTGCTGGTCGGCTCGCTGGCCGTCTTCGTACTGCTCGCCTGGCTGCTGGTCACCGACGCGCTGCGACCGGCGGACCAGCTCGTGCCGGGGACCACCGTGGTGCTCGCCGACGGTCGCGAGATGGACGCGGCAGCCTGGCAGGACGGGATCGTCGAGCGGGCGTCCCGTGAGCTGCTGGCCAAGGCGCTGGTCGCGCTGCTGGCGATCAGCGTGGTCGGGGTGGTCGGTGCGTACGCCGTCGTCGGCCGGGCGCTGCGTCCGCTGCAGCAGGTGACGTCGACCGCCCGGCGGCTCGGCGAACAGACCCTGGATCAGCGGATCGGCTACTCCGGCACCGGTGACGAGGTGGCTGAGCTCGCCGCGACCTTCGACGACATGCTGGACCGGCTCAGCGCGTCGTTCGAGGCCCAGAAGCGGTTTGTTGCCAACGCCTCCCACGAGCTGCGTACCCCGCTGGCGGTGATGCGCACCGAGATCGACGTGACGATGGCCGACGACACCGCCGACCTGGCCGAGTACAGGCGGATGGCGACGGTGGTCCGGGACGCCTCGGAGCGGGCCAACGGGCTGTTCGACGCGTTGCTGGTGCTGGCCAGCAGCGAGGCGCAGTCCGGGCGGCGGCTGGTCCGTAAGGTGCCCCGGGACCTGGCTGAGGGGGTCTGTGCGGCGTTGTCGGCCGTGCAGGCCGAGACCCGCCGGCTCAAGCTGGACGTCCGTACCGCCCTGGACCCGGCGGTGGTGATCGGCGACCCCAGCCTGCTGGACCGGTTGGCCGGCAATCTGATCGAGAACGCGGTGCGCTACAACCACCTGCACGGTCGGCTGTGGGTGCGGACCGGCAGCCACGGGTCGCACGTCTACCTGCTGGTCGGCAACACCGGCTTCGAGGTGGACCAGGCTGACGTGCCGGGCCTGTTCGAGCCGTTCCGCCGGGGTGGCCGGGAACGGACCGGGGCGCGCGGCTCCGGCCTGGGCCTGTCGATCGTACGGGCGGTGGCCGACGCGCACGGCGGTACGGTGTCCGCCGTGTCCCAACCCGGGGGCGGCCTTGAAGTCACCTTGATGTTGCCCGCTGCTGACACGCCACTGCAGGTGGCCGCCTCACCGGTACGTCGGAACTGACCTGCCGCCGCGCCCTGACCCTGCGGCCCGCTTGCTGAGGCCCGGTGTCAGCAATGTTCACTTCACTCCATCGGTTTGACTTTGGGTTCGATGAATATGTTTTGTCGGAACCGGCCATGTGAATCATCTTCTCGAATTAACATGTGTTGCGGTGCCGGTCAGTCGTTTGGGACGAAATGGTCGGTTGGTGGAGTCGGTAGTCGTGGAAATTGCATCGAGGTGAAGATGTTGGTCGGCTTTGCTGACAAATTTTGTGTCTAGCCAAGGCGGTTGGGGCTGTCATACCATTGAATTGGCGCCGGATCGGGTGGGAGAAATAGGTCGCGTCGATGACTGAGGTGTATCGACTCCGATGCGGTTGTCCAGTTGGGTTGACCTACCGGAGAGAATCCGGGCAAACGAAAGGAGATCCGATGCCCGACGTCGATCTTGGACTCGCAACGGATTGGGACGAGGGTGACACTCACGGACGCATCCGGCTCCGGCAGAACCAGGTCTACGAGAGCTCGCCCAAGAAGGACGTCCTGATCAGTTCGCCGGTCAGTATCGAGCTTTCGGTCAACACGAACTACTCGACCTCGCAGGAAGCGGACAAGATCTTCTTCACGACCCATCACGGGAGCCAAAAGAAGATCATTGCGGTTCTCGACTCGGCTGGTAATCTGTACATCGCCGGCCGGGTGATCGAGGGTCAGACGAACTTGTCCTACAAGTAGGTCTGGAATTTGTCCTGCAGTTAGGCAAGCTCAGGCGGCAAGCGGGATGTCGAGCCGAACTTCGGCCTCGACATCCCGCTCCGTTTTGTCCGGTCAATCGGCTGGGCTGCTGGCCACCCCGGCGGGTAGGAACCGCCGGCCGGTCACCCGCTGCGCGGTGCCGGTCCGGTCCAGGTACGGGGTGATCCCGCCGAGGTGGAACGGCCACCCCGCGCCGAGGATCATGCACAGGTCGATGTCCTGTGGTTCGGCGACCACACCCTCGTCGAGCATCAGCCGGGCCTCCTGCGCCAACGCGTCGAGGGCCCGTTGCCGGACCTGCTCGGCGGTCAACGGCTGCGACCCGACCTCCAACAGCTTGCCGATCTCGGGGTTGATCTCGTCGTCCACCATCAGCGGCAGCCCGGACTCGGCGATCCGCCGCAGGTTGTCGCTGACCGTGAACCGGTCCGGGTACGCGGCGTGCAACGTACCACCGACATGGTGGGCCACCGGCGGGCCGACCAGTTGCAGCAGGGCCAGCGGCCGCATCGGCAGGCCGAGCGGGTCCAGCGCGGCGTCGGCGACCTCCGGCGGCGTGCCGGCGTCCACTGCCGCGAAGATCTCGCCGAGGAACCGGGTGAGCAGCCGATTGACCACGAACGCCGGGGCGTCCGACACCAGCACGCAGGACTTGCGCAGCTGCTTGCCGACGGCGAACGCGGTGGCCAGAGTCGCGTCGTCGGTCCGCTCCCCGCGGACGATCTCCAGCAGGGGCAGGACGGCGACCGGGTTGAAGAAGTGGAAGCCGACCACCCGTTCGGGGTGAGCCAGGTCGGCGGCCATGTCGGAGACGGACAGCGACGAGGTGTTGGTGGCCAGGATCGTCTCGGGGCCGACGATCGCCTCGACCTCGGCCCACACCTGCTTCTTGACCTTGAGGTCCTCGAAGACGGCCTCGATGACGAAATCGGCGTCGGCGAAGGCGCTCTTGTCGACCGACCCGCTCACCTGCGCCAGCAGCTTCGCCGCCGTACCGGTGTCCATCCGGCCCTTGCCGACCTGCTTTTCGATCTCGGAGTGCACGTAGCTCAGTCCGGCGTCCACCCGGGCCTGGTCCAGATCGGTGAGCACCACCGGCACCTGCAGTCGGCGGGCGAACAGCAGCGCCAGCTGGGAAGCCATCAGCCCGGCCCCGACGACGCCGACCTTGGTGACCGGCCGGGCCAGGTCCGCCGAGGGGGCGCCGGCCGGCCGCTTGGCGCGTCGCTGGACCAGGTCGAACGCGTACAGCCCGCTGCGCAGCTCCTCGGACAGGATCAGGTCGGCGAGGGCCTCGTCCTCGGCGGCCGTGCCGTCGGTGAACGGGGTCTCCTTGGCCAGCGCGAGCAGGTCGAGGGCCCGGTAGGCGGCCGGTACCGCGCCGTGCAGCCGCTGGTCGAGCAGCTGGCGGGCGAAGTAGAGCACCCCGTCCCACATGTCCCGGTCGACCTCCGGGCGGTCGACGGTGACCTCGCCGGTGACCACGCCAGCCGCCCACTGCAGGGACCGCTCCAGGAAATCGGCCGGTTCGAGCAGGATGTCGGCGATGCCCATCTCCGCGGCCTGCTTCGGCTTGAGCATCTTGTTCTGGGTCAACGGGTTTTGGATGATCACCTGCGCGGCGGCCGGGATGCCGATCAGGTTCGGCAGCAACTGGGTGCCTCCCCAGCCCGGTACCAGACCGAGGGACACCTCCGGCAGGGCCAGCGGACCGGCTCCGCCGGACAGTGTCCGGTAGTGGCAGTGCAGGGCGAGTTCCAGCCCGCCACCCATCGCGGCACCGTTGACGAACGCGAAGGTCGGCACCGCGCTGTCGCGTAGCCGGGCGAAGATCCGGTGGCCCGTCCGGCCGATCTCCAGCGCCTGCTCACGGTCGACGAGCTGCGGCATCGCGGTGAGGTCGGCGCCGACGCAGAAGACGTACGGCTTGCCGGTGACCGCCACGAAGGCCGGCTCGCCGGCCAGCGCCTCGGTGATCGCCGCGTCCAGGCCGGCCAGCCCGGTCGGCCCGAGGGTGTTGGGTTTGCGGTGGTCCAGGCCGTTGTCCAGGGTGATCAGCGCGGCGGGCCGGTCCAGTCCGGGTACGTTCACCTGCCGGACCAGCGCCCGGGTGACCACCTCGTCGGGGTTGTGCAGCATCAGTTCTCGTCTCCCTGCTGTGCCGGGCCGGTCCAGGCCGGGTTCTCCCAGATGACCGAGCCGCCCATGCCGATGCCGATACACATCGCGGTCAGCCCGTAGCGCACCTCGGGATGTTCGGCGAACTGCCGGGCCAGCTGGGTCATCAGTCGTACGCCGGAGGAGGCCAGCGGGTGCCCGATGGCGATGGCGCCACCCCACGGGTTGACCCGCGGGTCGTCGGCGTCGACGCCGAAGTGGTCGAGGAAGGCCAGCACCTGGACGGCGAAGGCCTCGTTCAGCTCGAACAGGCCGATGTCGTCGATGCCCAGCCCGGCAAGCCGCAGAGCCTTCTCAGTCGCCGGGATCGGGCCGACACCCATCACCTCCGGTTCGACGCCGACGAAGCCGTACGAGACCAGCCGCATCGCCACCGGTAGCCCCAGCTCGCGGGCCACGTCCTCGGCGGCGATCACGCTGGCGGTCGCACCGTCGTTGAGCCCGGCGGCGTTGCCGGCGGTGACCCGCCCGTGCGGCCGGAACGGGGTCTTGAGGGTGGCCAGCTTCTCCAGCGACGTCTCCCGGGGCGCCTCGTCGACGACTGCCAGCCCCCAGCCGGCCTCCGGGTCGCGGACCGCCACCGGGACCAGGTCCGGCTGCAGCTTGCCGTTGGCGTACGCCTTGGCGGTCTTGACCTGGGAGGCGAGGGCAAAGGCGTCGGCGCGCGCCTTGGTGACGCCGGGCATCCGGTCGTGCAGGTTCTCTGCGGTCGCGCCCATGATCAGCGCGGACGGGTCGACCAGCTTCTCGGCGAGGATGCGCGGGTTGGGGTCGACGCCTTCGCCCATCGGATGCCGGCCCATGTGTTCGACGCCGCCGGCGATCGCCACGTCGTAGGCACCCATCGCGATGCCGCCGGCTACCGAGGTGACCGCGGTCATCGCGCCGGCGCACATCCGGTCGATGGCGAAGCCGGGCACCGTCTTGGGTAGCCCGGCCAGCAGCGCGGCGGTGCGACCGATGGTCAGTCCCTGGTCGCCGGTCTGGGTGGTCGCCGCGATGGCTACCTCCTCGACCCGGTCGGGGGGTAGTTGCGGGTTGCGCCGCAGCAGTTCACGGATGCAGCGGATGACGAGGTCGTCGGCGCGGGTGTGGGCGTACATCCCGCCGGCCTTGCCGAACGGGGTGCGGACGCCGTCGACGAAGACGACGTCCCGGACTTCACGCGGCACGATGGGGCCTCCTTGCCGGCCTGGGTACGCGGGGCAGACTTCCATGCTACTTGTCGGTAACAATCGTCGACCGGTGGCCCGGGTGTGGCCCGGGCCACACCCGGGCCACCGGTCGGGGGTCGCCTCCGGCGGAGCGCTCGACCCGGCTCCGGTACCGTGATGTCAATCGTGCGCCACCGCCCGCACCGGACATTCGCGACCCGCCGGACGGGCGACCGACGACCAACCCAGACGGACGACAATCCAACAGAGGAGACACGGTGAAGGTTCTGATCGCCGGAGGCGCGGGCTTCATCGGCAGTACGATCGCCTCCGCATGCCTCGACGACGGCATTGAGCCGGTGGTGCTGGACAATCTGGTCACCGGGCGGATCGAGTTCACCCGCGACCGGATCTTCTACCAGGGCGACATCGCCGACGGTGCCCTGATCGACCGGATCTTCGCCGAACACCCGGACATCAGCGCGGTGGTGCACGCCGCGGCGCTGATCGTAGTGCCCGAATCGGTCGCCGAACCGCTGCGCTACTACCGGGAGAACGTCGCGAAGTCGATCGACTTCATCGACCACGTGGCCCGCAACGGAGCCGAGCGGTACCTGTTCAGCTCCTCTGCGTCGATCTACCGGCCGGGTGAAGACTTCTCCGTCGACGAGTCCTCACCGCTCGAGCCGACCAGTCCGTACGCGCGGACCAAAGCGGTGATGGAGACGCTGCTCGCCGACTGCGCCGCCGCCATGCCGCTGCGGGCGCTGTCGCTGCGCTACTTCAACCCGATCGGCGCCGACCCGCAGCTGCGTACCGGCCTGCAGATCCGCCAGCCCACCCACGTCCTCGGCAAGCTGATCACCGCCGTGCAGACCGGGGCCGAGTTCGCCATCACCGGGGTTGACTGGCCCACCCGCGACGGCTCGGGAATCCGAGACTTCATCCACGTCTGGGACCTGGCCCGGGCACACGTGCAGGCGCTGCGCCACTTCGACGAGATTCTGCCGGTCGGCGCCGACCGGCGCTACGAGGTGCTCAACCTCGGCACCGGCGACGGCACCACGGTGCGTGAGTTCGTCGAGGCCTTCCGCTCCGTGGTCGACCAGCCGCTGCGGGTCCGGGAGACCGGGCCCCGCCCCGGTGACGCCGCCGGCTCGTACACCCGCAGCGTCCGGGCGCGTCGGCTGCTCGACTGGAAGCCCGAGCTGTCCATCGCCGACGGCATCCGGCACTCCCTGGCCTGGTCGGCGCGGCGGGACCAGGTGCTCGACGACTGAGTCCGGCGTCCGGCCGCGTCCACGGCGGCCCTGATCGCGACGCTTCCTGGGACCCGCCGCAGCGGTCTACCGCGGCGGGTCCCGCAGCGCCGCGCTCAGCTCCGCCACGATCAACGACACCTGCCAGGTACGGGCACCGAACCCCTGCAGCGTCGCCGCCACCGACTCGTCGCTGATCTTCTCCGGCGGAGTCCAGGCGAGCCGGCGGACCGAGTCCGGCGCGATCAGGTTCTCCGGCGGTAGCAGGTTCGCCGCGGCCGTCCGGATCACCACTTCCCGGCACCGGGCCAACCGTGCCGCGGCCGCCGGGTCCCGTTCCGCCCAGCGGTGCGGCGGGGGAGGGCCGTCGACCGCAGGCGTGGTCGGCAGGGCGTCGTCGGGCAGGGCGCGGGCGACGTCCAGCGCGTCCAGCCAGATCCGCGCCAAGCGCCGGACCGAGCGGCCGTTGAAACCAGGCAACGCCAGCAGGGCCCGCTCGTCCCGGGGATCGAGTTCGGCCGCCGCGATGATCGCCGAATCCGGCAGCACCCGGCCCGGTGCCGAATCGCGGCGGGCGGCGACGTCGTCCCTGGCCTGCCACAACGCGCGTACCCGGGCCTGGGCCCGCGCTCCGCGTACCCGGTGAATGCCGGAGGTCCGCCGCCACGGCTCCGGCCGTACCCGGGTCGGCTGGCTGCCCCAGGCGACCAGGGCGGCGAACTCCTCGGCAGCCCATTGCTGCTTGCCCTGGCGTTCCAACTCCAGGGCGAGTACGTCCCGCAGCTCGACCAGCAGTTCGACGTCGAGCGCCGCGTAGGTCAGCCACGACTCCGGTAGCGGGCGGGTCGACCAGTCGGCGGCGGAGTGATGCTTCTCCAGCGAGAAGCCGAGCAGTGCCTCGGTCAGCGCGGCCAGCCCCACCCGCTCGTAGCCGGCCAGCCGGGCGGCCAACTCGGTGTCGAACAACCGGCGTGGGCGCAGCCCGACATCGGCCAGGCAGGGCAGATCCTGGCTGGCGGCGTGCAGCACCCATTCGGCATCGGCGATCGCGGCGTCGAGCGTGCCCAGGTCGGGCAGCGGCAGCGGGTCGATCAGCGCGGTACCGGCACCCGCCCGGCGTAGCTGCACCAGATAGGCGCGTTGGGTGTAGCGGTATCCGGAGGCGCGTTCGGCGTCGATGGCGACCGGACCGGAGCCGGCAGCGAATCGGGCAACGGCCTCGGCGAGAGCGTCGTCGTCGGCCACCGGTGCAGGGGTGCCGTCGCGGGGAGCGGTCAGCGCAACGGGCCCGCCGGGCGAGGAGTCGGACCCCACGACATCGGACGCCGGCGGCTGCGCCAGCGGGTGGTGCGGCTCGCTCCCTGCTGGGCGTTGCGCGGTCCGACGGCGCAGGGGGGATTCGTCGGTCACCTGGCAACCCTAGTGCCCGGCCCGGTGCCGGCTGCACAAGGTGTCACCGGCGCGTCGGCTCCGGGCCGGTCGAGTTGACCGGCGACACCCCGGTTATGTGTCCAACGGGTGGCAATCGTGTGATCACCGGGCGAGAGGTGACGACAAATACCGTACTGCCCGGTACGGTCGTATCGCCGCTCAGCGGCAGGTGGGCCGGCTGCCGCGTTGAAGGAGAGGCTGCCACGACATGACCAGTGGGTACGACGATCCGCGCTCCGTTGCTGTCCCGGACATTCCGGGCCCGCGACATGACGCTCCGGAGGCGCATACGCTACCGGCGGCCCATACCGCCGAGGACGCCCATGCCGCCGAGGAGACCCATGTAGCGAGCGAGCCGCCCCCTGCTCCCGACGCGCCGACGCCCTGGGCGACCTCGGACCGTCCGGGCTCGTGGGCGCCGCCGGCCGACCAGCTTCGCCGGGTCACCCCGGTCCGGCGGGGGTGGCCAGGGGCGACTGCGCTGCTGCTGGTCCTGCTTCTGGCCGGCCTGGCGGGTTTCCAGACGCACCAGATCCGTCAGTTGACCACCCGACTGGCCGAGGTCGACCAGCGGCTGGCCCGGGCGCAGGGAGCCGATTCCGACCGCTTCGAGTTGGTCGAGGCGCGCGCCGCCGAGTTGGAACGGCAGGTCGGCGCGGCCTTCGACCCGGAGGCGATCGCCACGGCGGTGCTGCCCAGCGTCTTTCGGGTCAGCGCCGGGCGGTTCACCGGCACGGCCTTCGCGGTGGGCGAGTCAGCCGACGGCGGCACCAATCTGCTGACCAACTACCACGTCGTCGAGCCCAGCTATCTGGCCGGCAACCGGCGCGTCTTTCTCGAGCGCGACGGTGAACGGATCGAGGCGGCGGTCGTCGCGGTTGACGAGGACAGCGACGTGGCGCAGCTGCGGACCGACCGCTCGTTCCCCGGCCTGCCGCCAGCTCCCGACGAGGTCAAGTCCGGTCAGCAGATCGTAGTGGTCGGGGCTCCGCTCGGGCTCGTCGACTCGGTGACCACCGGGGTGGTCAGCGCGTTGCGGGATGCCGACGACAGCACCGGCCCGGTCATCCAGTTCGACGCTCCGATCAACCCCGGCAACTCGGGCGGGCCGGTGATCAACAGCGGCAAACAGGTGGTGGGCATCGCCACCGCGAAGGCCCGCGACGCCGAGGGGATCGGGCTGGCTGTGCCGATCCGTACCGCCTGCGACGTGTTCGAGATCTGCTGATCGCGTCAGGTGGTGCCGGTCGGCCGCCGCCGGCCCGGCAGCACCGTCACCCCCGGCGGCGGCAGACCGGCGGTCGACGCCAGCAGGTCACACCAGGCCCTCAGGTGGGCGTCGAGCCCGGTGGTCGACGGCGTCCACGAAGCGCGGATCTCGATGTCGCCGCCCGCAGGTGGGCCAGCCAGCTCGCCGAAGCGGGTGGAGCAGGTCTGCGTCACCGTGCCGCCCAGGGCACCGTAGGCGGCCTCGTGGACGTCCAACGCATCGGTCAACCAGGTCCAGCCGACGGTCGGCAGCAGCGGGTCCGCGACCAGGTCAACCTCCAGGTCGGCGGTGACGTACGTCACCAGGCGCAGGGTGCCCTGCCAGGCGTCGTGTCCGTCCGGGTCGTGCAGCAGGACCAACCGTCCGGTGGCCACCTCCTCCGAGCCGCGCAGCACCGTGGCGCTCAACGCGAACGCGTACGGGGCCAGCCGCTGAGGGGCACCGACCTCCTCGATCTGGATCTCCTCCCGAGGGGTCACCGCGCGCAGTCCGGCGACGGCGCGGTGGAACGCCTCGGGCAACGCGGTAAGGGGGGCCATGGCCAAAAGCCTAGGCTGCGGTCCGACCAGATGGGGATCGGCGCGCCGGGCCCGGCAGCGGTGACCGCGACGGCAGCGCTTCGCCGGCCAAGGATCGGCTCAGTGCGGCCCGGATCCGACCGGGGCGGATCGGATCGGGGCGGCGGCTGCCGACCAGCCGGGCGACCGTGGCACCATGGGCGCCGATGACCACGACGACACCGGGCAACGCCGCCCACGACGCGACACCCGACACACCCGCGCCGGCCCCGGCCCCGGCGGCGCCGCTGGCCACCTCCGCCTTCGTCCGGGCCTGCCGCCGGGAACGGGTGCCGCACACGCCGGTGTGGTTCATGCGCCAGGCCGGTCGGTCGCTGCCCGAGTACCGCCAGTTGCGCAGCGGGATCGGCATGTTGGAGTCCTGCCGGCAGCCGGACCTGGTCGCCGAGATCACCATGCAGCCGGTACGCCGGCACGGCGTGGACGCCGCGATCCTGTTCAGCGACATCGTCGTTCCGGTCGCGGCGGCCGGCGTCGAGTTGGACATCGTCGCCGGCACCGGGCCGGTCATCGCCGAACCGGTCCGCAGCGCCGCCGATGTCGGCCGGCTCCGCCGGATCACCCCCGACGACGTCGGCTTCGTCGACGAGGCGGTCCGGCTGCTGGTCGCCGAACTCGGTGCAACCCCGCTGATCGGGTTCGCGGGTGCGCCGTTCACCCTGGCCAGCTACCTGGTCGAAGGCGGACCGTCGCGGACCCACGGGCGGACCAAGGCCCTGATGCACGGCGATCCGCAGACCTGGCACGCGCTCTGCGGCCGGCTCGCCGAGATCACCCTGGAGTTCCTCCGGGTGCAGGTCGCGGCGGGCGTCGCCGCGGTCCAGCTGTTCGACTCCTGGGCCGGCACGCTTTCCGAGGCCGACTACCGTCGGCACGTCCTGCCGCACTCCGCAGCGGTGCTGCACGGACTGGCCGCCGCCGGAGTGCCCAGAATCCATTTCGGAGTCGGGACCGCCGAGTTGCTCGGTGCGATGGGCGAGGCCGGCGCGGATGTGGTCGGGGTGGACTGGCGTACCCCCCTGGACGCCGCGACCGTGCGGATCGGCCCGGACCGTGCGGTACAGGGCAACCTCGACCCGAGTCTGCTGCTCGCGCCGTGGCCGGTGGTGCGTACGGAGGTCCGGCGGGTGCTGGCCGACGGGCTCGCCGCCCCCGGACACGTGTTCAACCTCGGTCACGGAGTGCTGCCGGAAACCGATCCCGACGTGCTGACCAGGGTCGTCGAGCTGGTGCACGAGACGTCGCAGCGCTGACCGCGTCACACCCGGGTAGGCCCGGCCGGCCGGCCCGACTACCCGGGTGGCAAGGTGACGGTATGCAGCAATCGTGGCGGATCGCCGTGGTGGGTGGCGGGATCGCTGGGCTGGCCGCAGCGTTGCGGCTGCGTGACCGGGCACCCGCCGGGACCCGGATCACGGTCTACGAGCAGTCCGACGAGCTGGGCGGCAAGCTGCGTACCGAGGACTTTGCCGGGCTGCCGGTGGAACGCGGCGCCGAGGCGTTCCTGATGCGGGATCCGGCCGGCGGCGACTCCGCTGCGGTCGCGCTGGCCCGCCGGGTCGGCCTCGGTGACAGGCTGCGACACCCGGCGGTCGGCCAGGCGGCGCTGGCCCGGGGCGGACAGTTCGTTGCGTTACCCGCCGGGACGCTGATCGGCGTGCCCGGCGACCTCGCGGCGGTGGCCCGGGTGGCCCGCGCCGAACCGGAGCGTGACGCCGACCAGGGCCGGCCGTTGCTGCAGCCGGACGATGACGTCGCCGTCGGTGAGCTGGTTCGTCGGCGGCTGGGTGACGAGGTCGTCGAGCAACTGGTCGACCCGATGCTCGGCGGGGTGTACGCGGGTAGGGCCGACACCTTGTCATTGGCCACCACCATCCCGGGGCTGGCGGCGGCGGCCCGCACGGAACACACCCTGGTCGCGGCGGTCCGGGCGGCACTGGCCGCCCGACCACCAGCGGCCGGCGCGCCGGTGTTCGCCACCGTCGACGGCGGGCTGAGCCGGCTCGTTGCGGCCGTCCGGGGCGCGCTGTCGGCCGCCGACGGCGCAGCCGAGGTCCGGTTGCGGACCTCGGCGGTGGTACGGGAGTTGGCCGCCTCGTCGGACGGCTGGCGGTTGACGGTCGGGCCGACCCGCGGCGCCGAGCGGGTGGACGTCGATGCGGTGGTGCTGGCGGTGCCGGCCCGGCCGGCGGCCCGGCTGCTCGCCGCGGTCGACGCCGCCGCGGCGCTCCGGGTCGGTGCGCTCGAGTACGCCAGCATCGCCCTGGTCACCCTGGCGGTGCCGCAGCCGCAGCTGCCGGAGATCTCCGGCTTCCTGGTGCCGGCGACCGAGCGGACCATGACCAAGGCCGTCACCCTTTTCAGCACCAAGTGGGCCCAGCTGCGACGATCTGACGGGCTGGCCGTGGTCCGTGCCTCGGTCGGCCGCCACGGCGACGAGCGGCTGCTGCAACGCTCCGACGACGAGCTGGTCGACGCGGTGCGTACCGAGCTGACCCGGCTCACCGGCGTCCGGCAGCCGGCGGCCGTGCAGTCGCACGTGCAGCGATGGGGTGGCGCGCTGCCGCAGTACCCGCCGGGGCACCTGAGCCGGGTGGCGGCGGCCCGTTGGTCGCTGCGGTCCGCCGGGCACCGGCTGGCGTTGGCCGGCGCGGCCTACGACGGCATCGGCATCCCGGTGTGCGTGCGGTCCGGCGAGAACGCCGCCGATGAGATCCTGACAAACCTGGAAGGGGTACGCCGATGAGCGGCGACGAGCAGACCAACGCGGCGCGGTTGCGTGAGCTGAACTCGACGATCCGGTACACCATGTGGTCGGTGTTCCAGGTCGCCGAGCGGCTGCCGGCGCTGCGCGACGACATGATCGGTGAGGTCGAGTCGCTGATCGGCGAGCTGACCGCCAAGGACGTCACGGTCCGGGGCACCTACGACGTCGCCGGGCTACGGGCCGACGCCGACATCATGATCTGGTGGCACGCGGCGGACAGCGACGAGCTGCAGGACGCGTACGGGCGGTTGCGCCGTACGGCGTTGGGCCGCCACCTCGCTCCGGTCTGGTCCCAGCTGGCGCTGCACCGCCCGGCCGAGTTCAACAAGAGCCATGTGCCGGCGTTTCTGGCGGGCGAGCCGGCTCGGGCGTACATCTGCGTGTACCCGTTCGTCCGCTCGTACGAGTGGTACCTGCTGCCGGAGGCGGAGCGCCGGGCGATGCTGGCCGAGCACGGGCAGATGGCCCGGCCGTATCCGGACGTCCGGGCGAACACCGTTGCATCCTTCGCACTTGGCGACTATGAGTGGATGCTCGCCTTCGAAGCCGACGAACTGCACCGGATCGTCGATTTGATGCGCGACCTGCGGGCCTCGTCGGCGCGGCGGCACGTTCGCGCGGAGGTGCCGTTCTTCACCGGACGGCACCGTACCGTCGCCGACCTGGTCGCAAATCTGCCCTGACGACACCCGGACCGGTCGCCGGTCGGCTCCGGACCGGTCCGTCCGGCGCGGTTTCCGCAGGTGCCGGCCCGGGTACCCATCCACTGCCCCCCGAGGTTGGCCGGTCAGCCCGACCGGGTCGACCGGACCGGAGAAGGACCACTCATCTGATCCGGAGGAGGGTGTGATGAGTACGCAAGCTCCGACCCGCAACACCACCGCCGTGAACCGGCCGATGGCCGGGCAGCCGATGGCCGACGGTCAGACACACCAGATGGACATGAACGCCGGGATGCGTCCGGCGATCACCCCGGGAACCGAGACGAAGTCGGCGTTCCGCAGCACCGAGTTCTACGTCTACCTGATCGCGGTCGCCGGCGTACTGCTGGCCTCCCAGGTGATCAACCCGGACATCGACGGCGTGCAGGGTACCGCTGGTGGCGGGGACCCCTTCCCGGCCAGCACCGCATGGCTGTACGTCGCGCTGCTGACCATCGGTTACGTGGTCAGCCGGGGGCTGGCCAAGGCCGGCAGCGCCTGGCGGAACTCGGGTGAGCGACAGCGCTGACCCGTGAAAGGGCCGCCGACCCGGTGACGGGTACGGCGGACCGGGCCGGCGGCCGCGGTGGACACGTCCATCCGGTCGCCGGTCCTTGCGTGCACGGCCCGGTCGGTCAGGTTCCGCCGGATGCACCTACCGGATCTGCCGCACGGCGCATCGGCACGTGCCAGATGCCGTCCTCGAGGTACTCCGGCCCGACGACGACGAACCCGTACCGCGCGTACAGCCCCGTCAGGTGTGCCTGGGCGTCGAGCACACAGGGCCGGCCGGCGGCGAGCCGCAACGCCGCCTCGACGAGTCGACCGGCGTGACCCTGGCCGCGTTCGGCGGTGGCAACGGCCACCCGGCCGATCCTGGCCGTGGCTTCCGCGCCACCGCCTGGTTCGTCGAGCAGCCGTAGACAGGCCACCACCGTGTCGCCCCGGGACAGCCACAGTTGGCGGGCACCCGGCTCGACGTCGCGGCCGTCCAGTTCCGGGTACGCACAACGCTGCTCCACCACGAACACGTCCACCCGCAGCTTGAGCAGTTGGTACAGCACCAACGGCGGCAGTTCGACGGTGTGCGCGACGTGCGGCGTCAGGCCAGGATCGGGGGGCACGCCGACGGATGATACGTGGCTCAGCCCGGCCGGCTGCCGACCGCGTCGCGGACCGCGGCCCCCTGCTCCTGGTCGACGGTGCGCGCGCAGTGGGCGCAGCAGAAGAACCGTCCGGACACCTCGACCCCGTGCCCCACGATCTTGCACTGGCAGTGTTCGCAGATCGGCGCGAGCAGCTGGATCGCGCACTCGAACGAGTCGAAGGTGTAGGTGTCCCCGCTGACCGTGCGGATGTCGAACGCCAGCCAGTAGTCGTTGCCGCAGACCTCACAGGTCGCCATGTTGCTTCTCCCAACGTCAGCCTCATTTGCAGGGTGCGGCATCGGGGAGGCCCGGAACCGGCGAATCGCTGAGATGCTGTGACCGAACTGCTGGGAAATGCGCGGAGGCGGGGTGGGCGGTCAGCTCCGGGCGGCGTCGGTCGCCGGCTCCAGCCGCAGCGCCACCGAGTTCATGCAGTAGCGCGCGTTGCGGGGGGTGTACCGCTCGCCGTCGAACCGGTGCCCGAGGTGCGAGTCACAGGTGGCGCAGCGCACCTCGGTGCGGACCATGCCGTGCGACCGGTCTTCGATGTAGCGCACCGACCCGGGCAGCGCCTCGTCAAAGCTCGGCCAGCCGCAGTGCGAGTCGAACTTGGTGTCACTGGTGAACAGCGGCGTGTCGCAGGCCCGGCAGTGGTACGTGCCGACCGTCGTGGTTTCGACGTACTCACCGGACCAGGGCGCCTCGGTGCCGGCCTGACGCAGCACCCGGAACTCCTCGGGGTTGAGCCGCGCCCGCCACTGCTCGTCGGTACGGGGCAGGGACGTCTTCTCGTCTGTCATGGTCACTACGGTACGGCGGTCCCGGCACCGCCGGCCGCCGATCAGCGGCCGGCTGGCCTAAGGTCGAGGGGTGACAGGGCAGAGCCGGAGTTCCCGGTCCGCGACCACCGTCGACGTGGCCGGCCGCCAGGTGCGGCTGAGCAGCCCGGACCGGGTGTGCTTCCCCGGGCCGGGGTACACCAAGCAGGACGTGTTCGACTACTACCTGGCCGTTGGTGACGGCATACTGCGCGCCCTGCGCGACCGACCCACCACACTGCAGCGCTTCCCGGACGGCGTCGACGGCGAGATGTTCTTCCAGAAGCGGGTGCCGGCCCGGGGCGTGCCGCCGTGGCTCCGTACCGCCGAGATCAAGTTTCCCAGTGGCCGTACCGCCGACGAACTCTGCCCGGCGGACCTGGCCCACGTCGCCTGGGCCGCGCAGATGGGCACCGTGGTGTTTCATCCCTGGCCGGTGCGGGCCGCTGACGTGGACCGGCCGGACGAGCTGCGGATCGACCTGGATCCGCAGCCGGGCACCGACTTCGCCGACGCGGTGGCGGCGGCGGGCGAGGTCCGGGCAATCCTCGACGAGCTTGGTGCCACCGGTTACCCGAAGACCTCCGGCGGCCGCGGGGTGCACGTCTACCTGCGGATCCAGCCGCGCTGGCTGTTCACCGAGGTACGCCGGGCCGTGATCGCGTTCGCCCGCGAGGTGCAGCGCCGCCGGCCCGACCTGGTCACCACGTCCTGGTGGAAGGAGGAACGGGGGCGAAAGGTCTTCATCGACTACAACCAGATGGCCCGGGACCGGACCATCGCCTGTGCCTATTCGCTGCGGGCGAACGCCCGCGCCACCGTCTCCACTCCGGTCACCTGGGACGAGTTGACCCGGGTCGAGCCGGACGACTTCGACCTGCGCACCGTACCGCCCCGGCTGGCCGCCGTCGGCGACCCGCACGCCGGGATCGACGACACGCCGTGGGACATCACCCCGTTGCTGGAGTGGGCCGACCGGGACGACCGCGACGGCGCCGGTGACATGCCGTACCCGCCGGACCATCCGAAGATGCCCGGCGAACCGATGCGGGTGCAGCCGTCCCGGGCCCGCCCGGTCACCGGCGACTGACCCGCCCGGGACCCGCGACGTCCGCCCGGCCCGGTGCCGTCCTGACCCCGGCCCGGTGCCGTCCGTCCGGCCCCAGGTCAGGACGGGCAGGTCAGGCCGTCGTCGGGCACCGTCAGATCGATCAGGTACGCGTCCACCGCGTCGGCTACGCAAGCCACCTGCGGGTATGCGGTGTGCCCGTCGCCCTGGTGGGTCACCAGCACGCCGGTGCCGAGCGACTCGGCCAGCCGCGGTGCCTGCTCGTACGGGGTGGCCGGATCACCGGTGGTGCCGACGACGAGAATCGGCGCGGCGCCGACCGCCGGCCCGACCGGGTACGGGTCGGCCGCGACTGGCCAGTTGACGCAGGCCAGCAGGCCGACGGCGAGCGCCGGACCGAACGTCGGATGCTGCCGGCGCCACTGCTGCTGCAACTGCCGGACCTCGTCGGTGCTCAGCGGCACCTCGGCGTCGGCGCAGTTCACCGCCAGGTTGGCGGCGAACAGGTTGCCGTACCGGCCGTCGTCGCCGCGACCGGTGTAGCCGTCGGCGAGGTCGAACACCGGGCCCGGGTCGCCGTCCCCCAGATCGGCCAGCGCCCGGCCCAGCCGTGGCCAGCCGCTGCGGTCGTACAGCGAGGCGACCACGGCGTAGAAGATCCAGCCGGCGGTGGCCGTCCGGCC
The DNA here is from genome assembly GCF_027497395.1 of Solwaraspora sp. WMMA2080. Lineage (GTDB taxonomy): Bacteria > Actinomycetota > Actinomycetes > Mycobacteriales > Micromonosporaceae > Micromonospora_E. The sequence continues at coordinate 2,170,249 of NZ_CP114910.1, read as the reverse complement.
GGTCGCCCCGGTGACCGGCTCCTGCCGGGCCCGGTCCATCGCCTCGGCCAGCGTGCCGGAAGGGTCGGCGCTGATCGGGCAGTCAGCCGGTGCGCCGGAACACCACCGGCCGAAGGCGGCAAAGGCCCGTTCGAAACCGGCGGCCTGGCTCAGCGACCCGGCGACCGGGTCCTGCCCCGGGTCGATCGCGCCGTCCAGCACTAGCGCGCGGACCCGGTGCGGAAACAGGTGCGCGTAGGTGGCTCCCAGCAGGCTCCCGTACGAGTAGCCGAGGAAGGTCAGCTGGTCGTCGCCGACCGCCGCCCGCACCGCGTCGAGGTCCCGGGCTGTCTGATGGGTGGAGTACGCGGTGAGCCGCTCGCCGTAGCGCGCCGCGCAGCCGGCCGCGACCCGTTGGCTGAGCGCGGCGGCCCCGGCGAAGGCAGCCGGGTCACGGGGGTCCGGGTCCGCCCCGAAGGTGGCGTCCCAGTCACTGTCGGCGACGCAGTCGACGGCGGCGGACCGGCCCACCCCGCGCGGGTCGAAGCCGACCACGTCGAACCGGCGCAGCACTGTCTCCGGTAGACCGCCGAGGCGTTCGCCCAGTGCCAACCGGGCGGCGGCGTCCACCCCGGAGACGCCGGGCCCGCCCGGGTTGACCACCAGGGTGCCGATGCGGTCCTGCTGCCGGTCGGACCGGGCCCGGATCAGCGCGACTGGAAGGGTGCCGGCGGCGGAACCGGCGGCCCAGTTGACCGGTACGTCGATCGTGGCGCAGTCGTAGCGCAGCCCGTCGGGTGGTGGGCCGTACCGATGCGTAGTCGACTCCGGGCAGGGCTGCCAGTGCGGCGGTGAGTCGGGCCCGCTGGTCGCCCCGGGGTCGGGCCGCGCCGCCGTGCACCCGGTCAGGCCGACCAGCGAACCGACCACTGCGGCCGCGATGGCGGACAGCCAGCGGTGCCGGCCATCTGTCTGCCAGCGGCGCCGGCTCGCGGGGATCCGGCGGCGTCGGCTCACTGCTGGCTGGTCGGGTCGCCGGCCAGCACCCGGTGCACGTCGAAGCGGACCGGCCGGTCCAGCTGGTCGTACCGGCAGGAGGCCGGCTCCCGATCGGTACGCCAGCGCTGGAACCGTGCGGTGTGCCGGAACCGGTCGCCCTCCATCGCGTCGTAGGCGACCTCGGCGACCAACTCGGGCCGCAGCGGCTGCCACTCGAGGTTCTTGCCGCCGCTCCACCGGCTCGGCGCGCCCGGAATCCGCTGGCCGGAACCGTCGTCACCCGACCCCCACGGGTGGTCGGCGGCAGTGGTGCGCAACGGTGCCATCTCGTCGACGAGCTCCGCGCGTCGGGCGGCGGTGAACGACGCGCACACGCCGACGTGGTGCAGCACCCCAGCGTCATCGAAGAGCCCGAGCAGTAGTGATCCGACCACCGGGCCGGACTTGTGCCAGCGGAAGCCGGCGACGACCACGTCGGCGGTCCGCCCGTGCTTGACCTTGAACATCGTCCGCTTACCGGGCTCGTAGCGCAGCTCCGCCGGCTTGGCGATGACGCCGTCGAGGCCGGCGCCTTCGAAGATCTCGAACCAGCGACGGGCGGTGCCCGGTTCGGTGGTCACCGGGGTCAGGTGCACCGGCGCGGTGACCGCCGCCAGCGCGTCGGCCAGTCGGGCCCGACGGGTGGTGAACGGCTCGTCGAGCAGGACCTCGTCGCCCAGCGCCAGCAGGTCGAAGGCGACGAAGGAGGCCGGGATCTGCTCGGCGAGCAGCCGTACCCGGGAGGCCGCCGGATGGATCCGTTGGCCGAGCAGGTCGAAGTCGAGCCGGGACCGCCCAGTCTCCGCCCGGATCACCACCAACTCGCCGTCCACCACGATCCGGGGCGGCAACTGCTGCCGGGCCTGCTCGATGACCTCGGGGAAGTACCTGGTCAGCGTCTTACCGCCGCGGCTGGCCAGCTCGACCTGGTCACCGTCGCGGAAAATGACGCAGCGGTAGCCGTCCCACTTGGGCTCGTAGCTCATCCCCGGTGCGACTGGCAGCGTCGCGACCGGTTTCGCCAGCATCGGCTCGATCGGTAGGGCGATCGGGAAAGTCACCCACCCAGTGAACCATCCCGGTCCGACGATCCGCGGGACCGCCGGACCACGGCACGGACCCGGCGGAACACCGGCCGGACCGGGCGGGCCAGCCACGGCAGCCGGCGTGCCGCGCGTTGGTACAGCGGCTGGGCCGCCGCCCGCAGCTGCTGGCGGGTCGTGGCGAGCTGGCGGTGCGTCGTATCGAGCTCCGCCCGGGCGGAACGCAGCTGCTGTTCGAGCTCGGCGAGGCGGGCCGCGCTGATCGTCGCCATCAACTCGTGACCGGTGACCGGCTCGCTGCGGCCGTCCTCGCCGCGTACCAGCCAGGGGCGGTCACCGTATACGTCGATCTGATGGCCGGCCAACGGTACGTCGCCTTTCTCCAGCCCGTTCGGAAACTGCTCGGCGAACATCGCCCGGCAGTGTTTCGCCTGGTCGGCCGAGGTGGCCAGGATCAGCTTGTTGGGCACCAACACTGCGGGCACCAGGCTGCCGCCGTCGCCGAGGTAGCTGAACAGGCCGGTGATCACGCCGAGCCAGTGCCGGTTGAGTACGTCGTCGAGCACCACCAGCCCGTCGTCGACCACGGTCCGCTCGGCGATCCGCAAATCGTTCACCGTGATCTGATCGGTGTGGCCGCCGTCGATGGAGAAGATCCGGAAGCGGCGCCCGGCGGCGACGAAGCCGGCCTGCTCCAGGTCGAGACTTGACGACTGCACGATGTCGACGTTGTCGCCGGCGCCGTAGGTCGTGAGGTTCTGTTCGAAGATCTCCCGGTCACCGCGTCCGGACTGGTCGAGGTTGGCGGCCTGGTCGTCGAAGACGTCGATGGCGACCGCCCGCTGATCCGCTGGCAGATCCAGAGCGAGGCACAGGAACGACTTGCCGTGGTGGATGCCGATCTCGGCCACGTCGCCGCTCACCCCGGCCTCGCGCTGAGCGGCCCGTACGCCGCTGAGGTACACCGCGGTCGAAACGTTCAGCCAGCCCTTGACCTGGTGCAGACCGGTCCGCAGGTAGCTGGCGGTCCGCTCAGGCAGGACCGGTGTGAACGCTGTCATGGTGGCAGACCATACCGCTGATTACCGCAGCGACAAACGGTCGATCGGAGGACAATCCAGGTGACCGCACCGGCCGTCCTGGTCGGTGTCCTGCTCCGCTCGTCGGCGCCGCCGCCGTGGTGGCCGTACGGGAAAGGCGGATCGCATGCCCAGCTTCACCTATCCGCAGGCCGGCGCCACCGCCGTGCTGCGCGACCAGACCGGATCGGTCCGGCGGTCCGTACCGCCGCTGCCGGCGGGCTACCGCCATCTGCGGTCCCGTAGCCGACTGCGGCCCGGCAGCTTCCCGATGGCGGCCGAGGCGGTGCTCACCTGGCGGATGCACCGGGCCGCCGGTGCCCGGGTGGCGGCGTCGGCTCCCCGCGCCGAGGCCGGTGTGCTGGTGACGGTCGGTCTCGGCGTCGGGCCGCTGCGGATCGCCGCGCCGTGCGCGGTGGTGTGGGCGGTCGACGAGCCGGACCTCGCCGGATTCGCGTACGGCACCCTGCCCGGCCATCCGGCCAGCGGCGAGGAGGCGTTCCTGGTGCACCGCGACGACGACCGGGTGTGGCTGTCGGTGGTGGCGTTCAGCCGGCCGGTGGCGCCGCTCATGCGGCTGGCCGGCCCACTGGGTGCGCTGGCACAGCGGGCCTACGCCCACCGGCTGGGCACCGCACTGCGCCGGCTCACCCGCTGACCGCCAACGGCACGCCGGCCGGCGGCGGGTCAGTAGGCGGCGAAGGAACGGACCGGGGCCCGGGGCCCGAACCGGGGCGCCCGTACCCCGGCCAGCTCCAGCAGCAGACAGACCCGACCACGGTGCCCCCGGAACGGCTCCAGTAGTTCGAGCATCCGGGTGTCGGTTGCGCGGGCCTCGCCGGCCAGCGCCCAGGCCACCGTGTTCGGCAGGTGGTAGTCGCCGACGCTCACCGCGTCGGCCGCGCCGAACGCCACCCGGACCACCTCGGCGGCGGTCCACGGGCCGATCCCGGGCAGCGCGGTCAACCGCCGGGTGGCCGTCTGCGGGTCGGCGCTGTCCGACAGCCGGTCGGCGACCGCCGCCGCGCCGCACAGGGCCTGCGCCCGTCGTTGCTCGATGCCCAGCGGATGCAGCGACCAGTACGGCGCGGCGGCGAGGGCGGTCGGCTCCGGGGCGACCCAGAGATCGGCGACCGGGCCGGGAGCGGGTTCGCCGAACCGGCGGACCGTCGCGGCGTACCCGCGGTACGCCTCCGCGCCGGTCACCTTCTGTTCCAGCACGGCCCGCAGCAGCCGGGCGAACACCTGCCCGGTGGCCGGGAGCCGGACGCCGGCGTAGCGGCGGACCACCGCCGCGACGACCGAATGCCGGCGGGCCAGCGGGAGGAAGTCGGACACGTCGTCGCGGAGTCCGGCGACCGCGTCGGCGATGTCGCAGATCTGGCTGGCCCCGGGGCCGTAGCCGGCGGCGACGAGGTCGCCGCCGCGTCGGCGTAGCGCCAGGGTCGCCGGCCCGTCCGGGGTACGGGCGGTCCACCAGAAGGTGTCCGCCAGCCAGCGGGCGCACGGGTCGTGCCGTCCCATCGCCAGCGGCCGCGCCGAGCCGGCCAACTGGTAGCCCTCCGGCGGCCGCAGCACCCGGACCCGTGCCGGTGCGGCACCGGTTGCATTGAGCGTGGCCGCTGCTGTCTCCGCGGCCTGCCTTTGCTCGACCATGCCGGTCACTGTGCCAGCAGCGGCGGACAGCATCGACGCCGGGACGAGCCCGCAGCTCGTCCCGGCGTCGGATCGCCCTACCCGGGTCACCGGCGGCCACCGCCGCCGATGCCAGCCGACCTCATCGGGTGACGACCACCCGGACCACGTCGAAGGCGGGGATCTGGTTGGCCCGCTGCATCATCGGTACCCGGTGGGAACCGTCGCCGGCCCACGACGCGCACTGGGCGATGCCGGGGCCGGGCAGGCCGGGCACCTCGACGGTGACCTCGTCGGCGCCGGCGCCACCCCGACCGTCCTCGGTGGCCACGAAGAACGCCGGGACCGGGCCGGGCTCGGGAGCGCTGCGCCTACTGGTCAGCATCCGGCATGCGGTGTGGAAGTGCCCCCGGGTCAGACCCTCCTCGGTGAGGAACGAGCTTTCCAGGTAGTAGCCGCCCTGGCCGGCCGGCAGGAATCGGTCACGTACCAGGTTGCGGGTGCTGATTCGCAGGGTGAACGGTTGGTTTGCGCGTACCCGGTTGGGTGACGAGATGATCATCAGCTGCGGGTTGGTGTCCGCGTCACCGACCTCGCCGAACGCCGTACTGACACACCGCTCGCCGTCCTGGAAACCCTCGTGCGGGGCCAACGAACTGTCGGTGCAGTCGTCGCCGAGGATCTCCAACCCGGCCGGCGGATCGTCCGGCGCGTCGGGCTCTTCGCCGGGGGCGGGGGAGTCCTGGCACTGGTCCGGGCCCCGCTGGCCGTCACCCCAGTGGTGCCGTACGCCGTTGCTGTCCACGGTGGTCCCGGTGTCGGCCGGATCGACCGACTCGCTCGGGCTCACGCAGACAGCGGCGGCCCGGTCGCGGTCCCGCTCGCGGTCCCGGTCGCCGCGGGTCCCGGCGGACGAGATCTGGGTCACCGCCACCACGCCGCCGAAGACCGCCAGCATCGTGGTCACCGCGATGACGCGGTTGCGGGTGCTGCCCGCCGATTCGCCCCGGCGTGCCGGCTGGTCGCTGGTACGCCTGCGGCGCTGTGGGCTGTTCACGTGGTGCCACCTCTTTCGTCGAACGCCAATTGGTCGTCCGGGTGCAACGCAGTTGATGATGGCTGTGGTTCGCCACTGCCGTCGACCGTATGGATGTCACTCCACAACAGTCAACAATCCTTGGGCCAACTACGGAACACTTAGGAGGCACTTAATACGGGCTTCAAGAACCGGCTCGAGGCGCCGGTGGCGGGTCCACCAAAAACGTGGCGGCGGCCGGCCGCGCCCTCCCTGGCAACGACCGGCCGCCGCGATTCACAGGCGCCCTGAAAGAGTCAGTAGTCGTAGTCGCCCGAGTCCTCAGAGTCACTGTCGAAGCTGTCCGAGTCCTCGCTCTGCGAGTCCTTGCTGTCGTCGAGGCCCTTGATGTTGTCGCGGCCGTCACCGTCCGGCACCGCAATTGGCTTCGGGGTGCCCTCCGGCAGGCACTCCAGGTTCTTCGTGCCGTCCGGCTGCACGACGTACCAGGTGCCGCCGACACCCTGGCCCTTCCAATCGCCGGGCTTCTCGTCACCGGCGTAGTAGTAGATCGGCCAGCCGTCGATGGTCAGTTGGCGGGTGCCGTCCGGCCGGTTCACCGTGCCGACCAACTCCTCGTCCACCCCGGACAGAATGGGGTCGCCGTCGGTCAGCGCCGGCGGCCAGATCTTGGCGCAGTCACCCTCGCAGTTCGAGGTCGCGGGGTCGTTGGAGTCCTCCTCGAAGCGGTAGAGCAGCCAGCCGTCCTCGTCGGTGACCACGTCACCCATCTTGTCGACGGCCTTGCCGACCAGTTCCTTGGTGAGGTCCTCGTCGGCGACCTCGACCGCGATGTCCTCGGTGTCTACCGGCTCGGGCGCGGCCGACGCCGCGTTCGCCGCGTTGACGACCGGCTGGGCCTGAGCGCCGCCAAAGTCGTCCGGGTTGTAACCTGCCGGGGCGCAACCCGGCAACACGAGTGCCGCCAGCGCGCCTGCGACTATGACGGTCCGCTTTCCCAGTGCCACGTGCCCTCCCTCATTCGTCCACATCGGGCTTCATCAAGGAGTACGCAGCACATCTCGGATTGGATCGGTATTCCCGAGTGCAGAATTTCACAGCCCGGCGTTGAACCGGGTCGTCGGGTGCTGCGTGCGGCCAGCCGTTGTCGTGCCGATCAGCAGCAGAATACGCCGGTCATGGGCAGAGAGAGACGCAGCGACGATCAGAGACAGAACAGCCCGTGGGTATCCGTAAACTCGGGAACCCACGGGCTGCACGTACATCGAATCTGCTGGCGCAGATGTCGCGACGCCTGTTCGTAGCGCACGTCAGGAATGGACGTCGACCCTCCGCTCAGACCGGTACCGCTCAGACCGGTACCGCTCAGACCGGTACCGCTCAGACCGGTACCGCTCAGACCGGTACGGTGACGATCGCGGTGGCGACCCCGGACTGGTCGACCGCCTGGAACTGGATCCGTTCGATGTCGTCCCGAGGCACCGCCGTCGACGTGCTCAGCAGCAACGGCGCGGGCTGCTCCGCGGTGCCGTACCCGGCGTCGGGCACCGTCCAGGTGGAGAGCACCTCCGCAGTGCCGGAGGCCCGCAGCACCACGATCCGGCACTGCATCGGTCCCGGTACGCGGCGCAGCGCGAACGACACCTGGGTGCCCCAGTCGGCTTCCTCCAGCACCACGTCCGCCTCCACCCCGGTGGTGGCGTCGACCGCGTTGAACTTCTCGCCAGTGACCTCCGGACCACCGACCCCGGACTGCGGATCGACCGGTGACGGGCTGGTCGAGACCGACGTCTGCGGCCCGGCCTGCGGTGTCGCCGATCCGCCTGACCAGGTCGACCCGGCGAAGAACGAGAAACCGGTGAGCGTCGCCATCAGCACGAACCCGGCGGCGATCTGCAGCGGTCGGCCGGCGAACAGCCGCCGGGACCTACCGGCGCGGCCGAGCGGACGGACCCGACCGTGGTCGCGAAGCTGGTCGGCGTCGGACCGTACGGTCGGCCGGATCGGCACCGGCGCGCCGCCGTCGTCCGCCCCACCAGCCCGGTTCACACCGGTGGGGCCGGACTGAGGGAGGACGGGGCTGTCCTCCAACTGGTCGATGTCGACGGTGGACATCAACCCGACGATCGGAATGAGTGACTCCAGCTCCGCGGCGCAGGCCCAGCAGCCGGCGAGATGCTCCTCGAACAGTTCGACGTCGTCGGCGTCGAGCGCACCGATCGCGTACGCTCCGACGTCCCAGTGGGCGGACCGTGTCATTCTGTAACCCCCCGCTGTTGCAGCGCCGTCCGCAGCGCTCGTAGCGCGTAGTAGACCCGCGACTTGGCGGTACCCAGTGGCAGCCCCAGCTCCGCGGCAGCCTCCGGCACCGTGCGGCCGCGGAAGTACGTCTCGACCAGGATCTCCCGGTGCGGCTGGCTGAGCGTGCGCAACGCGTCGGCGACAGTCATCTGCCGCAGCACCTGATCGGTGCCGTCGGACTCGGCGAAGCTCTCCAGGTCCCGGTCGTACTCCTCTGTCGGGCGGGCCTTCTCGCTGCGGTGGTCGTCGATCGCGATGCGCCGGGCGACGGTCACCAGCCACGGTCGCAGCGACGCCTGGCCCTGCGCGCCGAGCCGGTGGGCGTTGCGCCACGCCCGCAGCAGTGTCTCCTGGACGATGTCCTCGGCTCGTTGCCGGTCCCCCCCGGTGAGCCGTAACACGAATCCCAGCAGCGGCCGGGCGTGCTCTGCGTACAGTGTGCGGACGAGATCGTCCCCGTGGCTGGATTCCGCCGTCCCGGCCTGTTGCCGGCTTCCTGCGGTCCGTGGCGTCACCGGCTCATCATCGCGCTCGGCCGCCCTCCCGTCGATGCTCTGCCAACGTTGCGTGCTGCGGGCCATGGCCGAACCATTGCCGGTCAGACCCGGCCGGGTCCTCTCCGCCTGCCAGCCGCTGGCGACCGCGTACATCGCAGGACCTCCATCCGACGTCGACATGGCCCGCGGCTGGGGGCCCACCCCGAGGTACGGAGCCGGCCGGCGGACGGATCAACGCCCGCTCGGAAAAATTCCATCCGGCGGCGGCGGCGAAGGCTGCGCGGTTGCGTCGGCGATCGGCGACGCCGTCGCGATCAACCGGTCCAGCGCCGCGCCGTGCAGCACCCGGCTGGGAAACCAGTCACCGGCGGCCCGCCGGGCCAGGTCCCCGACGGCCGGTACGGCGCGTCCGGCGACCACCACCAGGTTGCCGTACCGGCGCCGCCGCAGCACCGCCGCGTCGGCGACCAGGCAGATGCCGGGCAGCACCTGCCGTACCGATGCCAGATGTCGACGGGCCCAGCCCAGCGGCGGCCCGTCCGCCACGTTGGACAGCAGCTGGCCGCCGGGCACGAGCACCCGGGCGACCTCGGCGGCGAACTCGACCGAGGTCAACCGAGCCGGGGTACGGGCACCGGCGAACACGTCCGCGACCACCAGGTCGTAGCTGTCCGTGCGGGCCTGTTCGACGGCGGCCCGCGCGTCACCGACCCGGATCCGCAGGTTGCGGTCGGCCGGCCAGGGCAGTTCGCGGCGGACCAGCTCGGTCAACGCGGCGTCGATCTCCACCACCCGCTGGCTGGACCCGGGCCGGGTGGCGGCCAGGTAGCGCGGCAGGGTCAGCCCACCGCCGCCCAGGTGCAGCACCCGCAGCGGGGCGCCGGCCGGGGCGGCCAGGTCGATCGCCGCGGCCATCCGGCGGACGTACTCGAACTCCAGGTGCGTCGGATCGTCGAGATCGACGTGGGACTGCTGGGTGCCGTCCAACAGCAGGGTGTACGCCCGCCGCCGGTCCGGGTCCGCAACGAGCTGCGCGGTGCCGGTGTCTACCTGGACCGCGGGCGGTGCTGTCCTGCGGGTACGGCCCATCGGCACAGTATGCCGGTCACCGCCACGCCGGATTCTCCTGCCCGGCTGCGGAGAGGCTGAGCGCCCGGTGCAGCAGCCGGGCGTCGCCGAGCATCGCCCGCAGCCGTCGCTCCAGCCCGGCGATCGGCACCAGGTTCTGCGGTGCGCGGGGGTCCTTGTACGGGGCCGAGGCGAACCGGGGCAGCGTCGCCAGCGACAGGTCGGCCAGCGCGATCGCCGCCTGCGGCGTCAGGTCGGGCCGGCACTCCACCCGGACGATGCCCGCCCAGGGCGCGCCCCGAGGCCCAGGCAGCCGCAAGTACCACGAGTAGCTGCGCCACCGGGTGCCGCGCAGGAAGACCGGGCTGCGTTCCGCCGGCCGCAGCGCGGTCACCACCGGGATCAGCCCGGCCGGCAGGTACGGCTGGCGCTGGGACTTGACGTAGCCGATCGTGTTCGAGAGCCGTCGCCCGCGCAGCGGACCGTCCACCACCAGCAGATCCGCCAGGTCATCCGCGCCGTCGGCGCGGGCCTGCTCGGAGACCGCGATCTCCAGCGCGGCCAGCGCCGGCTGCACCGCCTGCGGCAGTACGGCCGGATCCGGGTCGACGACCCGGCGCGCCGGGTAGTGCACCCGCCCGACGACCAGGTCGGTGGCGGCGGTGCTCGGCGTGAACAGGCCCCGTTCGGTGCGGGCTCCGGCCAACCGGGCCGCCCCGCGTCGCAGGTCGCAGCGCACCACCCCGGCGGCATAGGAGGCAGCCAGCGCCGGGTACGAGACCCCGTCGGGCTCCTCGCTCCACAACGAAGCGTCGATCCGACGCACCCCGTCGACCAGCAGCACCACGTCCGGTGCGCGCACGTCCGCCGGCTGACGCAACGGCCGCCACGCCGCCGGATCCAGCTCCACGGCGAGGTCGGCGGCGTCCTGGCCGTCGTCGGCGGCACCGGGGCCACCCGGGTCGGCTGCCTCGAACGACGTGCCGTAGCCGGGCTGCCAGCCCTCGACGAACCAGCGGATCCCGGTGGCCGGCCGGCCCGTCACGGTCGCGGTCACAGCCCGCTCCGCCGGACCCGGGCCGTACGGGCGTCCTTGCTGACCTCGAACCGGACCGGTACCCGCTCGGCCAGCGCCGGAACGTGGGTCACCAGGCCGACCATCCGGTCACCCCGGGCGGCGAGCCCTTCCAGGGTCGCGGCGACGGTGTCCAGGGTGGCCGCGTCCAGCGAGCCGAAGCCCTCGTCCAGCACGATCGACTCCAGACTGGCGGCGCTGGCCGACATCCCGGCCAGTTGCTCCGACAACGACAGTGCCAGCGCCAGCGACGCCTGGAAGGTCTCCCCGCCGGACAGCGTGCGTACCCCGCGCCGCAGTCCGGCGTCGTGGTGGTCGACGACGAAGAACTCACCGGCGTCGTGCACCAGCTCGTACTGACCGGAGGAAAGCTCCCGCAGGATCCGCGACGCGCCGTCGACCAGCAGATCCAGTGCCTCGACCAGCAGCCAGCGCTCGAAGTTGTTGGCCCGTAGATGCCCGGCCAACGTTCGGGCCAACTGGGCCTGCCGCTCCTGGTCGGCCCGCCTGCCGCGCAACTCACCCGCCTGGGCGAACCGTTCGGTGACCCGTTCCTGGTCGGTCTGCGCCCGCTGGACCGCCAGCGCGGCCGCCTGCCGGTAGCCGGCCGGATCGGCGCCGGCCGGCGGCGACAGTCCGGCGGCGACGAACAGCTCGTCGATGTCGGCGGCGACGCCGCCGGCCGTGTCCCGGGCCGAAGCCAGCCGATCGTCCGCCTCGGCCCGCGCCGCGCGGCGCTCGGCGAGCAGTTGATGCGCCCAGTCGGTCAACAGCGTCCACGCCGCGGCCAGATTGGTGCGGTCGGCGGCCGGTGGCGCCAGCCGGGCGACGGCGTCCCGGCCGGCGTCGAACTCCCGCCAGCCGGCCTGCAGCCGCTGTTCGCCGGTCACGGCGGCGCGCTGCGCCTGGCGGGCCGCCTCCCGGGCGCGGCGGACCTGGCCACCGGCGTCGTCGAGGGCGCGCTGCAACCGGTCGACCGTGGCCAGGTCGGTGCGCAACGCCTCGGCACCGGGCGAGTCGGACAACCGGGCGTCGAGCTGCGCCAGCCGGGCGGTCAGCTGCTCGGCCCGTACCCTGGCCCGGTCGACGGCCCGTTCCACCCCGCGCAGCGACTGCTCGGCGTCGGCGACCGCCTGGCGGGCCTGGTCGGCGGCGGCCCGGGCGGCCTGACCGGCGGACTTCGCCTCGGCGACCCGGGACCCGGCCGGCACCGGCGGCACCGTGCCCACCGGCTGCGCGCAGACCGGACAGTCCGCCCCGGCGACGAGATCGTGGCGTAGCGCGGCGGCCAGGTCAGCGGACTGCGCCTCCTGGTACGACTGCCGGGCGCGGTCCAACTCGCGGTCCGCCGCCTCGGCGGTGGACCGAGCCGACCGCAGCGCCGCCTGGCTGGCGACCTGCTCGGCCTGCGCGGCGGCGAGCGCCGGAGCCAGCTCGGCCGATTCGGCGGCGACCCGGTCCCGTTCAGCGTGTGTCTGCAGCAGCAGCCGTCGGTCGGCCGGGTCACCGATGGCGGCCAGCTCGGCGCGGACCTTCTCCTCGCGTTCCTCCGCGTCTGCGACGGCCCGGTCCGCGTCGGCGGCGGCGACCCGGGCGGCCGCCGCCTGATCGGCCAGCCGGGCGGTGGCCGCCGGGGCGGCGACGCCGGCCAGCAGCCCGATCTCGCTGTCGAGGGCCGTCACCTGGTCGGCTGCGGTCGCCACCGCCTGCTGGGCCTGCGTCAACCGGGGCAGCGCGGCGTCGACGGCCGTCGCCAACGCCCGCATCGCGTCGACCTGACGCGCCGCGGCCGCCACCGCCGCTTCGTCGGCGTCGCAGAGCCCGCCGAGCAACTGGTCCACCGCCGCGACCGCCGCCTCGGCGGCCCCCGCCCGGGCGGTGGCCCGCTCCCGGACCCGTTCGTAGACGTGCAGCCCGAGCAGGTTGACCAGGATCTGCTGTCGGGTTGCCGGCTTGGCGTGCAGGAAGTCGGCGAACCGGCCCTGCGGCAGCAGCACGCAGGTGGTGAACTGCTCGTACGGCAGCCCGACCGCGTCCAGCACGGCCTGCTCCATCTCGGCGGGCGTGCCGGCCAGCACCTCGCCGAGATCGTCCGGGCTCATCCCGGTGTCCAGACGGGTCACGTCGAACCCGGGCGGCATCATCTGCAGGCCGGCGTTGCCGGTCTTGACCGCGCCGCGCGAGTCGCGACGGATCACCCGGGTGGCGACGTAGCGACTGCCGGCGCTCTCGAACACCAGCCGCACCCGGGCCTCGGTGGCCGACGGTGCCAGCGCGGATGCGATTCCCCGGCTGCTGCCCCAGCGCGGCACCACCCCGTACAGGGCGAAACAGATCGCGTCGAGGATGCTGGACTTGCCCGATCCGGTCGGTCCGACGAGGGCGAAGAAGTCGGCGTCGGTGAAGTCGACCGTGGTCTCCTCTCGGAACACGGTGAATCCGGCCAGGTCGAGCCGCAGCGGTCTCACGAGGAGGTCACCTCCTCGTACAGCGTGTCGAACAGGGTCCGTACGTCGTCGTCGCCGTGCCCGCGCGCGTCGAGGTAGTCGGCGAACAGCTGTCCGGGTGCCCGACCGGCCCGCTGTGGGGTGTGCGTCGCACCGGCGGCGGACGCGGCCCGGGTGAACTCCGGGTCGATGCGCACGTCCAACGCCCGGGGCAGCAGCGCCTGCACCTCTTCGCGCAGCCCGGCCCGGGGTGCCTCCCGGATGAACACCCGCAGCCAGGCGTCGCCGTGCTCGCCGGCGGCCAGTTCGTCGAGGGTGCCGTGGACGGTGCGCAGCGGGGTCGCCGCGTCCACCGGCACCTCGCGGACCCGGGCGGCGGTGCTGGCGGTGACGTCGACGATGCTGACCGATCCGACGTTGTCCTCCTCGCCGAAGTCGATTGGCAGCGGACTGCCGCTGTAGCGCACCGGGCAGGGCGCTTCGAGCTGCTGGGCGCGGTGCAGGTGGCCGAGCGCCACGTAATGCGCCCCGGTCGGGAAGACGGTGGCCGGTACGGCGTACCCGAGGACGGTGTGCACCTCCCGCTCGCCGCCGCCGGACCGCCCGCCGATCACGGTCAGGTGGGCGGTGATCAGATCCACCACGCCCGGCTCGCCGAACCCATCGGTGAGCCGGGCCAGCACCCGTGCGATGTGGTCGGCGTACGTCTGGTTGGCCTCGGCCGCGGTCAGCTGGTACATCTCGGTAGCCCGGACGGCGTACCGCTGGGACAGGAACGGCAGCGCGACCAGCCGCCACGGTTCGCCGTCGCCGGTGGTGCCGGTGATCACATGTTCGTCCGGGTTGTCCCGGACGGCGCCGCGCAGGGTGATGCCGGCGGCGTCGGCCCACGGCCGTAGCGCGTCCAGCGCGGCCCCGTTGTCGTGGTTGCCGCCGATCGCCACCACGTCGGCGCCGGTGCCGCGTAACGCGGTCAACGCCCGGGTGACCACCCGGGTGGCGTCGGGTCCGGGAGCGGAGGTGTCGTACAGGTCGCCGGCGACGATCACCAGGTCCGGGCGTTCGGCACGGGCGATCTCGACGACCCGGGCGAGCACCTGGATCTGCTCGGTCAACCGAGCCTGTCCCTTGAGGACCTTGCCGACGTGCCAGTCGGAGGTGTGCAGGATCCGCATCCGGGGGAACCTCCTCGACCTCAGGGTCAGAACGGCTAGAACGGTCAGAACGGGATGTCGTCGTCGGCCGAGGACCGACCGCCGACCACCGCGAACGGGTCGGCGGCCTGCACGATCGAGCGCAGCGTGCCCGACGGTGCGTCGCCGGCCTCCGACGAGCGGGTGGCCCAGGCCGGGAACGGGAACTCCAGGCAGAGCGGGACCGGGATGTCCGGCTGGTTGACGAACATCGTGCCCGGCTTGGCCAGCAGCACCCGCTGCCGCTGTACCGCCGGCAGGAAGCCGTACTCCGGCCGGGACGCCTCGGCCGGGTCGAGCCGGCCGACCACCCGGACCGCCGAGTTGGTGACGATCCGCCGCTCCACCTCGCTGGCGGTCTGCTGGGCACCGATCAGGATCACCCCGAGCGAGCGGCCCCGCTCGGCGATGTCGAGCAGCACCTCCTTGATCGGTGACGACCCGTCCCGGGGGGCGTACTTGTTGAGCTCGTCGAGCACGACGAAGAGCAACGGCTTGGCGGTACCGGCCCGTTCCTTGCGGTCGAACTCGTTCTTGAGCGTCACCCCGACCACGAACCGCTGCGCCCGGTCCGGCAGGTTGTGCAGGTCGACCACGGTCACCTGGGCACTGTCGTCGGTGCTGATCTGGTGCGGCCGTCGGGTGGCCAGGTCGCCCCGGATCAGCCGGGCCAGGTCGCGTTTGCTGCCGATCAGCCGGCGGGCGAACGCGTTCACCGTACCCATGCCGACCGCCGAGCCGGCCCAGGCCGATCGGGTCTCCTCGTCGCCGAGCTGGTCGACGATGTGGTCGACCAGATCCCCGTACGAGCCGATCCGCCGGCCGTCGATGCTGATGCCGCCGTCGGCGGGTTGCGCGTGCCGGCGCAGGTACGCGGTGACCGCGTGCACCACCATCGTGTACTGCTGGCGTTCGTCGTCGGCGTCGGCGAACACGTACGGCAGCAACTGCTTGTCGCAGAACTCGGCGACGGTCCAGTAGAAGCTGTCCACGCCGGTGAGCCGGCTCTGTACGTCGGGGGTGCCGGAGGCATCGCCGGCCCGGGGCGGGGCGTAGACCCGCACGTCCGGAAAGGCCCCGGCGGGCAGGCCCAGCCTGGCGTACGCGGCGGTCGTCGCCTCATCGAGCCGGACATTGGGGTGGTCGAGGAAGAGCAGGTCCTCGCCCTTGACGTTGAAGATCAGCGCCTTGGCGTTGACCGCGTCGCCGCCGAGCTGGCCGGAGCGGAACACCGAGTAGAGCAGAAACGTGGCGAAGCTGGTCTTGGTGGCGACGCCGGAGATGCCCGAGATCGACACGTGCGCGCCGCGCTGACCGTCGAGGAAGTCCGCGTTGAGGTAGACCGGCACCCCGTCGCGGCCGGTACCCATCGGGATCCGGCGTTCCATCCGGTCGAAGTGCAGGGCGCGGGCGCGGGCGTCGCCCTGGGCCCGCCACACCGGGGCACCCGGCTCCGGCGGTACGTAGATCTCCGGATCGACCCGGGTGGCGGTGATCTCGGCGGCCTCCTGCACCTGGGCGGGCAGGGTGCCGTCGGCGATGGCGAAGACGTCGGAGTCGAACTGCGCCCCTTCGTGGCGGGCCCGGACCTGGGTGACCACCCCGGCGATGGTCACCGGCTCGGCGCCCGGCAGCTCGCGGCGGGTCACCACGACGTCGTCCAGCTGCAGATAGTTGCCGGGGCCGACTGCGGTCCAGAACTGCAGGGGGGTGGCGTCGGCGGTACCCAGCACCCGGCCCACCGGCGTACCCTCCGGCGTTGCGTCACTCGTGGTGATGGACTGGTCGCTGAAGTCCGGTTGCGTCGTGCCCACGGGTTGCATCCTGCCCCACGGGTACGACCAGTACGGCATCCGACTCGGTGTGGCCGGCCGAATTCGCCGACGGTAGGTTCCGGACGACCCGACCCGCTGCCCGCGGGTGATCGCTCGCTAACTTACAGTCATGATCCTGGGGTGGTCGGGGTCGGGGTCGGGCCGGGTGTAGCGGAGCAGCAGCGTGCCGTCGTCGGCGGCCAGCACCTGGCCCAGCCGCAGCTGCCGCACGGGGCTGGCCGGACCCGCGCTGATCCGGCCGGCACCGGCACCGGCGAGCAGTGGGGAAACCGTCAGGCAGAGCTCGTCGACCAGATCGGCGGCGGTCAGCGAACCGAACAGCATCGGGCCACCCTCGCAGAGCAGCTGACGGTGGCCACGGGCGCGCAGCCGGCTCAGCCCGGCGGTCAGATCGATGGTGCGCTCGCCGGCCGGGACGATCTCCGCGACCCGGGCCAGTCGACGTCGCCGGTCGGCTGGCGCGTCGGTGGTGGTGAGCACGATCGGCCGCGCCGGTGCGTCGGCCAGGGCCGGTTGGTCCGGGTCGAGATCGAGCGAGGCGGAGACCACGACCAGGGTGGGGTGGGTGGGGAGGCCGTGCTGCTGCCGCCAGCGGCGGCGCCGGTCGTCCAGCCGCAGCGCCCGGTACTGCTCCCGGCGGAGGGTGCCGGCACCGACCAGCAGCGCGTCGCAGAGCATCCGCAGTACGCCGAAGACCCGTTTGTCCGCGCGTCCGGACAGTCCGGCGGACCGGCCGGCCACCGCGACCGCCCCGTCCAGGCTGGTCACGAAGTTCACCCTGAGGTGATCGAGGGGCGCGACGGCGTACGCCTCGATCAGGGCAGGGTCGTCCAGCGCGGACCCGGCCGGCTGTGGCCCGAACCGTCGGACCGGCGGGCCCGGGGCCGGGGTGTCCGGGGCCGGCGGGTGGTCGGTCACTCGCCCGCCGGACCGGTGACCGGTGGGGTCGGAGCGGAGGTACGGTGCTGGCAGTCGCACCAGTTACCACCCCGACACCCATCGTGCTGGCCTCTCCGGCACGCAGTGCAGATCATGGGTCCGAGCCTAGGTCAGAGAAAGGGCGGCCATGCCCCGTCAGATCTTCCACCTGCTGGTCACCCTGTCCGACATCGCACCGCCGGTGTGGCGCCGGGTCCAGGTGCCGGGCGGGTACACGCTGGACCGGGTGCACCGAGTGATTCAGCACGCGATGGGCTGGCGCGACTGCCACCTGCACTCGTTCGAGATCAACGGAGCGCAGTACGGCGAGCCGGATCCGGCCGGTGAACTGCTGCTGCGTGACGAGTTGGACACCCGGTTGGACGCCGTGGCCACCAAGGGGGCCCGGTTCCGCTACACGTACGACTTCGGCGACTGGTGGGAGCACGACGTCGTCGTCGAGGACGTCACCGCGCCCGAACCGGACATGCGCTATCCGCTCTGTGTCGACGGGGACCAGGCGTGTCCCCCGGAGGACGTCGGTGGTGCCTTCGGGTACACCGAGTTCCGGGCCGCGATCGCCGATCCGGCGCATCCGCGCCACGTAGAGATGACCGACTGGGTGGGCACGCCGTTAGATCAGGTCGGGTTCGACCCGGCGCGGGCCACCACCCTGCTGCGCCGGCTGACCTGACACCCGGCTGACCTGACACCCGGCTGACCTGACACCCGGCTGACCTGACACCCGGCTGGGCTGACTACCGGCCGGCCTGACCCGAATCTGACCCGGGAGCACCCAGGATCTGGCAGTAACGAAATGGGAACGCTCCCATCGGCCTCTTGACACCTCCGAAACCTCCCGGCAATCTCATGGGAGCGCTCCCGGCCGGGGTGAGTGAGATCCACGTCACTTGCTTGACCAACCGCGGAGCGCGGTCGTGCAGTGCCCGCTCCGCGGCGACGGACCCTTTTCGTCAATGCAGTTCCCGTTGTCACGGCGGACACCACACGGTCACCCCCCATCACAGAAAGCGACCTTGAGAGGGGTCAGGATGAGCGTCACGCTCCGGCGGTACGCCGCGGTCGCACTCGCCTCGGCCGTCATGTTGACGGCCACGGCCTGCGGCTCCGACGACGCCGATTCAGATCCGGACGGCCCGATCACCCTGGTCGTCGACATCTTCGGCGACGCAGGCTTCGGATACGACGAGTTGATCGAGCAGTACGAGGCCGACAACCCGAACGTCACTGTCCAGCAGCGAGGCGTAGGCCTCGGCCTCGGCGACTACAACACCCGACTCACCCAGCAGATCACCGCCGGCTCCGGTGCCGGGGACGTGGTGGCGATCGAAGAGGGCACGATGTCGCAGTTCTTCGCCCAGGCCGACAAGTTCGTCGACCTCGGTGAGCACGGTGCCAACGAGCTCGAGGGCAACTTCCTGCCGTGGAAGTGGGAAGCCGGCGTGCTGCCCGACGGCAAGGTGCTGGGGCTTGGCACCGACGTCGGCGGGATGGCCCTGTGTTACCGCTCGGACCTGTTCGAAGCGGCGGGTCTGCCGACTGACCGGGAAGAGGTCGGCGCGCTCTGGTCGAGCTGGGACGACTTCATCTCGGTCGGTGAGCAGTTCAAGGAGGCCACGCCGGACAAGGCGTTCGTCGACTCGGCGACCAGCTTCTACAACCTGGTGCTGAGCCAGATCGCCGGCGAGGGCACCGGGTACACCTACTACGACACTGAGAACCAGTTCGTCATGGAGAGCAACCCGGACGTGAAGGCCGCGTTCGACCTCACCACCGACATGATCGAGGCTGGGCTGTCGAACAACCTGCAGTCGTTCTCCAACGAGTGGAACGCCGGCTTCAAGAACGCCACCTTCGCCACCATCGCCTGCCCGGCCTGGATGACCGGTGTCATCGAGGGCCAGGCCGGCCCGGAGGCCGCCGGCAAGTGGGACATCGCCAAGGCGCCGGGTAACGGCGGCAACTGGGGCGGCTCGTTCCTGGCGGTGCCCACCTCCAGCAAGTACCAGGCCGCCGCCGCCGAGCTGGTCAAGTACCTGACCAGCCCGGAGGGCCACATCGCCGCCTTCGAGGCGGTCGGCAACCTGCCGTCCGCGCCGCAGGCGTTGGCCGACCCGAAGGTCGCCGAGGCGGTCAACGAGTACTTCTCCGATGCCCCGACCGGCGAGATCTTCGCCGCCGGTGCCAGCGAGCTCAAGCCGGTCTACCTCGGCCCGAAGAACCAGGCGGTCCGTACTGCGGTGGAGAACGCGCTGCGGGCGGTCGAGCAGGGCCAGTCGCCGGACGAGGGGTGGCAGGACGCCATTACGAACGGCACGGCCGCCGGCCGATAACGCGGTGTCACAACCCGGGTGAGAGATGGCGCTGGCAGGACCTGCCAGCGCCATCTCTCCCGCCGCGTCGCGGTGCCAGCGGCGCGTTGACCTCCCTGGCCGACGTCGGCCGGCCGCCGTACAACTGAAGGACTTTCCCGATGAGCCTGGAGCTAGACACCCCCGCGTCGGCGCAGCCGCGCGGCCACCGGGCGGGTCCGGCCGGCGGTGGGGCGGCCCGGCGCCGCTCGCTGACCCGACTGGACCTCAAATTTTCCCCCTACCTCTACATCCTGCCGTTCTTCGTGATCTTCGCGATCTTCGGCGTCTATCCGATCGTCTACACCGTCTGGATCGCGCTGACCGACCGGTCGCCGCTCAACGCTGAGACCAGCTTCGTCGGCCTGGACAACTTCGTCCGGCTGATCACCGACGACCCGCAGTTCTGGAACGCCGTCTACAACACGTTCGGCATGTTCCTGATGTCCACCGTCCCGCAGTTGCTGATCGCGCTGATGCTGGCCAACGCGCTGAACCGGCGGATCAAGGGACAGACATTCTTCCGGCTGGCCATCGCCATGCCGATCATCACCTCGACCGCAGTCGTCGCGTTGATCTTCTCCATGATCTACGCGCGGGACTTTGGTCTGGTCAACTGGCTGCTGTCGCTGTTCGGCGTCGAACCGATCGACTTCCGGGCGAGCAAGCTCGGGTCCTGGTTCGCCATCTCCACCATGGTCGACTGGCGGTGGATCGGCTACAACGCGCTGATCTACCTGGCCGCGATGCAGGCGATCTCGAAGGACATGTATGAGGCCGCCGCGCTCGACGGTGCGTCGCGGACCCGGCAGTTCTGGTCGATCACCGTGCCGCAGCTGCGACCCACCATCATCTTCACCCTGATCATCTCGACGATCGGCGGACTGCAGTTGTTCACCGAGCCGCTGCTGTTCACCAGTGGACCCGGCGGCATCTCCGGCGGTTCCCAGGGTCAGTTCCAGACGATCACCATGTATCTGCTCGACGTCATGAACCAGCGGTTCCAGTGGGGCTACGCGGGCGCCGTCTCGCTGCTGCTCTTCCTGCTCATCGCGTTCATGTCGCTGGTCAACTATCTGCTGGCCCGCCGGATCAGCTCGGACAAGTGAGGCGCGATGACCACCGCAACCCTGCAACCCGTGGCCAGCAAGCCCAAGCGCGGCAAGGGCCCGTCGTCGACCTCGGAGCGGCTGTTCAAGGCGAGCCCGTTGACCTGGTTCGGCCTGATCCTGGGCGTGCTCCTGTCGTTCTTCCCGTTCTACTGGATGATCGTCATCGCGTCGCGGACCAACGACGCCGCCAACGCCTGGCCACCGCCGTTCCTGCCCGGCGGCAACCTCGGTGAGAACATCGGCCGGGTGCTCGCCAACCAGGACGCCAACATTCTCAAGGGGCTGATGAACTCGGTCCTGGTGTCCGGCACCATCACCGTGGCGACCGTCTTCTTCGGTTCACTCGCCGGCTTCGCCTTCGCCAAACTGCGCTTCCGGGGCAAGAACGCGCTGCTGCTCGTCGTGCTCGCCTCGATGATGATCCCGATCCAGCTCGGCGTGCTCCCGCTCTACATCCTGATGTCCGAGCTCGGCTGGCTGAATCGCATGCCGTCGGTGATCGTGCCGTTCCTCATCGGTGGCTTCGGGATCTTCATGATGCGGCAGTACGCCGAACAGGCAGTGCCCAACGAGTTGATCGAGGCGGCCCGGGTGGACGGCTGCTCCACCTGGCGGATCTTCTGGCACGTGGTCGTGCCGGCGCTGCGCCCGGCCGCTGCGGTGCTTGGTCTCCTGACCTTCATGGAGCAGTGGAACCAGTTCTTCTGGCCGTTCGTAGTCCTCGCCGACCCGACCAACCCGACGGTGCAGATATCCCTGCGCAGCCTGAACTCGGCGTACTTCGCCGACAATTCCCAGATCTTCGCGGGAACGCTGATCGCGACGCTCCCGCTGTTCGTTGTTTTCATCCTCTTCGGCCGCCAGATCATCGGCGGCATCATGGAAGGCGCCGTCAAGTCGTGACCAAAGCAGCAAGTCCGCAGACCGCCGAGTTCCGCGAAGGCTCCGGGCAGCTACTCTTCCCGCCCGGATTCCTCTGGGGTGCCGCCACCGCGGCGTACCAGATCGAGGGCGCAGCGAACGTCGACGGCCGCAAGCCGTCCATCTGGGACACCTTCAGTCACACCCCGGGCAAGGTGCTCGGCGGGGACAGCGGGGACGTGGCCTGCGACCACTACCACCGTTACCGCGAGGACGTCGGGATGATGGCCGAGCTCGGCCTCAAGTCGTACCGGTTCTCGGTGTCCTGGCCACGGGTGCAGCCCGACGGGTCCGGCACGGCCAACCAGGCCGGGCTGGACTTCTACCGTCGGCTGGTCGACGAACTACTGGCCCAGGGCATCGAGCCGTGGCTGACCCTCTACCACTGGGATCTGCCGCAGCCGCTGGAGGACGCCGGCGGGTGGCCGGCCCGGGACACCGCGGCCAGGTTCGCCGACTACGCGGAGCTGGTGCACGGGGCGCTGGGTGACCGGGTGCGGTACTGGACCACGCTCAACGAGCCCTGGTGCTCGGCCTTCCTGGGATACGGCTCGGGCGTGCACGCCCCCGGGATCACCGACGGCGCCGACTCGGTCCGAGCCGCCCACCATCTGATGCTCGGCCACGGTCTGGCGGTGCAGGCGATGCGCGCGGCCCGGCCGGACCACGACTTCGGCGTCACGCTCAACCTGTACGCGGTGTCGCCGGAGACGGACTCGGCGGTCGATGTCGACGCGGCCCGGCGCATCGACGGTCTGGCCAACCGGATCTTCCTGGACCCGATCCTGCACGGGCGCTACCCGCAGGACGTGGTGGCGGACCTGCAACCGGTGACCGATCTGGCCCATGTCCGCGAGGGCGATCTGGATGTCATCGCCACTCCGTTGAACGTTCTCGGCATCAACTACTACAGCCGGCACGTGGTCAGCGGTGCGCCGGTACCGGACGCGGCCGACGAGCCGTCCTGCTGGCCGGGCAGCGAGCGGATCCGATTTGTCACCCGCGGGCTCCCGGTGACCGACATGGGGTGGGAGGTCGACGCTCCTGGCCTGGTGGAGGTGCTGCGCCGGGTCAACGGCGAGTACCCCGAGGTGCCGATCTACATCACAGAGAACGGCTCGGCCTACGTCGACGACGTCGTCAACGACAAAGTCGATGATCCGGACAGGTTGGCCTATTTCGACGCTCACCTGCGCGCCTGTCACGAGGCAATCTCCCACGGAGTGCCGGTGCGGGGCTACTTCGCATGGTCTTTGATGGATAATTTCGAATGGGCCTGGGGCTATTCGAAGCGCTTCGGCATGATCCACGTCGACTACGACACCCAGCTTCGGATCCCCAAGTCGAGCGCCAGGTGGTACGCCGATGTGATCCGACGTAACGGTCTGGCCGCACAATAGGCGTGGTCAGCCAGCAATAACTGGCCGCGCGGCGCCGGTTCCCTGCCGGAACCGGCGCCGCGCGGCCCAGGGTCGGAGGAACAGACGATGACAACCCAGCGCACCCGGTCACTCGGGCGGCCCACCCTCGACGCGGTCGCCGCGCGTGCCGGGGTCGGGCGGGGCACGGTGTCCCGTGTCGTCAACGGTTCGCCGCAGGTCAGCCCCGAGGCGCGAGCAGCAGTACAGCAGGCGATCGCCGAGTTGGGGTACGTACCGAACCGGGCAGCCCGGGCGCTGGTCACTCAACGGACCGACTCGGTCGCGTTGGTGGTCTCCGAATCCGAGGAGCGGGTCTTCGGTGAACCCTTCTTCGCCGGGATCGTCCGGGGTATCAGCTCCGGGCTGCTCGACACCCCGATGCAGCTCTGGCTGGCCATGGCCCAGTCACCCGCCGAACGGGAGCGGGTCGAGCACCATCTGACCAATCAGCACGTCGACGGCGTACTGCTGCTGTCACTGCACGACGCGGATCCGCTGCCTACCCTGCTCGAACAGCGCGGTCTGCCCAGCGTTCTGGGCGGCCGGCCGGCTCGGATGCTGCATCCGGACGCGCGTCCGGCCTATTTCGTCGACGTCGACAACGCCGGTGGCGCCCGGCTGGCGGTCGAGTACCTGCTGGCCGGCGGCCGGCGGCGGGTCGCCACCATCGCCGGCCCGCAGGACATGGGGGTCGGCGTCGCCCGGTTGACCGGCTACCACGAGGCGATCCGGCACAGCGGCCCGCCGGGTGGCGAATCCCTGGTCGCGTACGGCGACTTCAGCGAGGGCAGCGGCACTGCGGCGATGCGCCAGCTGCTGGAGCGCCATCCCGATCTGGACGCCGTGTTCGTCGCGTCCGACCTGATGGCCTGCGGCGCGCTGCGGGCGTTGCGTGAGGCCGGCCGGCGGGTGCCCGACGACGTGGCGGTTGTCGGATTCGAGGACGCCCCGATCGCCCGGCAGTCCGATCCGCCGTTGACCACCGTCTTTCAGCCGGTGGAGGAGATGGGCCGGCAGATGGCCCGACTGCTGCTGTCCCGGATCCGGCACGATGAGCTGCAGGTCCCGTACGTCCTGCTGGAGACCCACATGGTGGCCCGCGACTCGGCCTGACCGCGACTCGGCCGACCGGTAAAGATCATCCGAACGGGTGATGGTGCAGCGTGTCCAACCCCGTTCTCCAGCGGTTTACCTGCCGAGTCATGTCATCGCAACAGGGATGAAATGGTCATCGGGCAGGGTAGTTGTCGACCGGGGGAGGGGCCGGCCTGCGCTACGGGAGGACTGACATGTTGCTGAGGGTTCGCGTGACCCTGCCGGACCGGCCCGGCGCACTCGGCCAGGTGGCCCGCACACTCGGCGTCGCAGGCGCCGACATCGTCCAGGTGACCGTGCTGGAGCGGCTGGGTGGTCGGGCGGTGGACGACTTCACCGTGGTGTGGCCGGGTGCCGCCCGGGTCGACCGGCTGCTCGCTGGACTGGCGGCGATTCCCGGCGTTCAGGTCGACGGCGTGTGGCGGGCGATCGGCACTCCGGTGACCGGAGGCCAGGACGCCGAACTGCTCGCCCAGGTCGCCGCCAATCCGGTCGACGGCCTGGCCACGCTGGTCGACGCGGTGCCGGGGCTGCTGGCGGCCGACTGGGCGGCGGCGGCCGTGGTGCCGGCCGACTGGGCGATCCGTAGTGCGTCGCGGCCGCCGGCCGGTGCCGCTACGGCGCAGTCCGCCGGCCTGGCCGGGCCCGCTCCGACGCCCGGTGCGGAGTCGCGGTTCGACGGTGGGCAGCTGCCCGACGACGACTTCATCACCGGCCTGACCGTGCCGATGGACGAGCCACCTACCGGCGGCGAACCGGCCGTCGCCTACGCGAGTTGGCGGGCGCCGGTGCCGCTGCGGCTGCCCGAGGTCACTCCGTTGCGGGCCCGGCCGATGGACGGTCCGGACGGGGTGCGGTACGCCTCGGTGCCGTTCGGTCGGGCCGGCCTGGTGCTGATCGTGTCCCGGGTCGATGGGGACGGTCTGCCGGCAGCCGCGTTTCACGTCACCGAGGTGGACCGGATAGCGCAGCTGGTCCGGGCGGCGACGGTGATCCTGGGCGACCGGTTGGATCTGGTGACCGCCGATCCGGTCGCCGCCAGGCGGTGAGACGCAGGTCGCAGACGGCACCGCGAGAAGTCACCGCCGGGCAACCTGAGGGAAACAGCGCGGCGGCAAGGTAGGAAACGGGCGCAGTGCGGCGCTGACCAAGCGGGCACCGAGCACCTGGGGAGAGGAGCAGCCATGGCGCTGTGGCGGATCAGAGCGACGGTCGACGACCGGCCGGGCTACCTGGCCGTGCTGACCGCCAGCCTGGCCTTGCGTGCGGTCAACATCCTCGCCGTGCAGGTGCACACCACCGAGGCCGGGGCGGTCGACGATTTTCTCGTCGACGCGCCCGACGCGATGACCGAAAAGGATCTCGTCGCCGCCGTGGAGCGTGGCCGGGGCCGGGACGCCTGGGCCGCCCGCGCCGAGGCCCGGGGCCTGGCCGACCAGCCCACCCGGGCGCTCGCCCTGGCCAACCGGCTGGTCCGCGATCCGGAGGCGCTCGGTGACGTGCTGCGTACCCTGCTCGGTGCCGGCTCGGTGACCTGGCGGCCGGCGCCAGCTTCGCAGGCGGCTGCCCGGTCGACGGACACGATGCGGCTGCCGGATCCGGCGGGCGGCTGCTACGACGTCGTCCGGCGGGAGCCGAGCTTCACTCCGGCCGAGTTCGCCCGAGCTCAGGCCCTGGTCGAGCTGGCGGCGGCGGTCAACCGGCGGACCGGCGATCAGGTGACGCTGATGATGCCGGACGGTGCCGAGCTGCAGCTGCGGCCGGCGGTCTCCGACGATCTCAACGCGCTGCACGCGATGGTGGTCCGGTGCTCGCCGGAGAGCGGCACGCCCGGTCTGGTCGGCCGACCGCCCGAGGTCGTCGCCGCCCGGCTGCGGCGGATGCTGGAACAGCCCCGGGGGGTGCTGCTGGTCGCGGTCGACCCCAGCGCGGCGGCGGACCGGATCGTCGGCGCCGGGCAACTGATCGTCGAGGGTGCCCTCGGCGAGGTCGGACTGCTGGTCGAGGATGGGTGGCGCCGGCGTGGAGTCGGCACGGCGCTGCTGCGCCGACTGGCCGGCCACGCCGGTCGGACCGGGCAGGCGGCGTTGGTGGCACACGTCGCCGCCGACGATCTCGGCATGCTGCGTACCCTGGCCCGGCTGCACCGGCCGGGTCCGGTCGAGCGCGACGGGGAAATGATGAGCGTCACGGTGCCGTTGGTCGATCGGCCGGTCGACATCTCGGCACCGACTCCCGCCACCACGACCTAGGCGGTTGCCCCGACGTCCCGGTCCTGGTGCGGGTCCGGTGCGTTGGACGCGAGGTCCCGGGTGGCACGGCGGGGTCTCCTCCTGTAGGACGGCAGGAGGAGACCCCGCCCCTATTCCGGTGCCGGTTGATCGTGGTTACGGGCTTCCCAAAGCCGGGCCCAGGCGGTTGAATCATCGGTACGCGTGGCAATCGTTTCCTGTCGATGGGAGCGCTCTCATCGCGTCGGTGTCAGCTGGACACCGTGACCCCTGTGAACCGTCAGCCGAGAACCATCAACCGCCATCTACCGGCCGGCCCCGCACCCCACCGGCGGCCCGGCCGCTGACCGCCGCGACAGCGCGACCGGCATGAGGCGGGGGGCGGATGCGCCCACATCCGCCCCCCGGTGTCCTCCCACGACGCGTTGCCGCGCGCGGCTCCACGGACAGGAGCGAGTGTAGTGCGCGCAGACAATCGGCCGGCCGGCCGGACCCGTTGGCGGCGCAGGCTGGCGACCACCGGCATGGCCATCCTGCTCACCGCCGTAGCCGCGACAGCCGCAGTCCCGCGACCCGGTGCCGCAGCGGCGCCACCGTTCAACTACGGGGAGGCGCTGCAGAAGTCACTGCTGTTCTACGAGGCGCAGCAGTCCGGCCCGCTGCCGCAGTGGAACCGGGTCTCCTGGCGGGCGGACTCGGCACTCGACGACGGGGCGGACGTCGGCCTCGACCTCACCGGCGGCTGGTACGACGCCGGGGACCACGTCAAGTTCGGATTCCCGATGGCCTTCACCACCACCATGCTCGCCTGGGGCGCGGTCGAATACCGGGTCGGCTACGCCAACTCCGGGCAGCTGCCGCACCTGCTGAACAACCTGCGGTTCGTCAACGACTACTTCATCAAGGCGCATCCGTCGCCCAACGTGCTCTACGGCCAGGTCGGCAAGGGCGACGACGACCACAAGTGGTGGGGACCGGCCGAGGTGATGCCGATGGCGCGTCCGGCGTACCGCATCGACGCGACCTGCGGTGGCTCGGATCTGGCGGCGGAGACGGCGGCCGCGATGGCCGCGTCGTCGATGGTCTTCCGGCCGACCGATCCGGCGTACGCCGACACCCTGGTCAGCCACGCCCGGCAGCTCTATACCTTCGCCGATACCGTGCGCAGGGCGTACCACGAGTGCATCACCGACGCGACCAGCTTCTACCGGTCGTGGAGCGGATACCAGGACGAACTGGTGTGGGGCGCCATCTGGCTGCACCGGGCCACCGGGGAGGCGTCCTACCTGGCCAAGGCCGAAGCCGAGTACGACGACCTGGGCACCGAGCCGCAGACCGACACCCGGGCCTACAAGTGGACCCTCGCCTGGGACAACAAGCAGTTCGGCGCGTACGTGCTGCTGGCCAACCTGACCGGCAAGCAGAAGTACGTCGACGATGCCAACCGGTGGCTGGACTACTGGACCGTCGGCGTCAACGGAGAGAAGGTGCGTACCTCACCGGGCGGGATGGCGGTCCTCGACACCTGGGGGGCGCTGCGCTACGCCGCGAACACCGCCTTCGCCGCGCTCGTCTACAGCGACAGCATCACCGACCCGACCCGCCGGACCCGCTACCACGACTTCGCCGTGCGGCAGATCGACTACGCGCTCGGCGACAATCCGCGCAACTCCAGCTACGTCATCGGGTTCGGGGCGAACTCGCCGCGTAACCCACACCACCGCACCGCGCACGGCTCCTGGTGGGACAGCATGCAGGTGCCCGAGGAGACCCGGCACGTGCTGTACGGGGCGCTGGTCGGCGGTCCGTCCGCGCCGGACGACGCGTACACCGACCGCCGCGACGACTACGTGATGAACGAAGTCGCCACCGACTACAACGCCGGCTTCACCTCCGCGCTGGTCCGGCTGCATCAGGAGTACGGCGGTACGCCGCTGCCCGACTTCCCGCAACCGGAGACGCCGGACATCGACGAGATCTCCATCGAGACGACCGTCATGCAGAACGAGACCCGGTCGACCGGGGTCAAGGTGATGATCTACAACAAGTCGGCCTTCCCCGCCCGGGCGTTGACCGCCGCGACGTTCCGGTACTACTTCGTCCGCGACGGTGCAGGTGCGCTGCAGGTGAGCAGCCCGTACAGCCAGGGGTGTCCGAAACCCACCGAGGCCCGGCAGCATTCGGGCGACCTGTGGTACGTCGAGGTCGACTGCTCCGGCCACACGATCGCGCCGGCCGGTCAGTCGGCGCACCGGATGGAGGTGCAGTTGAAGATCGGGGTTGCTGAGGGCGGCACCTGGAATCCGGCGAATGACCCGTCCTACCAGGCGGCCGCCGGGCCGAACCGAGCGGTCCCGCTCTACGAGGCGGGCACCCTCATCTGGGGACAGGAGCCGGATGGCCCACCACCGTCGCCCACCCCCACGCCGTCGGTCTCGCCCACCCCCACGCCGTCGGTCTCGCCCACCCCCACCCCGACCCCGTCGCCGTCGGTATCGCCCACCCCATCGCCGTCAGTCTCCCCGACACCGACTCCGACCCCGCCCCCGACCGGGTCACCGTCGCCGACTCCGACCGGCGGCCCGCCGGTGCTGGGCTGCCGGGTCGACTACACCACCAACGACTGGTCCACCGGGTTCACCGGATCGGTGACGATCACCAACACCGGTGCGTCGACGATCGACGGGTGGATGCTGCGGTTCGCGTTCCCGGGCAGCCAGCAGGTGACCCAGGGCTGGTCGGCTACCTGGTCGCAGAGTGGCAACCAGGTCAGCGCCGGCAACGCGGCCTGGAACGGCAGCCTGGCGCCCGGCACGAGCACCAGCATCGGCTTCAACGGCACCCACTCCGGCAGCAACCCCCGGCCGACCTCGTTCACGGTGAACGGCCTGGCCTGCACGGCCGGTTGATTTTGGCTGATTGACCTGCGGTGAGGTCGTGACGGCGGCCGCCGACCCGCGCGGCCTACTCCGTGGCGAGCTGGCACCACGGCGCGCCACCTTGAGCTGTCGTCGACCTGGCCTTCGTGGTCGCACTCGCCCTGCTGTCGGAGACCCTCGCCCGGCGGCTGAGTGTGCTGGGCGTTGTCGAGGCGGCGATCCTGCTGCTCGCCATCTGGTGGGTACGGGTGGTGACCACCCTGGTCACCGATCTCTACAACCCGCAGAGTCGGTCCATCAGGATGGTCACGGTCGCGATCATGTTCGGCGTGCTGCTGATGACGGCGGCGCTACCAGCAGGGCGTGCCGCCGACCCCGGCCGGTCCGGATGGTCCAGCCGGGGCGACGAGCCAGATCAGCCGTTGTTGGCCAGCGCCACCAGCCGGGCGCGGGTGCCGTTCCAGTGGTTACGGTCGACCGCGCCGGAGACGCCGGGGACGCTGCCACTGGCCGTGTACTGCCAGAACGACCAGTACGGTGCCCCGGCCGGCAGGGTGCCAGGGCTGCTCGCCCACCGGGCCAGCCACAACGGGTGGTTGCTCCACGGCTCGGTCCAGTTGCCGGTGCAGCTGCTCCACCAGCTGGTGGTGGTGTAGATGACGGCGTACCGCCCGGTGCGGGACCGGTAGGTGTCGAGGAAGCTGCTGATCCAGCTACGCATCGCCGACTGGCTCAGCCCGTAACACATCGCGCCGTACGGGTTGTGCTCGATGTCCAGCGCGGCCGGCAGGGTCCGGCTGTCCGCCGACCAGGCGCCGCCGTTGCTGGCCAGGTAGTTGGCCTGGACCGAGCCGGAGGACCGGTCCGGCAGCGCGAAATGGTACGCCCCCCGGAGCACACCGGCGTTGTACGCGGCGACGTAGTTGGTGTTGAACCGGGGATCCTTGTAGCTGGTGCCCTCGGTGGCCTTGATGTAGGCGAACTCGACGCCGCTGTTGCGCACGCTGGTCCAGCTGATCGAGCCCTGCCAGTGTGAGACGTCGATGCCCGGGGTGGTGGCCGCCTGCGCCGGTGCTGCGGTGCCGGCGACCAGCGCTGCGGTGGTCAGGATCAGCGTCAGACCGGTGGCCATCATCCGGCGGGCGGTGCCGCGGCGGCCGGTGGCGTTGCCGGTACGGGTGGGCGGGTGCGCGTTGACGGTCGTTGCCATCGTCGAACTCCTCGGCGCTCGGGCCGGCGGTCAGCCGGCGCAGTAGACGAGACGGTTCGGGCTGCCCGCCCCGGGGCCGGTGACGACGCCGGTGGTGGCGTTGCGGATCAGGTAGTTACCGACCTGCGCCGCACTCCACGACGGGTTTCTGGCGGCGACCAGTGCCGCGCAGCCGGTGACGTGGGCGGTCGCCATCGAGCTGCCGCTGAGTGTCCGGACCGCGGAGTTGTCGGTGTGCCAGGTCGAGGTGATGCTCATCCCGGGCGCGAACAGGTCCAGGCAGGGGCCGTAGCTCGCCGAACTCATCCTGGCGTCGGTGATCGTCGTGCCGGCGACGGTCAGTGCCTCCGGCACCCGGGCCGGTGAGGTGTTGCAGGCACTGGTGTTGGAGCCGCCGGCGGCCACCGCGTAGGTGACGCCGGACCGGATCGAGGTGACGACCGCAGCGTCCAGCGTGGTGCTGGCACCGCCGCCGATCGACATGTTGGCGACGGCGGGCTTGATCGCGTTGGCGGTCACCCAGTCGATTCCGGCGATCACCCCGGAGATCGACCCCGAGCCGCTGCAGCTGAGTACCCGTACCGGCACCAGTTGGACCGCCTTCGCGGCGCCGTACACTCTGCCGCCGATCGTTCCCGCGACGTGGGTGCCGTGGCCGTTGCAGTCGTCGGCCGGGCCACCGTCGATCACGTCGAAGCCGGTGCTGACCCGGCCGGAGAAGTCGCTGTGCGTGCGGTGGATTCCGGTGTCGATGACGTAGGCGTGGACGTTGGGCGCGGTGGTGGGGTAGGCGTAGCGGTTGTCCAGCGGCAGGTTGCGCTGGTCGATCCGGTCCAGTCCCCAGGACGGCGGGTTCAGCTGTACACCGGCGGTCAACGGCGTGACAGTGTGGTCCTGTTCGACGTAGGCGACGGCCGGGTGGGCAGCCAGCCTGCGGGCGGCGGTGGCGCTCATCCGGGCGGTGAAGCCCTCGATAGCGGTGTCGAACACATGCTGCACGGTGGCGCCGTACCGGTCGGCGAGCCGCCGGGTCGTCGGCGCGGTGGCAGCCTCGTCGTCCAGCACCACGATGTAGCTGTCCGGGATGGCGGTGGTGCCACCGGCCCGGCGGATCTCGCCGAGCGGTCCGGCGGCCTGGGCCGCTGCCGGCCAACTGACCAGCGCCAGCAGCGCGGTCAGCCCGGCGGTGAGAGTTTTCCGGGTTGCGGAAATGGTCACAGGACGTCCCCTTCGACAGGTCTGGCCCGCCCCACCCGCGCCGACGCCGGTTGGGCCGAGCTTCACCCCCTACTCTCTTGCTAGGAGTAGCCGTCTAGATACCCGTCATCATGGATATCTAGTTGACGTTATGGTGCCGCCCGGGTGCATGGCGCGGCGGGCGATGGCCGGCGGCTGCCGCGCTGCGGCGCGTCTTCGCCGCCTGCGGGTGCGCCTGCTGTTCACTGTGTAACGACGCATGGTGAGGAGGACGGGCATGGTCGATCAGGACGGTGCCGCTGCGGACGATGCCGCCGGCTCCGATGGGGCCGCCGGCTCGGGCGATGCCGGACGGGCCGGCGACGCCACCACACGGGCCCGCCGCGGCGTACGTGACTGGGTCCGCGCCGCCGCACGGCGTTCCGGGGCACGACTGAGCGACGCCACCCCGTACGGCATCCTCGCCTTCCTCACCGCCTCGGCGCTGGCGCCGATCGCCGCCGGAATCGGCTCCGGCGGGCTGCTCGCCGCAGCTGTCGAACAACTCGGCCAGATCGGCGGTGGCTACCTGTCCGATGTGTTGGTCGACACCGCCGACCGGATGCGCGGCCGGCGGGCCACCGAGGCGCAGTGGCGCGAGGCGCTGGCCGAGGAACTGCTGGCCCGGCTCGCCGACGAAGGGGAACAGTCCCGGGCGATCCGCGCCGAACTCGGTGAGCTGCTGCGGGGCATCGACGCGGTCGAGGTGGCGCTGGCCGCCGCGGCCGAGACCGACGCGCAGCTGCGCGACGACCTCGCCGCCACCTTCCATGCCCTCGGCCACGACGTCGGCGCGCTGCGGTGGATGCTGACCGACGTCCACCGCGTGCTCGGCGAGGTCCGCCGCGAACTGGCGAAACGCAGCCATGAGCAGCGCGTCGAGATGGACCGGGTACGCCGGCAACTGCTCACCGTCACCCAGCTGAGCAGCCGGGTGCAGGCACCCGCCGAACCGCAGACCGACCCGGATCGGCCAGAGCCCGGCTCGGCCGCGACCGACGACCCGGTGTGCCCGTTTCCCGGCCTGGCCGCCTTCGAACCGGAGGACGCGCCCTGGTTCCACGGCCGGCAGGAGCAGACCTCGCAGGTGCTCAGCCGCCTCGCCGAGCAGGCGGTGGGCGGTCCATCGCTGATCGTCACCGGCGTGTCCGGGGTCGGCAAGTCGTCGGTACTGCGCGCCGGGGTGCTGCCAGCGATCGCCGCCGGTGCGCTCGGCCCGGCGGACCGGTGGCCGTGGCTGCTGATGACCCCAGGCGCCCGGCCGCTGGACGAGCTCGTCGACCGTACGCTCGTCGCCGCCGGAGCGGACGCCGCGGACCTGCCGGCGTCGCGCGTGCACGCGGCCCCGGAGCTGTTCGGTGCGCTCGCCGCCCGGGCCGCGCCCGCCGACGGTCGGCTGGTGATCGTGGTGGACCAGTTCGAGGAGCTGTTCACCGAGTGCGCCGACCCGGCCCACCGGCTGGCCTTCGTGACCGCGCTGGGCGCCGCCGCGCCGGCCGTCGTTGTGATCGCGGTCCGCGCCGACTTCTATGCCGACTGCGCCGAGCTGCCGCCGCTGGCGCATGCATTGGCCGCCGGGCATCTGGTCCTCGGTCGGATGGACGCCGATCAACTGCGTCGCGCGGTGACCGAGCCGGCGTCGCGGGCCGGCCTGGAGATCGAACCCGGGCTGGTCGAGCTGTTGCTCACCGACCTGAACGCGACGGCACCGGCCGGCTACGACCCAGGGGCGCTGCCGCTGCTCGGTCACGCCCTGCGGGCGACTTGGCAGCGGCGCGACGGGCGGCGGCTGACCGTGGCCGGCTACCGGGCCACCGGCGGGATCCGCCGCGCCGTCGCCGAGTCGGCCGAGCGGATCCACCTCGACCTGGATCCCGCCGGCCGCGCCGCGCTGCGGACCGCGATGCTGCGCCTGGTCACCGTCACCGACACCGGGGCGGTGGCCCGCCGTCGGGGCGCCAGCCGGCTGTTCGACGCCGACCTGCTGGCCCGGCTGGTACGGGCCAGGCTGGTCACCGTCGCCGCCGACACCGTCGAAATCAGCCACGAGGCGCTGCTGACCAACTGGCCGCGCCTGGACAGCTGGCTCGCCGAGGCCCGGGACGAACTGATCCGGCGGCAGCGGCTGACCGTCGCCGCCGAGGACTGGCAGACCGCCGGCCGCGACCCCGACCTGCTGTTGCGCGGCACCCGGCTGGCGCTGGTGCGTGACCAGGTCGACCGCAACGACTTGTCCGCGCCGGAGGTCGACTTCCTGGCCGCGAGCGTGGCCGCCGCCGAGGCCGCCGAACTGGCCCGGCTGCGCGGGATACGGCGGCTGCGCCGGCTGACCGTGTCACTCGCGGCGGCGTTGCTGCTCGCCGTCGCCGGCGGGCTGGTCGCGGTGAACCGGCAGGTCGCAGCCGAGGACCAACGCCGGCAGGCGATCTCCCGACAACTGGCCGCCGAGTCGCAGATCGCCGCGGCCGCCGACAACGACTTGCTCGCCGTCGGCAGGGCGCTCGACGCCTGGGACCAGGCACCCACTGTCGAGGCGTACGGTGCGCTGCTGTCGGCGCAGGCATCGGGGACGATCGGGCCGCTGGGCACCGCGCCCGGCGGGCTGTCCGCCGCCGTCAGCCCGGACGGCACGGCGGTGGCGGTGGGACACCAGGACGGTCTGGTCCGGCTCTGGGACGTCGCCACCCTGCGCCAGCGCGACGTCGAGCTGCGGCACGCCACCGACGTCGGTGTGGTGGCACTGGCCTTCTCACCGGACGGCCGGTTCCTCGCCTCCGGCTCGTTCAGCCGGGACGGTGTCCGGATCTGGGACGTGTCGACCGGTCAGCTGCGGCACACCCTGCCGGCGGTCGGCGCGCTCGGCTGGCTGCCCACCGGCGCCACGGTCGTTGCCGGTCGACTCGGCACCGACCTGTCGCCCGAGTTGCAGGTCGGCGGCTGGTCGGCGACCACTGGCGACCTGCAGTGGTCGCTGCCGACCGGGATGCTCGGCTACGACCTGACCGTCAACGCCGACGGTACGCTGCTGGCCGTCGCCAACCCCACCGACGGTGACGTCCAGGTCTGGCAGTTGACCGACCAGACCCTGATCCGCAGCCTGCCCGCCGCCCAACAGGTGGCCTTCGGCCCGGACGACGCGCTGGTGACCAGCGGACCCGACGGGGCTTTGAACAGCTGGTCGGTGTCGTCCGGCGAGCGCACCGCCCTGCCGGCCGGGCCGTTTCGCGCTGCGGTGCCGCTCGCCGTCACCCCGGACGGTTCGCTGCTGACCACCGGCGGGTGGCGTACCGGTCGGATCGACAGCTGGGCGTTGACCACCGGGGTGGTCTCCTCGGCCCACACCGGCTACGTCGGCCGGGTCGTCGCCGACGTGGCGGTGGCCGCCGACGGCCGGACCGTGGCCGTCACCGGACCGGACGCCCCGACCGTGCTGTTCCGGCGCACCGGGGTGCTGCTGCGGCATCCGCAGTCGGTCCAGTTCGTCGCGGTCGACCCGGCGGCGGACCGGGTCGTCACCGCCGCTGGCGACGACGTGGTGCGGATCTGGGACCTGGGCACCCGCGCCGTGCGGGCCACCGTCCGCGCGTCGGACACCGTCACCGGGGTCGCGGTCGCCGGTGACGGCACGTTCGCGGTCAGCACCACCGGCAGCGGCGTACTGCGCTACACCGTCGCCGGTGAACTGGTCGGGCACGACACCGCCGCCGGGCGGGACGGCTGGACGACCAGACATCCGGCGTACTCGCCGGACGGAGGGCTGCTCGCCGTCGCCGTGCTCGACCCGGCCGGCGAGGACGGCGGGGTGCTGGTCTGGCGGCTCGACCGGGACGCCGAACCGACATTCCTACCGACCGGTGGCGCGGTGAGTGCACTGGGCTTCAGCGCCGACGGGACCACCCTGTTGGCGACCGCCAACCACGGTGTGGTGAGCGGCGACGAGACGGTGGTGCGGACCGAGCTGAGATCCTGGCACACCGCCGACCTGTCCGGCAGGGACCGGGCAGTAATCGCGGACCTTCAGCTGACCGACCTCGCGGTCCGTCCGGACGGACACCTGGTCGCGGTGGCCCGCAGCAATGGTCAGGTAGAGCTGCGCACCGTCGCCGGACTGGACCTGGTCGGCACAGTGGACACTCCGACCACCAGGCTGTCCGCGGTGGCCTTCAGTCCGGACGGCGAGCGGCTGGTCACCACCGCCGTCAGCGACGACCTGGTCCGGGTGTGGCAGGTCGACAGCGGGGAGCTGACAGCGGTGCTCGTCGGGCACGTCGACAACGTCAACGCGATCGCGTTCACCCGCGACGGCCTGCTGCTCAGCGGCTCGACCGACACCTCGGCCCAGGTGTGGGACCTCGACCCGGACCGGGTCGCGGCCCGGCTCTGCGCCGTGGCGACGCCAGCGTCCCGTGCGGTCGGCGACGAGCCGCCGCGTCGGTGTCGATGACCGGCCCGGTTGCCGCCGACCAGCACCGCCGGGCCGGTCAGGTCGGCCGGACCTCGCCGTGCTCGACGCACCGCGCCGACCAACCGGCCGGTAGCACCTGCACCTTCATCCGCCGTCGGCACCTGGTACAGAAGCGGGGCGGCTCCCAGGCCCGCGCCGCGGCGCAGCCGTCGTGGTTGCCGGTGCTGGTCCCGGCACCGCACCGGTCGCACCAGATCGCCTGCACGCCCGGCCGCTCAGATCGTCGCCGACAGCGCCTTGACCGGCATCTTCAAGTCGTCCAGCAGCGCCAGATCCTCCGTCGCCGGGCGGCCCAGAGTGGTCAGGTAGTTGCCGACGATCACCGCGTTGATGCCGCCGAGCAGCCCGTCCCGGGTGCCCAGATCACCGAGAGTGATCTCCCGGCCGCCGGCGTACCGCAGAATTGTTCGTGGCATCGCCAGCCGGAAGCCGGCGATGGCGCGCAACGCGTCCCGGGCCTCGACCACCGGACGGTCACCCAGCGGCGTGCCGGGCCGCGGGTTGAGGAAGTTCAGCGGCACCTCGTGCGGGTCCAGCGCGGCCAGCTGCGCGGCGAACTCGGCCCGCTGCTCGATCGTCTCGCCCAGCCCGAGGATGCCGCCGCAGCACACCTCCATGCCGGAGTCGCGCACCATCCGCAGCGTCTCCCACCGCTCCTCGAAGCTGTGCGTCGTCACCACGTTCGGAAAGTAGGAGCGGCAGGTCTCCAGGTTGTGGTTGTACCGGTGCACCCCCATGTCGACCAGCTCGTCGACCTGCTCCTGGGTCAGCATCCCGAGCGACGCCGCGACCTGGATGTCCACCTCGGCCCGGATCGCGGCGACACCGTCGCGCATCTGCCGCATCAGCCGGGCGTCCGGCCCCCGCACCGCCGCCACGATGCAGAACTCGGTGGCCCCGGTCGCCGCCGTCTGCTTCGCCGCCTCGACCAGTGACGGGATGTCCAGCCACACCGCCCGTACCGGTGAGGCGAACAGGCCGGACTGGGAGCAGAAGTGGCAGTCCTCCGGGCAGCCGCCGGTCTTGAGCGAGACGATCCCCTCCACCTCGACCTCCGGCCCGCACCAGCGCATCCGCACCTCGTGGGCGAGTTGCAGCGCGGCCGGGACCTGCTCGTCGGGCAGCCGCAGCACGGCGAGGACCCCGGCCTCGTCCAGGCCGACGCCACGCTCCAGGACTTGGGCGCGGGCTAGGTCGAGGATGTCGGACATGGTCGTACCCTACAAGGCGGCGCGAACGACGAGGGGGACCCGTGGCGGACTGGTTGGACGGCCTGCGGCGGCGGGCCGAGCTGCGGGCCAAGGCCGGGCTGGCCCGCGAGCTGAGCCCCCGTACCGCCGACGACCCACTGACCGACCTGGCCGGCAACGACTACCTGGGGCTGGCCGCCCACGCCGAGGTGGTCGCGGCGGCGGCGGACGCCCTGCACCGGTACGGCCTCGGCGCCACCGGCTCGCGGCTGGTCCGTGGCTCCACCGACGCGCACGCCGCCCTGGAGACCGACCTGGCCGACTGGCTCGGCACCGACCGGGCGCTGGTCTTCTCCTCCGGCTACCTGGCCAACCTCGGCGCGGTCCGGGCGCTGGTCCGGCCCCGTACCCTGCTGGTCTGCGACGCGCACAACCACGCCTCGCTGATCGACGGTGGCCGGCTCGCCGGCGCGCAGACCGAGGTCGTCGCGCACGCCGACCCGGCCGCGGTGGACGCGGTGCTGACCGCCCACCCCGGCCGGCCGGCGGTGGTCGTCACCGAGTCGGTCTTCTCCGTCGACGGCGACCTGGCGCCGCTGGCCGCGCTGCACGCGGTCGTCCGCCGGCACGGTGCGCTGCTGCTGGTCGACGACGCGCACGCGCTCGGTGTCATCGGGCCGGCCGGTGCCGGCGGCGTCGCCGCCGCCGGGCTCGCCGGCCAACCCGACGTGGTGGTCACCGCCACCCTGTCCAAGGCGCTCGGCGGGGCCGGGGGAGTGCTGGCCGGGCCGCAGCCGCTGATCCGGCACGTGATCGACACCGGGCGTACCTTCATCTTCGACACCGCGCTCGCCCCGGCGGTCGCCGCCGGGGCGCACGCCGCGCTGACGCTGGCCCGCGACGGGGCGCGGCTACGGGCCGAGCTCACCGCCCGGGTCGCCGCCGCCGTGGACCGGTTCGCCGGTGCCGGTCTCGACGTCGGCGGGCCACCGGCCGGCGGGGTGGTCTCGATCGGCGCTCCCGGGCCGGAGACCGCGCTCGCCTGGGCCCGGGACTGCCGCGACCGGGGGGTCGCGGTCGGCTGCTTCCGGCCACCGTCCACCCCCGACCAGCGGGCCCGGCTGCGGATCACCGTCAACGCCGGGATCCCCCGGGCCGACTTCGACCGGGCGCTCGACGTGATCCTGGAGTGCGCGCCGTGACCGGCTGGCGCGGCGCGGTGGTCGTCACCGGCACCGACACCGGTGTCGGCAAGACCGTGGTGACCGCGGCGATCGCCGCCGCCGCCCAGGCTGCCGGCCTGCGGGTGGCGATGGTCAAACCAGGTCAGACCGGCACGGCGACCGGCGAGCCGTCGGACGCCGACGTGGTGACCCGGCTGGCCGATCCCGCCACCGTACGCACCATCGCCAGCTATCCCGAACCGCTGGCCCCGCTGGCCGCCGCCCGGGTCGCCGCTGCCGAGCCGCTGGAGCTGTACGCGGCCGTCGACGCGGTACGCGAGGAGGCGGACAAGCACGACCTGGTGCTCGTCGAAGGGGCCGGCGGGCTGCTGGTGCCGATGGGGCTGCGACCCTCCGGCGAGCCGTGGACCATCGCCGACCTGGCGGTGTCGCTCGGCGCGCCGGCGGTGGTGGTGTCCCGGGCCGGGCTCGGCACCCTCAACCACACGGCGTTGACCCTGGAGGCGCTGGACCGCCGGGCGGTCCCCGCCGGCGTGGTGCTCGGTGCCTGGCCGGCCGAGCCCGAACTGGTGCACTGGGCGAACCTGAGCGAACTGGTGCCGACCATGGTCGGCGCGGTGCCCGACGGCGCCGGCACCCTCGAACCGGGGGTGTTCCGCCGATCCGCGCCCGGCTGGCTGACCCCGGCGCTGTACGGCGTACTGGACGACTGGCGGGCGTGGGCCGACGAGACCAGCTGACCACCCCGGGCCAGGGCCGGATGGTCAGCCGTCAGCGGGCCGGGGCAGGTCAGCGTCAGCCGGCCGGGGCGGTGTCCGGCGGCGGCCGCCGGATCACCAGCGCGTCCGGCATCCGAAACGACAGGTTGTCCGGTGACCACGGCGCCCGGACCACCTCGGCACCGGTGAGCAGCGGCACCGCCTGGCCGACCACCACCGCCGTCTCCATCCTGGCCAGCTGAGCCCCCACACAGCGGTGCGCCCCGGCACCGAAGGCCAGATGCCGGCGGGAACCCGGCTGACCGGGGACGAACCGGTCGGTCCGCGCCACCACGGCCGGATCCCGGCCGGCCGCGGCCAGCCAGAGCACGATGCTCGACCCGGCGGGCACCGGCTCGTCCGCCACCGTCGTGTCGAGCGCCGCCCGCCGCCGCCAGGTGACGATCGGCGGCACCAGGCGCAGCCCCTCCTCGACCACGTCGTCGACGTCGACCGAGCCGTCGGCGAGCCCGGCGAGCACCGCCGGCTCACCGGTCAGCCGGTGCAACAGCAGCGTCAGGAACTGCGAAGTGGTCTCCTGTCCGGCGACCAGCAGGAAGAACAGCGCCCCGACCACGGAGTCGGCGGACTGCCCGGCGTCGCGCAGCGACTTCGCCAGCCCGCCGCCGGTCGCCGCGAAGTCGCGCAGCACGGTGTGGAACCGGCCCACCGTGTGGGCCAGCTCGTGCTGCCGGTCGGCGTCCACCGGAGCCCAGAACAGCTCCAGCGCGGCGCGGGCGAACCGCTTCACCGTGTCGGTCGCGGCCGGGGGCAACTGCACCAGCCGGGACAGCACCAGCAGCGGCAGGTCGGCGGCCAGCCCGGCGTACAGGTCGACCCGGCCGCCCCGGGCCAGCGTCGCCGCCAGCCCGGCCACCCGCTCGCGGACCAGCCCGGCCAGCCAGTCCCGGTGGGCGGCGACCCGGGTCGGGTGCAGCGCCTCGGCGACCACCGCCCGGATCGCCGGGTGACTCGCGGTGCCGTTGTTCGCCAGCGTCGGCGGCAGCCGGAACCCGTACGAGGTCAGCACCCGCAACGCGGCGACCGGCACCGGCGTGACCGCGTCCAGGGCGTTGTCCGGCCGGAAGGTCACCGGATCGGCGAGCACCTGACGGACCAGGGCGTGCCGGGTCACCAACAGATGCGGGGCACCGGTGTGGTCGGCGACCCGGACCACCGGCGGCCACCGGTCGTCGACCCTCTCCCAGTTGCGGAACAGCACCCGGTCACGCTAGCGCCCGCGCCGGCCGGCGCACCGGCGGGCGCAGCTGCCAGACCCGGGTACGCCGGACCCGGACGCTCTCCAACGCCGGCGGCACCGGCACCTGGTGGTCCGCCAGCTCGGTGAACCGCTCCCGGGGCAGGTACGCCCGGTCCGGGTCACTGACCAGCACCCGGGCCCCGTCGGCGGCGGCGGCCAGCAGGAACCGCAGCATCCGCGCGGCCATCGCCTCGCTGTAGAACACGTCACCGGCCAGCACCACCTGCGCGTCGCCGTGATCGCCGTCGAGCAGGTCGGCGACGGTGACGTCCAGCCGTACCCGGTTGGCGGCCGCGTTGAGCCCGGCGGCGGCGCCGGCCACCGGATCCACGTCGACCGCACGGACCGTCGCCGCTGCGGCCCTGGCCGCCGCGATCGCGACCAGCCCGGAGCCGCTGGCCAGATCCAGCACCCGCAGGCCGGCGACGGTCTGCGGGTGGTCCAGCAGGAACCGGGCCAACGCCTGACCGCCGGCCCAGGGGAACGCCCAGAACGGCGGTGGTTGTTCGCTGCGGAACTCACCCTCGGTCAGCTCCCACAGGCCGATCGGCTCGGCCGCCTGGTAGAGCCGCAGTTCCGGTACGTAGGTCACCGGGGCGAGCCTGGCGTGGGCACGGACGAAGGTCGACAGCTCGGCGCTCGACAGATCAGTGGTCACCATCCGGATTGTGCCCGGCCGGTCCGGCGAGCGCCGGTCGCGGCCAGCGGTTACCGGTTCACCACAGGTGGTGAAATAGCCCGTTTCAGTTCGCACTGGGTGAGAAGAACGGACCCTGTCCGGTCCACCGGTACGGCCGTACCGTGGCCAGTGGACACGGCGACGGATGCCGGGTGGCAACCCGGAGAAGGTGGTGAGCTGGGTGGGGCGAATCGCGGCCCGGGTCGGGGTCGGGCTGGCTGCAGTGGCCGGACTGGTGCTGACCGCGGCGACACCGGCGTTCGCCCAGGCCGGCTACCGGGCGCAGGTCACCGAGTTGCCGGACGAGGCGGTCGCGGGTGCCGGGCCGGTCGAGATGACCGTTGTGGTCAGCCGGAACCTCGGCGGTGAGTGCGAGAAGGTCCGCTGGTCGTTGGTGCTGCGCTCGGAAGGTGTCGGCCTCGACGATATCCGGGCGGCCCGGGTCGAGCAGGGCGCGGCGTTCGCGGTCGACGTGCAGACCGACGGTGACGACGCCCGGCTGACCGACGTGCAGCTTGATCCCGGCATCCTCTGCGCCGACCGTACGGTCACCGCGCAGTACCAGTTCAGCTTCGCCGACGACGCCGAGGGCAAGGTGACCTTCACCGTCGAGGCGTACGACGAGAACACGCAACTGCTGGCCGACACCGCGGCGACCCTGCCGGTGGTCGGCGAGCCGGGTGGCTCGGATCCCGAGCCGTCCGAGCTGGCCGAGGAACCGGTGGACAGCCAGCCCGGGGCTGCGGTGCCGGGCGGCGACGCGCCGGCCGGGGCCGGTGGTGGTGGCCCACAGCCGGTGGACGCGATCCCGGCCGGCGACGCCTCCGGTATCCCGGTCGCCTGGTTCGTCGTCGGTGGCGCGATGGTCTTCGTCGGCTTCGGTCTGCTGCTGCGGGTCCGGGCCCGGCTGATGCGCGGCCTCGCCGACCCCGACGACGCGGTGCCAGCCGTCGCCGGCGCCGGTGTGGGTGCCGGGGCACCGTTCCGCGGCTGGAGCCCTTCGAGCCGGTCCGGCCGGCCCGGTCGCTTCGGCTCCGGCCGGCAGCCCGACCCGGGCGGCCGCCGCCGACCCAGGCTCTGACGTCGCCCGCCGTGGGCAGATACGTCCGTAACCGGCTGCACCGTCGCCTCCGCCCCCTGGCCGGCGATCCTGGCCGCAGCTGGACACCCGGTTGAGCAGACGGACACCGAGAGACGGTACGTGCATGAGCGACACCGTGATGCTGGAGGTGGCCGGACGTCCGGTCGCCGACTACGTCGTACGGCCCGAGGTCGATCCCCACTACGGCGGCTTCTTCTGGCGGCTGGCCCCCGGCGTACCGCACGCGTTCACCGCTGCCGCCGAGGGCGAGTAGACGGTCAACGGCAGCACCGAACCGTGGGTGGCGTTGACCGGCCGGAGCGCCGACGGCGATCCGTACACGCTGGTCTTCACCGGCCTCGGCGACGGTGACCACTGGTTCGTCCGGACCGGCGGCTACCCCGGCGTGTGCGTGGCACTGGCGTTCGCCCAGCCACTGACCGTGCCGGCCGGCGGACGGATCGGCCGCCGGCACGAGGTGCTGGTCGTTGACGGCGAACTCAGCCGTCAGCAGGTTGTCGAGATGCTGGGGTAGGTGGTCGGGTAGCGGCGTGAACCGCTTCGACGCGGCCGACGGTCAGGCGAGCTCTTCCGGCTTGCGGCCGATTTCCCGCGCGACGGACAACCGGATCCACTCGGTGAGCTGTCGGCGGGAGACCACCCGATCGTGCATCGCGGCCTGCACCGCCAGCCCGTCGATCAGTGCGTTGATCCGCCAGGCCGCTCCCTTCGGGTCCGGGCACTGGAAGGTGCCGTCGGCGCACCCGGTGGCGATCACCTTGATCAGTGCCTCCTTCCAGCGCAGGTCGAGGTTGCGGCACACCCGGTTCAAAGCGGGGGTACGCAGCGACTCCGACCAACCGTCGATCCACAGCGTCCACGCCTTGGACTTACCGGTCGAGGCGTACAGCCGAATGATCTTCTTCAGTTTCTCCAGCGGCTCGGCGGTCGACCGGACGACCGTGTCGAGCCGGGCCAGGTCCTGCTCGGCGGCGTACGCGAACGCCTCGGCGAGCAGCCGGTCCTTGGTGGAGAAGTGGTAGAAGACCAGCGCCTGACTCACCCCGGCGGCTTCCGCCACGTCCGCGGTGCGGGTGTTGGCCAGACCGCGCTCCACGATCACCTCACAGGCGGTACGCAGCAGCGAGTCAAGGCGTACTTCGGCCGAACGTCTTGTCACGGCGAACACGGTAACGCACTATCATCGATACGATGAGTTACCAGTCAATTTCCTGACTCAGGAAAGGGCCGGGATCAGGTAAGGCGAATCGATTTCACGGAGCCAGACGGCCCGCAGAGTGATATGAGAACTTTGTCGGGTATCGTGCATCGGGCGCGCCGGCCCACCCCCCGAGTTGGCACTCTCGCGGCGGCTGGGCTAAAGTTTCCATCCGTTGGCAGGAACGCCCGAGGGGCGGGAAGGCCGACTGAGACAAGCGGACGTAGCGCAGTTGGTAGCGCATCACCTTGCCAAGGTGAGGGTCGCGGGTTCGAGTCCCGTCGTCCGCTCGGAGATGCCACCACAGCACGTCGGGGGCAACCTCGGTGGAGTGGCCGAGAGGCGAGGCAACGGCCTGCAAAGCCGTGTACACGGGTTCAAATCCCGTCTCCACCTCGTCACAACGAGGGCGATTGGCGCAGTGGGAGCGCGCTTCCTTGACACGGAAGAGGTCACTGGTTCAAACCCAGTATCGCCCACCAGCTGTACAAGCACGTCACAAGGCCCGTTACCGGTCATCCGGTAACGGGCCTGCTGCTGTGGTGACCCTTACCTGGGGCCGGTCCACAGGGGAAGCGGGACCGCTCTCCGGGAGTGACAGCTTCCGTTGACCGGTTGTTGTCCTCGGGTGGTGGGCGGCGCGGTCGACTCCTGCGGGAGATCGACATGGTCCCGCGCCGCCCACAGCAGGCTACTGGTCTTGAGCACGGCTGACCTCGGGTCCCGGACTGGACGCGGCCTGAGTCAGGGCTCGGGGCCTGGATGACTCACTTGGCGGGCGCGGTGCCGAGGTGGGGAGTGTCCAGCCACCGGTTCTGCAGGGCCGCCAGCAGTGGTCGGTGCATGGGTTCGGTGACGTGGGCGTAGACGCCCCGATGCCGGGTAGCTGGTGGCCGAGGCGTTGGCTTTTCAGGGCTTCGGCGATGCCGTCCTCGTCCATCCAGGTGCGGTGGAGTGCCGCAGGTCGTGGAAGCGGAAGCCGGTGATGATCGGTTCTCGGCGGTGGGGGTGGCCATCACAGGCGGGTCGCCAGACGCGTTCGATGCGACGGCTCGGTTGAGGCGATCGAGCCGGCTGACGCGGGCTTGTGCTGCTTCGGCTGTGTCGTAGGTGCCGTCAGTGACCAACCGGCCCGCGTGTCGGTACCGGACCCGGTGGCGGTTCCCGTGCGCTTCCTTCCAAGCCATGACCCCTCCAAAATTCCTGGTGAATCGATGGGGGTGCCCCTGGCTACAGCTTCCGGGATGTCTGTTCGCCGCTGAGGGATGCGGCCACCCTGGGCCTCGGGTCGGGCGCGGCTGTCTGCAGCCGCTGGCGACGGCGCGACTCGACGGCTTGACGCCGCCGGTGCTGGTCTCGGAATCGCGTGGGGCCGTCTGGTGGGCGTGCCATAGACTGCGCCGGTGCTGGATGTGGCGGGGGGACTTCGAGATCCACATTACGGTTCACGCCCCTCAGGCCGAGAAGTTGTCCGCGTTCGCTGCGCAGCACGGCCTGAAGTTCGTCCACATCGTACTCGATC
This sequence comes from Solwaraspora sp. WMMA2080, assembly GCF_027497395.1. Classification (GTDB taxonomy): domain Bacteria; phylum Actinomycetota; class Actinomycetes; order Mycobacteriales; family Micromonosporaceae; genus Micromonospora_E. The sequence continues at coordinate 2,125,269 of NZ_CP114910.1, read as the reverse complement.
GTGGCAGGTTCACGTCTCAACCGATGATCACCCTGACCGGGCAAGGGACCCTGGTCGAACAGCGTGCGTCGGTGCAGCGTTGGCAGCGCGATCTGCGTGAGGCGGGCATGTACCCGTGCCGTTCGAAGATCGAGGCGGCGCCGTGGTGCGTCGGCGTACCGCAGTCGGATGAACAGGCGGTGGCCGAGCCGCCGGGCCGGTACTTTGAGCATCACGTCAAACTGCTGCTGACCAGGACGACGGTGGCGGATCTGCTGGCAGTCACCGACCTGGTCGTGCCGTACGGGGCGCGGCTGTCACGTAACGCCCGTCGGGAAACGGCGGACGGTGCCCAGGAACGGTTCGTCAACCAGCGGTGCCATGGTATCGGGCTCGTCACGGCCAAGCAGCGGTTGGATGAGCTGCTCCAGGCGTTGAACGCTGCCGGACACGAGGCGGTCAGGGTGGAGCAGGAGTACGTGGTGTTCGACAGCGACATCCACCACGACCAGGGCTGGCTGGACCTGCCGAAGCGGACTGCGAGCGGTTGGGTCCAGGCGCGTGAGGCCGAGATGCGATCTGCTCCGGCGGGTTCCCCGGGTTTCCCACCGACGTACCTGCCCGTACCGGCCAGTTCGACCGTCCGCCAGGGAGCGGTGTTCGACCCGGCACTCAAGCAGTACCCGAATGCCTACCGCACCGCTGAACCAGACTTCGCGGTGGAAAGTGTCGGTCAGCGGTGGGCTGCTGCCCGGCGTGCTGCGATGAACCACGTCTTGGCGGCTATCGCGACAACGTCAGCGGGTGGCTGTCTTGTTCTGCGGGGTAGCGTCACCATGGCCGCCTGGTTCGGTGATGATGCCCGTGAGCCTCGCGATCTCGACTTCGTCGTCACCCCGCACACCGTCACCAGCGACAGTGCCGATGCCCGCGTCCTGCTCGACGACATCCGCAGCGCTCTGCGAGCGGACCCGGGTCCGGGGCTGCGACCAGAGCGGATCGCCGAGTCGGGGATCTGGACCTACGAACGCGCCGACGGCCGCCGCCTCGTCGTTCCGTTCGTCGCGCCGGGGTTACCAGATGGCGAGGTGCAGATCGACGTCGTCTTCGGTGAGCAACTGCCCTGCCCGCCGGAAGCGGTGGCGCTTCCCGGGGTGGGCAAGCCGATCCTGGCGGCGTCCGCCTCCCTGTCGCTGGCGTGGAAGCTGCTCTGGTTGGCTACCGACATGTGGCCCCAGGGCAAGGACCTGTACGACGCGGTCCTGCTCGCCGAACACACCACCGTCGACCAGGACCTGGTCCGTCAGCTCATGAGGCCGGAGCTTGGCGTCGAAGCGGACACCTTCACGGCCGAGACGGTGCTGTCCTGGCAAGTCGACTGGACCAACTTCACCGATGAGTACCCCGCGATCACCGGCACCGCCGAGCAATGGACCAGGCGACTGGCTCTGGCACTCGAACAAGCCTGGACCTGATCCAGCAGCATGAAGCCTCGGAGGACGTACCACCGATCTCATGCTCCCCCGGCCGAGGTGTTTGCGCTGTTCAGGTGCGGTGATCCGGGCGTGCAGCTGTTGGATCCGACGCTCGGGCGACCATGGCTCGGTTAGCGGATCGCCCTGCCGGAGACCGCGTTCCAGATCTGTGGTGCAGCCCGTCGGAGCCACCGCCGACCAGCAACGGCCGCGAGTCGACCTCGGTCACGACCATCGGCCCGCTGGCGTCGCAGCCGTGGTAGAGGCTGGGGGACTGCACTCCCGTCGTGAGGTCGAACTGGCGCACGCCACCGTCGACGGCACCGGTGACCACGGTCGGCCTGCCCGCGGCGGCGGCGAGGACAACATGGCTGGCGTTCGACCCGAACCGGCCGACCAGTTCCGGTGCGCCGGCGGACGGGACGGTCCACACCAGCACTGGCGAGGAGTACGAGTTGTTGTAGTCCTTTGACACGACCGTGGTGCGTCCGTCGAGCTCCGTCACGAGCATCGACGCCACGTGGAGCCCGTCGACCACCGCAACCGGCGCCGGTTCGCCAGTGTCCGGGGCGAAAGCCCGCACGCTCCCTGAGTCGGTCTGGGCGAACACGGTCAGCCGACCCGCCACCGGCCCCAACCACACCTCCCAGAAGGGGTCGTCGGTCGGCGGCTCCAGGGGCGGTCCGACCGGCTCCCCGGTACGGGCGGACCACACCCGTACACGTCCTTCCTTCAACGTCGCCACCAGGAGCTGGTCGTCGACCGTCGTCGCCGCTATCCGGAACGGCTGGTCATCGCCGAACACCGGCCCGACCGGCGAGCCGGTCTCCGGCTCGTACACGCACAACCCGGACCCGGCAGCCTCCACCGTGACGATGCGCCCGGCGAACGTGACCAGGGCATGGATGGAGGTCTGCGCGGGCGGCCCGTCGACCAACCGGGCACGGACCGTGGCGTCCTTCGCGTCGCCGTACACGTGCATGCGTTCACCGGTGTCCGGATCCCATACGGTGAGCATCATCGCGGCATCCGGGCCCCACGGGCTGTCGTTACCGGCCACGAACACGGCCGCCCGCCCCTGGTGGTCGCCGATCGCCAGGGCCGTCACCTTCCCGTCGGTGCGCAACACCTCACCGACCGGGGCGCCGGACACCCCGTCGCGGACCCAGACCGTACCCAGGCGGTCGCCGGACACCACGACGTCCCTGCCGTGCAGACGACCGGCGGCCAGGGCGCTCACCTCCCACCGATGCCGGCCCGAGCGGTCCCGGCCGGCCCGACCGGTCACCGGGTCGAGCAGCTGCCGGCCCTCGACCAGGTCAAGTCGACCGTCCCGGCCGGTCAGCAACTCGACCCAGCCGTGCGCGAAGGTGCGATGCGGCCCCGTTCGCGGACTGTCCATCCACTGGGATTCCTCGACCACCGACATCGCCTCCTGTTCTCGGGTCCGGTGATCAACCTACGGCTGCCGAATGCTCGGCACCATCGCGGACCCTAGGCCGAATGTTCATGCCAGGCCCGGCGGTGGCCAGCGGCGACGCCGAGCGCCGAAGTGCGGCGATGCGGGCGAGCCCGGTCAGCTGACCGGTGCCTGCGGCACCGGCTTGATCAGCCGCGCGGCGGTGGCCTTGCGGACCGCGTCGACTCGCGACACCGCGCGCAGCTTCGCGTAGATGTTCGTCAGATGCCGTTTGACGGTGGCCTCTGTGATGCAGAGCCGACCGGCGATCTGGGCGTTGCTCAGCGCCTCGGCGGTCAACCGCAGCACCTCCAACTCGCGTTCGGTCAACGGTGTCGTGGTGCGCGGTCGCTGCCGGTCGAGTCGTTCCACGGTCGCGCGGGACACCGCCAGCAGGACGTTCTGCATGGGCCGGCGCACCACCGACCGGACGGCGGCGACGAGTTCGTCCCGCAGGATCGTCTTGAGCAGGTACGCGACCGCGCCGGCCGCCAGCAGTTCGGACACGAGGTCCGGGTCGTCGTGCATGGTCACCACGACGACCCGGGTCTGTGGGGCGGCCCGGCCGACCTGGCGGACGACGGCGGCGGCGCCGAGGCCGGGCATCTCCACGTCCAGCAGCAGGACGTCGGGTCGTAACCGGACGCACACGGCCACCGCCTCCGGCCCGGTCGACGCCTCGCCGACGACCGTGAATCCGGCATCGGTGCAGAGCATCTCGCGGATGCCGTCGCGCATCAGCGTGTGGTCGTCGGCGAGACAGACCCGGATCTGCGGCCGGTCCGGGGCGGTCAAAGCCCGCTCTCCATCAGCGGGACCCGTACCTCGATGCGGGTGCCCTTGCCTGGCTCGCTGACGATGGCGAGTCGGCCCCGTAGCAGCAGTGCCCGCTCCCGCATCGACGGTAGTCCGCCGCCGGCCCGGTCCGGTCCACCCGGGTCGAAGCCCTGTCCGTCGTCGGAGACCACGGCGCGCACCTCGGTGGCAGCTATGTCGACGGTGACGTCCAGCCGGCGCGGTGCGGCGTGGCGTAGCGCGTTGCGGACCGCCTCGCGCAGGATCAGGTAGAGCTCCTCGGCGGTGTCCGGCGGCAGGGCCTTGACATCGCCGGCGATGCGCAGCGAGGCCCGTACCGATGGTGGTGTCGTCACCTTCAGGTAGTCGCGCAGCGCGCTCGCCAGGCCCTCCTCGCCGACGCAACGGCGCAGCTCAGCGGAGAGCTGCTGTACGGTGCGCACCGCCTCGCCGAGGTACTCGACCGCGCTGTCGAGATGGGCCCGCGCACGCGCCTGGTCGTGTTCGGCGTAGTGCCGGTTCAGGTCCAGTCGGTGCAGCGTCAGGCTCATGCCGTGCAGCACCCGGTCGTGCAACTCGCGAGCTATCCGTCGCCGTTCCTCCTGCCGGGACTCCTGCAGCTTTGTCATCAGGAACGTCACGTAGGACAGGGATCCGACGGCGACCCGCGCCATGATCGCCTTATGGAACAGTTTGCTGATCCGGGTCGCGCTGATGTTGTCGGAGGGCGCGAACTCCCGATTGATGATCGGCAGGCCGACCTCGAACAACGTGATGGCGGCGCGTAGCGACTCCACCGGATGGATGCCGTGCTCGGCCCGCTGCGCGCCGATTTCAACACTGGACAGTCGAGCCTCACCGGTCAGCGCTACCCGGGGTGCGTCCGGCAGTTCGAGCTGAGCCGCCACGTCGTCGAGGACCGACGCGACCTGGCCGGCGAGCTGGTCGACGACCTCGGGCCGGCTGATCAACTGGCTGCCCTGCCGCCGCAGGGCCCTGGTGAACGCGCTGAGGATCTCGTCGAGGATCCCCGTGGTGTCCGGGCTTCGGGCCGCGTCCGCGTCACGCCCAGTTGTCAAGAGGCCTCCCCGTCGACTCCTGTCACGGAGACTTATGATAGCGCTCCCGACTGGAACATCCACCCCTTGCGGGGTCTGAGTGTCGGGATTGGATTATCCCTGCCCGGGCCGCTTGTATGTAGCCTGTGGTCACGATTTATGCAGGCCATAAGTGTTGCTTTAGTAATTTATGATATAAATCAACTGTAATCCTAACCGGTCGGACTTGGTCGGCCTGTTTGTCGTGCTTCCGGGGTGGATGGCGAAACCTCGTCCGACGGCCTGCGTTCCGCCCGCCCGCCCGCGCGTCGTCCGACCGGCGGTGCACGTGCGTCCCGGCTGCATCCGTACGCGTCGTTGGTCGAGGCGTCGCGCGTCCTTCGTCGTAGCCGGTGTCGCCACCTTCATGGAGTTTGTCGGCGAGTGGGGCTCTGCCACCTTGGCCGGCCCAAGGGCCGGCCCCTACCGTCGACCCATTGACGATTGTCGTGGTGGTGAGCCTGGTCGGGCCACGATCTGCCCTGCGCGGGCGGCCCGCCGACGAACCGTCCGACACGAGGAGAGGAGCAGGCCGTCATGGCCACAGACGCGCCGACACCCGCCGGCCGAGAGCCGGCAACCGGCACTGCCCGGCGTGGTCGCCGACTCGTCGGGCGGCTGGTCGTCGGGGCGTTCGTGGTCGCCGTCTGCGTCGCCGTCGCGCTCGCACTACGTGACCAGGACTGGTCGACGCTCGGCCAGCTGACTCGCCCGCGGACGGTACCGGCGCTGGCCGCGGCGCTCGCGGTCACCTCGGGCGGCCTGCTCTGCGCCGCCCGCGCCTGGCTGCTGACGATCTCGGCGACCGGCGCGCCGGTGCCGGTCACCGCCGGTGTCCGGATGTTCTTCGTCGGCTTCCTCGGCAAGTTCCTGCCCGGCCGGGTCTGGGGACTGCTCGCCCTGCTCAAGCTCGGCGAGCGGGCCGGGGTGAGCCATTCCAGAATGGCCGGAATCTACCTGGTGAACGTGGTGGTGGTGCTGCTCAGCGGTGGGGCCGTCGGCCTGCTGGTCGCGCCGGCCCTGCTCGGCGCCCACGCACTCTGGCTCTTCCCGGCCCTCGGCGCGCTGCTCGGGCTGCTGCTCGTCCGGCCGGCGCTGGTCGACCGGGTGGTGGCCGTGGCGGCCAGGCTGGCCCGTCGCCCGCAGCCGGCCCGGCTGGCCCGGCCGGAGCACCTGCGGCGGTCGATCGGCTGGCAGACGGCCTCGTGGGTGCTGTTCGGGGTGCACGTCTGGCTGGTCGCCACCCTGCTGGGCGCCGCACCGGTCGAGGCGCTGCCAGTGGCCCTGGGCGCCTTCGCGATCGCCAGCGTGGCCGGCACCCTGGCCCTGTTCGTCCCGGACGGCGTCGGGGTGCGCGACGTCCTGCTGATCGCCGCCCTCACCGTCGTGCTGCCGCTGCCGGCGGCGGTCACCACCGCCATCGCCAGCCGGGTGCTCTGCACGCTCGCCGAGGTCCTCACCGCCGGGGCCGCCCTGCTCGTGACCGCGCTGCGCGACCGGCGTGCCGCGCGGGCGGCCGCCACGTCGACGGACACCTCGGCGGAACGGTCCCCGGCCCCGGCTTCGTTCTGACCCGCTACCGCACGCCACCGCCCACCATCGGCGGGCACCTGCTCGCCGCGATCAGAGAAAGAAAGGACCCAGCGAGATGCCACCACTGTTGTCCATCGACGACGCCGAACAGCTCAGCGTCGAGCAGGTGCACGACCTCTACCGCCGGCACGTGAACAAGGGCCAGGTCAGCCTGATGACCTCGTTCGGGTTCGGCCGGGAACTCGCCGACCGGGCCGAAGGCGCCTACATCCACACCCGCGACGGCCGGCGGATTCTCGACTTCACCGGCGGCGTCGGCGTGCTCAACCACGGCCACAACCATCCGCGCATCGTGGCTGCCCGACGCCGGTTCGCCGAGCGGCAGCGGATGGAGGTGCACAAGACCTACTTCTCGCCGTACCTCGCCGCGCTGTCACACAACCTGGCCGCCGTCCTGCCCGGCGACCTCGACATGTCGTTCCTGCCGAACTCCGGCGCGGAGGCCGTCGAGGGCGCGGTGAAGCTGGCGTACAAGTACCACGGCGGGCGGCGCAACACGATCCTGCGCAGCGACATCAGCTTCCACGGCAAGCTGCTCGGCTCCGGCAGCCTCACCGGCAGCACCCAGAACCACTTTGCCTTCCCCGGCATCCCCGGGGTGGTGTCGTTCGACTACGACGACCTGGCCGCCGTACGGGCGGCGGTGGAGGCCAGCCGCGACCGTAAGGGCCGCAGCGACGTGTACGCCATCCTCATCGAGCCGTTCAGCGCCTCGACGATGCGGTGGTGCTCGGAGGAGTTCCTGCGTGGCCTGCGTGAGCTGTGCACCCGCGAGGACATCGTGTTGATCTTCGACGAGATCTACACCGGATGGGGCAAGACCGGGACCATGTTCCACTTCATGCGCTACCCCGGGCTCATCCCCGACGTGGTGACCACCTCGAAGTCCTTCGGCGGGGGAAAGTCGTCGATCTCGGCGTACGTGGCCCGGCGGCGGATCTTCACCAAGGCGTACGGCAGCCTCAACGACGCGCTGTTGCAGAGCACCAGCACCACCTACTACGGCTTCGGCGAGGAGACCGCGACCGCGATCGAGGCGATCAACGTGGTGGTCGACGAGGACTTCCCGGCCCGGGCACGGGCCATCGAGCGGGTGCTCGCGCCAGGACTCGCCAGGATCGCCAAGGAACATCCCGACGTGGTGACCGAGGTACGGGGTGCCGGTGCGCTCTGGGGCGTCTTCCTGAACAGCGCCCGCTCGCTGGACCTGGCGGCCAGGGTCGCACCGGGCGGGCTCGCCAAGGATCCGCAGTTCGGCACCAAGCTCGTCACCTGCGCGGTGATCAACGCCCTCTACCGCGACCACGACATCTACAGCTACTACACACTCAACGGCAGAAACCCGCTGGTGGTGGGGCCACCACTGGTCGTCGAAACCGCCGAGGTCGAGCACTTCCTCGACTGCCTGGACCGGACTCTCTCACTCGGCATGACCCGGCTGCTGGCCCGCTTCGTGGCCGAGAAGGTGTCGTCGCTGTGGTGAGCGGGGCCGCGGCCGGGACGGTGACCGTGACCGGCGGCAGCGGCATGCTCGGTGGCAACCTGGTGCGGTCCCTGGCCGGCGACGGATGGCAGGTACGCAGCGTCGACCTGCGGCCACCGGCCGAACCGGTGCCCGGCGTCGACTACCTGACCGCCGACGTGCGGGACGCAGCCCGGGTCCGCGCGGCGCTGCGCGGTACGGACGTGGTGGTGCACACCGCCGCAGCGCTGCCCAGCTACCCGGAACCCGAGATCCGGTCGATCATCGTGGACGGCACCCGCAACGTGCTCGACGCCGCCCGGGCGGTCGGCGCCGACCGGGTCGTGCACATCTCGACCACCGCCGTGTACGGGCTGCCCGTACAGGTGCCGACCACCGAGGACCATCCGCGCAGCCCGGTGGACCCGTACAGCCGGGCGAAGGCCGCCGCCGAGGAGGTCGGTGAGCGCTCGCGGGCCAGCGGGATGTGCGTGCCGATGCTGCGACCGAAGACCTTCCTCGGTCCTGGCCGGATGGGCCTGTTCGCGATGCTGTTCGAATGGGCCGAGGAGGGCCGGAGCTTTCCGGTGCTCGGCCGGGGCGACGTGCGGATCCAGATGTTCGCCGTGGAGGACCTGGTCGACGCGGTCCGGGTCGTCCTGCACGCTCCCGCCGACCACGCCAACGACACGTTCAACCTGGGCGCGGCCGAGTTCGGCACGCTGCGGGACGACTTCCAGGCGGTGCTCGACGCGGCCGGGCACGGCGGGCGGGTGGTGTCGATCCCGGCGCGCCCCGCCGTCGCCGTTCTGCGACTGCTCGAACGGCTGCGGCTGTCGCCGGTGTACGGGCGGCTCGTCCACAAGCTGTGCAACGACTCGTACGTCAGCATCGACAAGGCCGGCGAGGTCCTCGGCTGGCGGCCGCAGTACTCCAACCGCGACGCGATCCTGCGTACGTACCACTGGTGGCGAACCAACCGCGCCGCCGCACCCGCTGGCGGCCCGTCGGCCGGTCGGACCAGCCGGGATCCGTGGAAACAGGGCGTCCTGAGCCTGGCCAAGGCCGTCTTCTGAACCGTCCGGTAGCTCACCCCACGCCTCCCACACCCACCGGAGCTCGTCGTGACCATCGCCATCGACCAGCCCATCGGCACCGGTCCCACCGCCGGGCCCAACCCGACCCCACCGCCGGCCGGCGCCCGCCGGCCCGGCCTGCTGACCGACCTGATCAGTCTGATCCGTCCGCACCAGTGGGCGAAGAATTTGCTGGTAGTTCCGCTCGCCCTGATCGACGCACCGGCGTTGGGGCCGGGACCGCTGGCCCGGACCGGCTGGGCGGTCGTACTGTTCACCCTCGCCTCGTCCCTGGTGTACGTCGGCAACGACGTCTACGACCGGCACCGGGACCGGGCCCATCCCACCAAACGCCACCGGCCGATCGCCGCCGGTCGGATCAGTGTCCCGGTGGCGTACGCCGTCGGTCTTGCCCTGGCGCTGCTGCTGGCCGCCGCGGTGCTGCTCGGGCCGACCATCGCCTGGTGGCCGATCGCCGGCTACCTGGTACTCAACCTGGCCTACAGCTGCGGCCTGAAGCACCTGCCACTGGTCGACGTGTGCGTGGTCGCGGTCGGCTTCGTGCTGCGGGTCGTCCAGGGTCAGCTGGCCGTCGGCGCACCGGTCGGCCGGTGGTTGCTGGTCGCGGTCTTCGCCCTGTGCCTGCTGTTCATCCTCGGCAAGCGGCGGCACGAGGTGACCGTCTCCGGCAGTGACCACCGGCCGTCGCTGCGCGGGTACTCGGTCCAGTACCTCGATCACCTCATCGTCTTCTGCGCGGTGCTGACCGTGGTCGCCTTCCTGTTCTCCCTGCAGGAGACGGTGGCCGACCCGTACACCGGTCTGGCCCTGCTCGGCTCGGTGCCGTTCGCGTTCTTCGCTGTCGCCCGGTACCTGCAGGTCCTGGTGATCGACGGGGACGGCGGGGAACCGACCCGGATTCTGCTGCGCGACCGGGTCATGGTCGTCAACGCCCTGCTGTGGGGCGTGCTGCTGGCCGGCACGCTGCTCGCCGCGCACTACGCCGTGCCGCTCGATCTCACCGCCCGGCTGCGCTGACCGACGGCCGGGCCCACCCTCAGCCGACTACCGCCCCAACCCGACAAGGAGCAGCAATGGCCGACCCGCTCGTGTCCGTCATCATCCCGAACTACAACTACGGCAACTCCATTGGCCGGTGCGTCGACGCGGCGCTGGACCAGACGTACCGTCCGATCGAGGTCATCGTTGTCGACGACCACAGCACCGACGACTCACTGGCGATCGCCCGGCAGCGGGCCGTCACGGTGTTGCGGACCGCCCGCAACAGCGGCGTCGCGGTGGCCCGCAACATGGGGGCCGCCGCGGCCCGTGGCGAGATCCTGTTCTTCGTCGATTCGGACGTGGCGCTGCGGCCGGACGCTATCGAGACGGCGGTCGCCGAACTGCGCGCGCATCCCGAGTACGGTGCGGTCTGCGGCATCTACGAAGATGAGCCGCTGATCCGCGACAGCGTGGTGGAGCAGTGCCGGGTGCTGCAGGCGTACTGCTGGCGGATGGCATCGCTCGGCGAGGTCAGTTTCCTGTTCTCGTCGCTGACCGCGATCCCCCGGCGGGTGTTCGACGAAGTCGGCCCGTTCAATCCCCGGCTGCGCCAGACCGAGGAGGTCGACTACGGGCAGCGGATGTCCACCCGCTACCAGATCCGGGTCACCGACGCGGTCCGGGGCTGGCACGACGACGACGACAAGCTGCTGCCGCTGATGCGCAAGCTGTTCCGCCGGGCACGGCTGCGGGTGCCGCTGTTCGCCCGGCGTCGGCGCTTCGCCAAGGGCTTCGAGAGCGCCTCACGTTCGCTCGCCGCGCTCGCCGCGCTCGGTGTGCTGGCCAGTCTGCCACTGGTCGTGCTGAGCCCGTGGGCGTTACTGGCCACCGGGGCGCTGCTCGCGGGGATGCTCGCCGGTGACGCCGCGATGTACCGCTACGTGCTGCGCCGGCGCGGCGCGGGCTTCCTGACGGTTTTCACCGCCGTCGCGTTCGCGACCAACGTGGCCATCTCCACCGGCATCGCGGTCGGCGTCCTGCAGTGGCTGGTGTCGGGCCGGTTCCGCCGGTTGTACGACGCACAGTGGCCGTCCACCGCCGTGCCGGCCGCCTCGACGGCGACCGGGACACCGGCATGAGCCACCTGCTTGCCGCCGCTGGCGGCGCGGCCCGGACCGCCGCGCCGCCAGCGGCCCCAGGGGACGGACCGGCGGGCCGCGGTCCCGGCGGCCACCGGCGTCGACGTTGGCCACCGCGTACCCGGCTGGTGTTCGCCACCGTCGCTGGCTGGAGCGTGTTCCTCGCGGTGTTCCTGACCCTCACCGGTACGCAGTGGTGGTGGCGTCCGTTCGAGCTGATGCCGCCGCTGCTGTTTGTCGCGGTGCCGCTGCTGCTGGCACCGCTGACGCTGCTGGCCCGCCCGGTCCGCGCCCGGCTCGCCCTGGTTGTCGTCGGTTGTCTGGTGCTCGGCGCCGACCTGGCCGGGCTGAACGTGCATGCCCTGCCGGGCGGACGCGACACCGCTGCGCCCGTCCCCGCCGACGCGATTCGGGTGTTCGCCTGGAACACCGAGTACTGGCACGACGGCGACGACCCGGAGCGGTTCTACGCCTACCTGGCCGATCAGCGGGCCGACGTCTACCTGCTCAGCGAGCACGTCGGCTGGGATCTCGCCGGGCACCGTCCGGTCCGCGTCGACCACCGCGCCGAACTGCGCGAACGGTTCCCCGACTACCAGATCGTCGCGGTCGGCGAGCTGCTGACGATGTCCCGGTACCCGGTGGTACGTCACCATGCGCTGGACGCCACGCCTTACCTGACCGACCGACAGCTGGGCGGTCCGCCGCCCGGCTCCGATTTCGCCGACTACTACCGGCACAAGATCCTGCGGACCGACCTGCTGGTGGGTGGGACGGTGTTCTCGGCGTACAACGTGCACATCCCGGTGCAGCTGGACGTCTCGATGGACCCGCGACGGCCCGAGTTCACCGCCTTCATGCGGGCGCAGGAGATCCGTCGGCAGGCCCATCACCGGGCGGTGGTGGCCGACCTCGCCGGCAACCCGGCACCGGTGCTGCTGGCCGGCGACTTCAACGCGACAGCGGCGATGGGCGAGTTGCGTGCCCTCGGCCGCCGGCTGCGGGACGCGCTCCCCGCCAGCCAGCAGATCCACCCGGTCTCCTGGCCGGACGGGAACATCCCGCTGTGGCGGTTGGACTGGGCGTTCACCGCCGGTCCGGTCCGGGTCCACGACTATCGGATGGTGCCGGGCCGGGGGATGAGCGACCACCGGGGACAGCTTGTCACCGTCTCGGTGAGCTGAGCGGATTCAGCTGGCCGCGATGCCGGCTGTCGCCAGCTGGCTGTCCACCTCGGGCGTCCGGGCGACCATGCCGCACCGCTCCAACAACCGGCGAGCTTCGCCGAGCAGCCTGCCGGCCGCGTCCCGGTCCCCGGGTGCGAGCTCGGCACGACCGTGTTCAACCTCGCCGGGCGGTCCAACGGCTGCTGCAACATGTGGGCGCCGGAGTTCCACCTGATCGACGGGCCCAACGGGCCGCGCTGGTATCTGTACTGCGTGGCCGGGCGCAACGTCGCCGACTTCAACCCGACCCAGCGGCTGCACGTACTGGAGAGCGCCGGCACCGACCCGATGGGGCCGTACACCTTCAAGGCCGACCTCGGCAGCGACTGGCAACTCGACGCCAGCGTGCTGCGGGTCAACAACAACCTCTACCTGCTCGGCACCTACAACGCGGGCAGCAACCACGGCAACGACTCGGCGTCCGGCGGCTGCGACATGAACCGGTCCACCCGGGCCCAGAAGTTCACCTGGAACGCCGACGGTACGCCGGACTTCGGCGCCCCGGTCCGGCTCGGCGTCACCCTGCCCGCTCCGTCGGGCGAGTGACCGCCGCCGCACCGGGCCGATGAGCTGTCGATCTGCCGGTGACCGGCTCCGTCAGTCGGTCACCGACAGATCGATGGTGTGTGCGGCGTGGTTCGCCTTGGCGGCCAGGTAGCGCACGTTCGCCGCTGAGACGTGCACACCGGTGGGGATCTGTTCGGTCACCGTGACCCCGAGCCCGGTGAGCTGTGCCGCCTTGTCCGGATTGTTGCTGAGCAGGGCTACCCGGTGCACGCCGAGCGCGAGCAGCATCTGCGCCGCTACCGTGTAGTCGCGTTCGTCCTCGCCCCGGCCCAGGGCCACGTTCGCCTCGAAGGTGTCCAACCCGGCGTCCTGCAGCGCGTAGGCGTCGAGCTTGGCGTACAGCCCGATGCCCCGCCCTTCCTGCCGCAGGTAGAGCAGGAAGCCGCCGCGGGCGGCGATCCGCTCCACCGCCTCGCGCAGCTGCGGGCCGCAGTCACACCGTTGGCTGCCGAACACGTCGCCGGTCAGGCACTCACTGTGCGGGCGTACCAGCGGTGGGTCACCGCCGTCGCCGGCCGGTTCCAGTGCCCGGTGCCAGTCGCCCAGGCCCAGCGCCACGTGCTCGCGGCGGTCGGCCAGACCGTCGAAGGTGAAGACCCGGGCGCTGGCGGTGTAGCCGTCGGGGAACCGCAGCGGCACCGTGACCTGTCGGCGGACCGTCGCCGTCGGCGCGGGACCCGTCCCGTTGGTGGCGGCGAGCTTACCGTTGACCGGAGCGTGGGGCGGCGGTTCAAGCATCGTACGTCCTATCGGTGATGTGCTGCACAGAGCGTCGGCGCCGGTCCGGCCGGCACCGACACATGAGCCGTACGGGAGAATGTGTGCCGGCCTCGCATGCAGGCTATCTTTCGGTCGTCGAGGAGGTGCCATCAGTGGTTGAGCGACCCTACGTCCTGCTCAGCTGCGGCATGTCGATCGACGGGTATCTGGACAACGCGAGCGGGCGGCGTCTGCTGCTGTCCAACGACGCCGACTTCGACCGGGTCGACGCGGTACGCGCCGACTGCGACGCGATCCTGGTCGGGGCCGGCACGGTGCGCCGCGACGACCCTCGGTTGCTGGTCCGGTCGGCGGACCGCCGGCGTCGGCGGGTGGCCGCCGGCCACCCACCCACCCCGATGAAGGTCACCGTCACCGGCAGCGCCGACCTCGACCCGCAGGCGCGGTTCTTCACCGTCGGCGACGTCGACAAGGTCGTGTACTGCGCCACGGCGAGCCTGGACAGCGCCCGCAGCCGACTCGCCGGACTCGCCAGCGTCGTCGACTGCGGTGACCCGGTCGACCTGCGACGGGTCGTCGGCGACCTGCATGTACGGGGCGTCGGCCGGTTGATGGTCGAAGGTGGCGGACGGGTGCACACCCAGTTCCTCACCGCGGGGCTGGCCGACGAACTGCACCTGGTGGTCGCCCCGATCTTCGTCGGCGACTCCCGGGCACCCCGGTTCGTCGGCGACGGCAACTTCCCGTGGCACGCCGACCGGCGGGCGACGCTGGTCGAGGTCCGCCAGATCGGCGACGTGGCCCTGTTGCGCTACGCCCTGTCGTCCCGGTTCGGCGAGCAGTAGTCGGCCAGCCCGACCAGCCGATGGCCGGGGCCCGCCGTTGTGTGCCGTCACGCCGCAGGCCGTCACGTCGCCGGACGCGGTCGCAGCCGTAGCCGTAGCCGCAGTGGTGGCCGTTGCCGGGCCGCCGGCAGCCGACGCAACCAGCGGGCCGCCAGCACACCGGCACCCGGCAGGCTCGCCGTCAACGCCAGCAGGCCGTACACCACCGCCACGGTCAACCCGAGGCCCGCGCCGAGCCCGGCGGCGCCGAACGCCCACGCGGTCACCCCTTCCCGCGGCCCCCAGCCGCCGACGTTCAACGGCACCGCCATCGCCAACAACGCCAGCACCATCAACGGTGCCAGTTGGTGCAGCGGAGCCGTCGACCCGGCGGCGCGGGCCGCGACCAGGAAGGTGGCGAGGTGACCGGCCAGCGCGGCGACCGACAGCAACGCCACCCCGGGCCAGGTCCGTCGAGCCAGCAAACCGTTGCGCAGGTCGGCGACAGTCCGCCCCACCGCGCGGGTCCACCAGGACCTGCCGGACCCGGCGGCGTCCGCTCGACGGACCTGTGGCCGACGGCGGCGTACCGCCACGAACATCGCCACCACCAGCGCCGCCGCCGCGACCATGGCCACCGTCACCTGAGCCGCGGTGACCAGCCGCGCGGATGCCGGCACCGGCAGCGTCAGCAGCACCCCTGCGGCGACCGCGAACAGCACCAGCTGACCGGCGGTCCGCTCCAGCACCACCGCGCGTACCCCCCGGCCCACGTCGGCCACCTCACGGCCGTGCCGGACCGCGCGGTGCACGTCACCCAGCACCCCACCGGGCAGCGCGGCGTTGAGGAAGATCGCCCGGTAGTAGTCGGCGACCGCCCCGGCCAGCGGCAGCGCCAGCCCCATCCCCCGGGCGACCAGACACCACCGCCAAGCGCTGCAGACCGTGGTCAACAACCCGATCCCGACCGCGAGCAGCAGCACCCGCACGTCGATCACCCGCATCCCGTCCAGGAACGCGTTGGTGCCGAGCCGCCAGGCCAGCAGCCCGAGGATGGTTGCCCCACCCGTCAGTCGTAGCCAGGCCCAGACCTTGCCCTTCACCGTGCGTCACGGCCGGTGCCGGCCGTGCGCAGCGGGCTCTTCGCCCTGTGCATTACGTGCCCCCCTCGATGAGCCTCCGCCGACAGATACGCGGCGGTGCCGCCTCCGGTTCACCTGCCCGGCACCGGAAGGACGCTGAGTGGAACTCAGCCGGGCACGACCAACATGTCCCGGTGTTCCACGGTGACCCCCAGCTCACCGGCGGCGGCAGCGGCGAGCCGGCGGCGCCGGTAGCCCCCCGGCCGGGCGGCCAGCTCCGGCCGCTGCTCGTACGCCGCCGCGATCCAGCCGTCCAGCCACCGTTCGGTCAGCTCGGCCTGCTCCGGGCCGAGCCGCCACGGGCTGGGCCGCACCAGCACGGTTGCCCCGTGCCGGGTGAACGCCTCGGTCGCCGATTCCACCGCCGACGGGCCGAGCAGCGGCCGACCCGCGCTGTGCCGCCGCTGATGGTCGTTGAACGCGGCCGTCAGCTCCCCGTCGAGCGGTTCTGCGGGATCGAACCGTACGTCACCGACCACGGTCAGGGTCAGCAACGCCGGACAGGCGATCGCCCGGACGGTCGCCGCCAGCCGGTCCACCTCGTCGGCGGTGAGCAGGTCCAGCAGCGCCGAGGCGGTGACCAGGTCGGCGCCGGCCAGGTCGTCGACGGTGAGCGCGGTGACGTCGTCGCGGCGTACCGTCGCGGTGACCGGCGCGCCGTCGGACGCCGCCGGGGCCATCCGGGCCTCGGCATGGCGCAGCAGTTCGCGGTCGCGGTCGTGCAGCACCCAGTGCTGGGCACCGGGCAGTTGCGGGGCCAGCCAACGACCCATCGACCCGGTGCCGCAGCCGAGGTCGTGTACTTCGGTGCGGGCAGCGCCGGTGAGCAGCCGGCGTACCTCGGCGACCAGTTCCGCAGAGCGCGCCTTCGCGTCCGCGGGCTCCCGCAGCCCCAACCACGCCGGGCTGTAGCCGGCCGACTCAATCGTCTCCATGAAGTCTCCCTCCGCTGGGGCGGGGCGCCGCCGTCAGCGCCAACCCAGTTCGTGCAGTACCGCGCCGACCCTGGTGGCGGTGTCCGCCCAATCAGGCAGCCCGGCCCGGCGCGCGACGGCGGCCGCCCGCAACCGCTCCCGCTCGTCGCCGTCGGTCAGCCAGCGGCGTACCGCCGCACCGAGCGCCGCCGGGTCGTCGGGCGGTACCAGCCGGCCGGGGCGCTCACCCGCGTCGGTGCGACCGACCGCCTGCGGCACCCCGCCGACATCGCTGGCCAGTACCGGGATGCCGCAGGCCAGCGCCTCGGTGACTACCATGCCGTACGTCTCGGCGTGCGACGGCAGGATGAGCAGATCGGCGTCGGCGTAAGTGCCGGCCAACGTCGCCGCCGCCCGGGGCCCGGCCAGCGTGACGCGGTCCCCGAGCCGGTGGTACGCGATCCGCTGCCGGACCTGGTCGACGTACGCGGCGGCGGTCAGCGCTCCCACGCAGACACATTCCCAGCCCAGGTCGGTGACGGTGGCGAGCGCCTCGACGAGTACGTCGTGGCCCTTACGGGGGGTGACCGACGCGACGCAGAGCAGCCGTCGGCCGGCCGGGTCCCGGCTGGCCAGGGGTGCCGGTGCGACACCCGGGAGCGCCACCCGGATTCGGTCGGCGGACAGGCTGTGGCGGGTGGCGAGTTGGCGTGCCGTCGCGTCGCTGGTGGCGATCACCGCCGCCGCCGAGCCGAGCACCGCGCGTTCGGCCAGCTCCAGGGCGGCCGCCTCGGCCGGGTCCAGCCCGGTCTCGTCGGCCAGTGGCAGGTGGACCAGCACGGCCAGCCGTAGCCGGTCGGCGTGCGGTCCGACCACCTCGGGCACCCCGCAGGCGACCAGACCGTCGATCAGCACCACCGTGCCGTCGGCCAGGGTGGCGAGGAGGCCGGCGAGCGCGGCCCGGCTGGTCCGGTCCGGGCGCGGCCAGGCACCGGGGACAGCGATCTCCCGTACCGGTCGTCCGGTCGCGACCAGACCGGCGCAGACCTGCCGGTCGTAGGCGTTGCCACCACTGGGGGCGGTCGGGTCGTCCACATTGCCGGGCAGTACCACGACGACCATCGACGTCAGAGCGCCCGCTCGTAGCTCGCCCAGGCGATGTGCGACTCATGCAGGGTGACGCCGATTGCGGTCAGCCCACGGGCACCGGCACCGAGGTCGCCGGCGTGTACCCGGTCGGCCAGCCGGTCGGCGATCAACTTGGCCAGCCACTCGGTGGAGGTGTTGACCCCGGCGAACGCCGGCTCGTCGTCGAGGTTGCGGTAGTTCAACTCGGCCAGTACGGCCTTGAGCTGCTCGGTGGCCAGACCGATGTCGACGACGATGTTGTCGCTGTCGAGGTCGGTGCGCTTGAAGGTAGCGTCGACGACGAAGGTGGCCCCGTGCAGCCGTTGCGCCGGGCCGAACACGTCACCGGTGAAGCTGTGGGCGACCATGATGTGGTCACGTACGGTGACGCTGAACATTTCTCATCCTCCAGTCGGGGTAGCGGATCACGTGGCACAAAGCCGGCAACTCGCCGGCCGCGAGCAGGGGCAGCACTCCGGGCAGGTCGGTGAAATTGCTCTCGCCGGTCAGCAGCGTGTCGAACCTCTCGTCGGCGAGCAGGTCCAAGGCGAGAGCGAGCCGTCCGGCGTACCCGTGCCGCTCGCGCCGGGCCGGGGCGACCCGGCCGACCTGGCTGCTACGTACGGTCAACCGGCGGGAGTGGAAGTGTTCGCCGAGCGGCACGGTGACCGGGCGGTCGCCGTACCAGCTGAGGTCGACCACCGTGCCCTCGGCGGCGAGCAACTCCAGCGACCGGGTCAACCCGGCCGACGTGGCACTGGCGTGGAACACCAGGTCGCACCCGTCGGTGGCGGCGTCCGGGTGGGCGAAGCCGACGCCGAGCGCGGCGGCGGTCACGGCCCGTGCGGGGTCGATGTCGACCAGTTCGACCCGTACGCCGGGGAACCGGGCGGCGAGCGCGGCGACGGTGGCGCCGACCATGCCGGCGCCGACCACGGTGATCCGGTCACCGAGCAGGGGAGCGGCGTCCCACAGGGCGTTGACCGCGGTCTCCACCGTGCCGGCGAGCACGGCGCGGCGGGGCGGCACGCTGTCCGGGACCACGGTGACCGCGTCGGCCGGCACGACGTAGCGGGTCTGGTGCGGGTAGAGGCAGAAGACGGTACGCCCGACGAGCTCGGCTGGGCCCTGCTCGACCTGTCCGACGTTGAGGTAGCCGTACTTGACCGGTGCGGGGAAGTCGCCGTCCTGATAGGGGGCGCGCATCGCGGCGTACTGGCTGGGCGGCACCTCGCCCCGGAAGACCAGCGTCTCGGTGCCCCGGCTGAGCCCGGTGAACCGGGTCCGCACCAGGACCTCGCCGGGGCCGGGCGAATCGACCTCGACCGGCCGGATCTCGCCGGTGCCCGGGGTACGCAGCCAGAACGCATGATCGCGCAGCGTCATCTACCCGCTCCCCTCGTCTCTCGTCGGTGCCTCGCCTCGCTGGCCTCGGTAACGATAGCCCGGCGCGGATCATGACAGCTGGTGACCGGCCGCCCTGGTGAGTCCGCGCGCCGGTGGTCCGTAGCCGGGAAGTACTGCCGGGCCGGTCGGCTGGCCCGAACCTGCGGCCCTCGGTGTACCACCGAATCGACGCCGAGCGCTGGTGGACCGGTCACCCCTGCGGCCCGTTCTGCGGTACTGTGCCGTGTCGCTGTCCAGACCGACCGGTCCTGGACGACGAACCACCACATCGGTCACGGGGGACCGCGTGCCGATTGTCTATTTTGGAAGGTATACATGTCGCAGACCACGGCCGTACCGGCCACCGAGCAGAAGTCCTGGCTCGTCGCGCTGCTGCTCAGCTTCTTCCTCGGTGGGTTCGGAGCGCACCGGTTCTACGTTGGCAAGATCGGGACCGGCGTTCTGATGCTGGTCACCTTCGGTGGACTGGGCCTCTGGGCGCTGATCGACTTCATCGTCATCCTGATCGGCAAGTTCACCGACAAGCAGGGCCAGCCGCTGGCCAAGTGATCGGCGGAACCCGCAGGCTGGGGCGCTACCCGTACGGGTAGCGCCCCAGCCGCGTCACGAGACGTCGACGACGACCGCTCCGCCGCCGAGCGCGGTTGTGCTGGCGTTGGTCCGGCTGTCGTAGACGACCGTCCCGGTGGCCGCCTCCCGGATCCGGATCCAGAACCGGTCCTTGCCCTGCTCCCGCAGCGCCTCGTCGTTCAACCCGACCAGGTACTCGTAGTCGCCGGCGCCGTTGACCGTCCCCCGGCCGTTGAACCGCAACTGTGGACCGTCGACGACGTACCCACGGTGGCTGGTGGCGGCGAACTCCCACTCGCCGAGGCGCAACCGCAGCGCCACCGGACCTGGCCCGGTCGTCTCCGGGCCGGTGGCCGCGACGAACCCGAACTCGGCCCGCCCGGCCACCCGCGCGTCGGCGACGTACGCCCCGGCCGGTGAGGTGATCCAGCCGGAGCCGGCCACGTACCCGCCGTCGGTCCGGCGTACCGCCAGATACCCGCCGGCCAGAGTGTGCGCGGCATCCCGGTCGTCGATCACCGTGACCGTCGGCCGGTACACACCCGGTTCGGCGTACGTGTGCGCCGCGACGCAGGCCGACCCGTCGACCGTGCCGGCGTCGACGGTGCCGTCGCCCCAGACCAGCACGCACCGGTGCGTGTCGTCCGCGCCGGCGTCGGTGAACGTCGCGGTGACCCTGACCTCGGTGCCGGCGGCGACCGGCCCGGCCGCACCGGTGACGGCGATCACCGTCGGCGCGGTGTTGACCGGCCGGATCGGCTCGACGCTCTCCAGGGTCGGCACCACCGGGACGATGGAGCCGTCGGCGGCGAAGCGCAGCCGGTCGATGGTCGTCTCCCGGTGGGTGCCGTCCCCGTCCGGGATCGCGAACCGGTGGTACGCGACGTACCAGTCGTCGGTGCCGGGGATCCGTACCACCGAGTGGTGCCCGGTGCCCTTGACGCCCAACGACAGGTCCTTGCGCAGGATGACACCCTCCCGGGGACCCCACGGCCCGAGCGGCGAGTCACCGACGGCGTACGCCACCTGGTAGTCCTCGCTGCGGGTGTCGTTCTCCGACCACATGAAGTAGTAACGGCCGTCACGCTTGATCACGAAGGTGCCCTCGTTGTAGCCGTCCGGCCGGTAGGTGCGCACCGCGGTCGGGTCGAACGACACCATGTCGTCGTTCAGCGGCACCTGGTAGGAGGCGCCGTTGCCCCAGTACAGGTAGGACCGGCCGTCGTCGTCGGTGAACACCGCCGGGTCGATCATCTGGCCGGAGTACGTCCCGGCCGACACCAGCGGCTCGCCGAGCGCGTCGCGGAACGGCCCGGTCGGTGAGTCGGCGACCGCGACACCCAGGTGCTTGCCGGTGTCGCCGGTGGCCTTCCCGCCACTGAAGTAGAAGTACCACTTGCCGTCGCGTTCGGCGATCGTCGGCGCCCAGGCACTGTTGTCCGCCCAGTCGACGTCGGTCTCCAGGTCCAGGATGAC
This sequence comes from Solwaraspora sp. WMMA2080, assembly GCF_027497395.1. Taxonomy (GTDB): domain Bacteria; phylum Actinomycetota; class Actinomycetes; order Mycobacteriales; family Micromonosporaceae; genus Micromonospora_E. The sequence continues at coordinate 2,104,218 of NZ_CP114910.1, read as the reverse complement.
CCCGTGGTCGGTCCAGTTCACCAGGTCCGCCGAGGAGAACACCGAGAACTTCGTGCCGCTCCAGCCGGCGAACCCGTCGGTGGTGGCGTAGAGGTAGAACCGGTCGCCGAACACCGCGATGTTCGGGTCGGCGTACAGGCCGGGCAGCACCGGCGAACGCATCAGCCGGGCCTCGACGGTCCAGGTCGCCGTGGAGCCGTCGGCGCCGGTGACCGTGTACGTCACCGGTGTGCTCAGGTCCCGTACGGTGCCCGATGCCGGCGCGACGGTGGCGCCGGGGGCCAGGGTGAGCTCCGGGGCCAGGGCGGTCAGGTCGGTGTCCGGCCGGACCGGCAGGATGATCCGTCGGGTGTCGGCGTCGATGATGGCGTCCACCTTGAGCTGCGCCACGGTGGCGCCGGTGATCGCCGCCGGGTCGCCGCCCAGGGCGTACACCTCGTCGGCGGTCAACGCCCGGTTGTAGATCCGGAAGTCGTCCACCTCCCCTGCGAAGTACGGGTCCGCGCCGTACAGCGAGCGTCCGATGTAGCCAGCGTAGTCGCGGGTCGGGTCGTGCAGGTCCGACGGGCGGACCGCTACGTCGGTGGCCCGGGCGATCTCGACCCCGTCGAGATACATGACGGCGGTACGGGTGGCCGAGTCGACGGTCACCGCGAGGTGCTTCCATTCGTCGCCGGTCAGCGCCGACGACGCCCGCAGCTGCTTCTCGGCCTGCCAACTGCCGGTGGTGATCGCTGAGAACAGCACCCCGCCGCCGCTGCGCGGCGTGCTGAACAGGTAGCGGTCGCTGTTTGGACCGAGTCCGTAGATCCACTGGTTGGCGGTGCTGGAGGCGTCCCATTTGACCCAGGTCGCCACGGTGGTGCTGGTGACCCCGGCGTACACCCCGTTGGGGATCGTCACGTACGGCGCGGTGGTCGAGCCGCTGCCGCCGCCGCTCATCTTGAACGAGCCGCCGTCGACGCCGGTGCCGAACGCCGGGGTCCGCTCGTAGCGGCCGTGCCGGCCCTGCCCGGACGAGTCGGTGGCGACACTGCCGCCGGCCTCGTCGAACTCGTAGTGCAGCAGCAGTCCGTCGGCCGGCGGCTCCGGCCCCGGGTCCGGTCCGTACGCGGCGAGCAGCGCGTCGTACTCGGCCCGGGTGACCGGCAGTACGGTGCCGTGCCGGGGCCTGGCCGGCAGCGCGTAGTCGCTCGACGGCGTCCATACCCCGGAGGCGAGGTCGGTGGTCTCGAACGGGAGGTAGCCGCGCCCACCGAACTCGTCGATGAACAGGTACCACTTCTCCTCGGTGTTCGACTTGAAGATGGTGGGTCCTTCACCCTGGGACATCACGCCCTGGCCGATGCAGTCGGCCAGGAAGTCCCAGCCGGTGTCGCGCAGTGACGTCGACGTCTCGGCCAGGATGAACTTGCTGCACGGCGTCGACGACGAGTTGTTGCGTTCGTCCTTGGTGAACCGGTAGTAGACGCCGTCGTGGTCGATCACCGTCGAGTCGATGACCGAGTAGCCGGGGTCGACCCACACCTGCGGTTCGGAGAAGGTGTGGAAGTCGCGGGTGGTGGCGTACAGCATCTTGTTGTAGGTGTTCCCGGTGTGGTCCGGGTCGTCGGCCGCGTACAGCTTGGACGCCCAAAAGACGACGTACGCGCCGATCGTCGGGTCGTAGTACGCCTCCGGCGCCCAGGTGTTGCCGGCGGTGTCGGGGGAGACCTGCACGAGGCGCTGGTCGGTCCAGTCGACCAGGTCGGTGGATTCCCACACCATGATCGACCTGCTGCCGTGGCGCTGCGCGCCGTCCCAGTCGCCGTTGCCGTGGATCCGCAGGTCGGTGGCGATCTGGTAGAACTTGTCGCCGTCCGGGGAACGGATGATGAACGGGTCCCGCAGGCCCTGCTCGCCGAGCGTCGAGGTGAGCACCGGCCGGCCGTCGTTGAGCTGCTGCCAGCGCAGCGGGTCGTTGCCCTGGCTGAGGGCGAAGTAGACCTGCTCGCCGTCGGCGGTGCCCTCCCCGGTGAAGTAGCTGAACAGGTAGCCGGTGCGGTCGGCCGGAGCCGGCAGCGCCGGCACGGTGGCGGTGAACTCGCGGGTGGCGCTGGCCGCGTTGCGGGTGACGGTGGCGGTCAGGGTCACGGTGGTGCCGGCGGAGCCGGGCGCCGGTCGGTTGACCACGCCGTCGGTGGCGATCACCGCCGGGTCGTCCGACGCCCAGGCCACTGTGGTGCCGTCGGCGCCCGTCGTGGGCAGGGTCAGGTTGCCGCGGACGTCGTCGACGTCGTGCACGGTCAGCGCCGCGGCAGCGTCGTCGACGATCCGCGCGTCGTCGAATTCGGCCAGCACGGTCACCTCGAAGCTCCTGCTGTCGGTGACGGTGCTCCGGCGCAGGGTGGCGGTGAGCGTGGCCTGGGCGTCTGGTTCGCCGACTTCCGGTCGGGTCACCGTACCGTCGGTGGTGACCACCGCCGGGTCGCTGGAGGTCCAGTCGATGGCCGAGCCGCCCGGCCCGGTTGCCGGTAGCCGGAGGTCGGCGGTGATCCGGCTGGTGTCGCCGAGATCCAGCGCGGCCGCGTCGTGGGCGACGACCGCGGCGGCCGCGCGTTCACCGATCTGGGCGGCCTCGTCGGCGGTGACCGCCCGGTCGTAGATGCGGAAGTCACGCACCCGGCCGGCGAGGTGGCGGTCGCCGGTGTAGACCGAGCGTCCGATGTAGTTGGCGGTGGTGGTGCCGTCTCCGATCGACGCCGGGGTGATGGTGACCGCGGTGTTGCGGCCGACCTCGACGCCGTCTTCGTAGAGCACTGCGGTGTTGCCGGTCTGGGTGTAGGTGAGGTTTTTCCAGACGCCCCGGGCGAGGTTGCGGGACGGGTTCGGTCGGGTGTTCTGCTCGGTGGACCAGTTGCCGCTGGCGATGGCGGCGCGGAACTGGTCGCCGGTGGCGAACAGGTATCCGTCGCCGGTGCCGCCGCTGGTGTTGCCCATCCCGAAGATGAAGTACGGGGTGACCTGGGCCGGGTCGATGAACACGTCCATCGCCACGGTGACCGAGTCGAGGTCGCGCAGCACGTGGTCGGGCAGGTCCACGTACGTGTCACTGCCGTTGAGGCCGAGCCCTTCGGCGCCGGACCAGGCGGCGGCACCGTGCACGGTGCCGTGCCGGTCGTTGCCGGACGTGTCGGTGGCGACGGTTCCGGCGGTGGCGTCCAGTTCGTACCAGAGGACGAGTCCGTCGGTCGGTCCGGCCGCGGTGGCGGTGGTCGGGCCGGCGGCCAGCAGGCTGGCGGTGAGGGCGAGGGCGGCGAGCGACGCCAGGGCTGTTCGTCGAGGTGGGGCGGTACGCGGTCGATCCCGCTGCGGCATGAGTGTCTCCTCCTGGGAGGCGTCCGGATTTGCGGTCTGAGCGTCGGTATCAGCAGTTGTTAGCGTTAACAACACCTGGCGGACGGTGGTCGGGTCAGAGTTCACCCGATTCGTCGCCGTGACTCGGCGGTTGCGAGAGTGTTAACCGGGGCGTACCCCGCCGTCAAGATGCCCATCGGCATGGCCCCTCCGCCTCGGGCAGCGGCGGACGGTAGGGTCGCGCGGCATGAGGACGGTCTACACGTCGGCGGACCCCGACACCTTCCACCACGCCCGGCAACGGCTGGTCGGCCGGGTCGGCAAGTGGGCGCGTCGGCAGCGGCGCACCGAGCTCGACCCGTTCGTGATCGAGACACTGCTGGAGTACCGGTGGAGTCACGGTGACGGTCTGCTCGGCCGGTGGCACCCCGACGACCTCACCGCCGCGCTGCTCGACGGGTTCCCCCGACACGTCACCATGCACCCGGACGACTGGGACGCCGTCGTGCCGAGCGTACGGGGATTCGTCGACTTCCTGTTCGACGAAGGGTTCGCCGACCGGCACTGCGCCGACCGGGACCTGCTGCACACCACGCTCGACGAGCTGGCCGGACCGGTCGCCGAGGCGCTGGCCGACGAGCGGCGCTACGGTCCGGCGAAGTACTGGACCACCCGGATGATGCGCGAAGGCGTCGATCCGACCGACAACGCGGCCGCCCAGGCGTTCATCGCCGACGTGCACGCCGGCCGGATCTCCGTCGACCAGGACCTGCTCAACCAAATCATGGCCAACCACCGGGCGGCATCCGACGGCGCGCAACGTCCACCGACCCTGCCGCTGGTGACCGTCCCGGACGACGCCGAGTTGCGCCCGGCAGCCGAAGCGTCGACGATCCTGCACCGGGTCCGGCAGTTCGTGGCCTGGGTGGGACCGGGTCGAACCCTGACCCCGAACGGCAACCTGCGGCTGGCCGACGCCCGGGAACTGGTCCCGCTGCTCGACACCGCAGACGTGATCGACCCGGCCATCGGTGACCGGGTGTTCAAGACCCGCAGCAGCGAGGAGCTGTACGGACTCTCGGTGGTCGTCGCCTGGGCTCGGGCCGCTCGCGTGGTCCGGATGGTCAAGGGACGGCTCGTGCCGGTCAAGAGCGCGGCGAAGCTGCTGACCGACCCGCTCGCCCTGGCCCACCGGCTGTACGCGACGCTGCCCGAGATCGGGGCGGCGGTGTGCGGTAGCGGCTGGCGTGAGTCGTTGATGCGGTGGCGGTTCGACGACGCCGTCGTCATCACGGCACTCACCCTCTACTCGTCCGCCGAACCGCTGCCAGTCCCGGCCCTGCGCGAGCTGCTGCACCAGGCGCTGGAGAAGTCGATGCTGGTGCCGTATGGCGGCACCGAGGAGCAGCAGCAGGCCTGGCGCCAGTCCGCCCACAACGACGCCGACCGGCTCTTCGCGCAGCTGGCCGACCTCGGCGCGGTCCGGCTCACCGACGACGACAGGATCAGCCTGACGCCGCTCGGTGCCATGCTGGTCGGGCACCACCTGCGCGAACAGGGCGTGGTGGTGCCGACCGTCGCGGACCTGCTGGACGAGACCGCCGAGGTGGTGGTGGCGGTCGCCGCCGACAGCGATCCGGACAGCGCCGCCCGGCTGCTGACCGCCTGGTGCGCCCACCAGCCGCAGAGCGGTCCCGCCGAGCTGCGGGCGCTCGCCCGGCGTACCGACGACCAGAAGCACCGGCGTCTCGCCCGGTCCCATACGGGGTAGCCGTCCCCGTCCGGCAGGTGGCGGGCGGCCTCTAGCATCCCGATCATGAGTTACCAACCGCCGGGGCCGCCACCACCGCCGTCACCCGCTGGGCCGAGCCGCGGCCGGCGGACGACCGTGATCATCATCGCTGTCGTGCTCGCCGTCGTCCTGCTCTGCTGCGTCGGCGTCGCAGGGGGTGGCTTCTGGCTGTACCGGACCGTGTCGGCGGCCACCGAGCCGGCCCGCGACGCTACCACCGCCCACTTCGACGCGCTGTCCGCCGGCGACTACGCCGGTGCCTACCAACGACTGTGTCAGGACCGCCGGGACGCCCTGTCCGAGACGGAGTACGTCCAGCAGGAGTCCGCCGCCGGGCAGATCGCCGGGTACGACATCATCGGCGTCAACGTGTCGACCACCAACGGGCGGACGTCCGGCGCCGTCACCGTCGAAGTCACCTACGACGGTGGCGCGCAGCGGCAGGAGACCGTCAGACTGGTCGAGGAGAACGGCGAATGGCGGGTCTGCCAATGACACCCGACCACCTGCCACGACCGTGACGGAGGGCGGAGCGGGATGATCGAGGCACTGCTGCCAGCCACGGCGGTCGCCCGCGAGGCGTTCGACGACAGCGTCCCGGTCACCCTGTTCCCCGAGGAGACGGCCGTGGTCGGCAACGCGGTGGACAAGCGCCGCCGCGAGTTCGGCACCGCTCGCCGCTGTGCCCACGAAGCTCTCGCCGAGCTGGGCTTCCCCGGCGTACCGGTGCCGTCCGGAGCGCGCCGCGAACCCCGCTGGCCGGCCGGGGTGGTCGGCAGCATCACCCACTGCGCCGGCTACCGCGCGGCGGTGGTGGCCCGGTCGGCCGACCTCACCGCGGTCGGCATCGACGCCGAACCGCACGAACCACTGCCCTCCGGAGTGCTGAACAGCATCACCGTGCCCGACGAACTCACCTGGCTGGCCGCCAGTCGGGACAGCCACCCGCAGGTGCACTGGGACCGGCTGCTGTTCTGCGCCAAGGAGGCCGTCTACAAGGCGTGGTATCCGCTGGCCGAAAGCTGGCTCGGCTTCGAGCAGGCGTACGTCGAGGCGACTCCCGGCCCGGGTGCCGCCGTGGCTCCCGGCCCCGGTGCCGCCGTCGACGGGGACTTCACCGCCCGGCTGCTGGTGCCCGGCCCGGCGCTGCCCGACGGCACGCCGTTGACCGGGTTCACCGGCCGGTGGCTGGCCCGCAACGGCCTGATCGTCGCCGCGATCAGCGTCCCGGCCGGCCCCGACGTCTGACCGACACACCGCCCCAGAACGCCAGCCCGTTGATGTGGATTCTCGGCCCACCAGGGCTGCCCAGCCCGGCGGCCCGCTGACCGAAGTCGCCCATCAGGCCGACACCGGAGATCGACACCTCGGCGTCGTCCGGCACCACGATCTCGATCCCGCCCATGATCGCCCAGGCCCGGATCCGGATCGCGTTCGCGTCGAACCGCGCCTCCCGCAGGTCGATCCGGCCGCCGCCCCAGAAGGCGAAGGCCCGCAGAATGCCCGGTGCCACCCACCGGCCACGCCGGTCGAAACCGCTCATCACCGCGACCGCCCACTGCGACGGACGCGACGGCGCCAGGCCGTGCTCGCCACGCCGGGCCACCGTGTCGGACACCGCACGGGGAATGTCCCGGGTCAGCGGCTCCAACTCCGCGTACGTCCGGGCGGCGTACACCCGGCCGAGTCGTTCGTCCAGCTCGGGCAGATCGATCCGGCCCTCGGCGGCCGCGGCCCGCAGCACCTCCGCCACCTGCTCGCGGTCGGCGTCGGAGGCCCGCAGCCCGTCAGGAGGCAGCCGGTCAGGAAGGTCGCTCACGCCCACAGGGTACCGAGCGTCGCCGGGTCCGTCGGATCGGTCAGGTAGTGGGCCAGCACCTCGGTGTGCAACGGGAACGCGAGCGTGACCGGCTCGGTCACCACCAGCCACTCGGTGGCCTCCTCGGTCGCCGCCGACACCGGCAACGCCTGCGCCGGTCGGGGCGGCAGCACCCCGAAGATCAGCAGGCTCGCACCGTTGGGCACGCTGCGTACGGCGTACAACTGCACCTGGTCGGACCGCCCGGCCAGGCCGGTCTCCTCGCGCAGCTCGCGGACCACCGCGGTGCGCCAGTCCTCGCCGTACTCGATGAAACCGCCCGGCAACGCCAGCTCGCCGCGTGCCGGCTCGATGTCGCGGCGCTGCACCACCACACCGATCCCCTGTGGAGTCGTCACCGGCACCACGGCGACCGCCACCGGTGTCGGATTACGCCAGACCTGCTGCCCACAGTGGTCACAGGACCGGGGCCAGCCGGCGTCGGCCGGGTAGCGGGCACCGCACGACGAACAGAACGAGTAGGGCACGCCAGTCACAGCGCCCGACGATACGCCGGCCGCCGGGCCGTGACCGCTGTCGCCTATCCGACCGCCGCCGGGCACCCGCCGCCGCACCCGGTCGGGGATTCTGACGGCAGCAAACCGTACGGGGAGGTGTGTCGATGCTGTTCAGCGGGGCGTGCCCGGTCCGGGAGACCGAGCGGGACTGGATCGACGAGTCACTGTCCTGGCTGATCCGCGAGTTCGGCGAGCCGGCTCTGCGCGGACCGGTGGTGCTGCCCACCGACGAGTTCTTCCCCGGTGCCTACCACGGCAGCCGGGCCGACGTGGCGGCGGTGCTGCACCGCGTCGCACGGCACATGGCCGTCGACCCGGACCGGGTCGAACTGGTCTTCGAGCCGGCCGACGACACCGAAGCCGCGCTACTGGCCAGCCTGCCGGCGTACGCGCAGGCCGCTTCCGGCGCGGCCGGGCACTACGTACGTCGGGGCGGCCGGGGCGTGATCACCATCGCCGGGGCGCAGGCCCGCCAGCCGATGGCGCTGGTCGCCACCATCGCCCACGAGCTGGCCCACGAACGCCTGATCGGCGAGGGCCGGCACCGCCCCGACGCCGCCGACCACGAGCCGCTCACCGACCTCACCACTGTCTTTTTCGGACTCGGCATCTTCACCGCCAACGCCGCCTTCGACTACCGGGGCCGGGCCGGCGGCTGGCAGTCGAGCCGGCTCGGCTATCTCACCGAGCCGATGTACGGCTACGCGCTGGGCCGGTACGCCTGGCTGCGCGACGACCTGCCGCCCCGCTGGGCCCGGCAGCTGGACACCAACCCGCGCAGCTACCTGCGCCGGTCGCTGCGCTACCTGGACCGGCGGCGCTAGCTGCGTCACCTGGACCGGCGGCGGTAACCTGCGGCGATGCGGCACACCCTGGAGCCGAACACCCGGACCCTGCACGGCTACTTCTCACCCGACTATCCGCCGGTGCTCACCATCGACCCCGGCGACACGGTCACCTTCCGTACCCTGGACTGCTGGTGGTCGGCCGGGCCGTACGCCGGCGGGCTGCACGACCAGCGGCGCCGGGTGCCGGCGTACCGGCCGGGGTTCGGCCATGCGCTGGTCGGGCCGGTCGCGGTGCGCGGTGCCCGGCCCGGGACGACCCTGTCGGTACGGATCGACGAGGTGCTGCCGGCCGAGTGGGGCACCACGTTGGCCGGCAGCGCGTTGACCCCGCACAGCGAGCGGTACGGGATCGCCGGCACCGAGACGGTGCACACCTGGCAGCTGGACCCGGCCGCCGGCACCGGACGCAACCAGCTCGGCCACACCGTGACGTTGCGGCCGTTCCTCGGGGTGCTCGGCATGCCGCCGGCGCAGCCCGGCGAGCATTCGACGATCCCGCCCCGGCGCTGCGGCGGCAACCTGGACTGCAAGGACCTGGTCGCCGGCAGCACCCTGCTGCTGCCGGTCACGGTCGACGGCGCGCTGTTCTCCGTCGGCGACGGCCACGCCGCCCAGGGCGACGGCGAGATCTGCGGTACGGCGATCGAATGCCTGATGGACCGGGTCCAGCTCACCTTCGATCTGGTCGACGACCGGCCGCTGACCGGCCCGGTGGCCCGGGTCGACGGTGCCTGGCTGACCCTCGGCCTGGGCGACACCCTCGACACTGCGGCCGCCGACGCGCTCGACGCGATGATCACCCTGATGTCCCGCCGGCACGGGCTGTCCCGGGGCGACGCGGTCGCCCTGGCCAGCGTCGTCGTCGACGTACGGGTGACGCAGATCGTCAACGGCGTCGTCGGCGTGCACGCCCGGCTCGCCGACGACGCACTCCGCTGACGGGGCCGGTGCCGTTCAACTCTGCGCCGGTGCGTCCGGTGCCGGTCGACGGTGCGCGGCCAGTGCCCGCAGCGTCAGCAGGCCGCCGACGCCGGGCAGCAGACTGAGTAGCCGGGTCGATGTCGGCGCGGCCGGCTGCTGCGCGGTGGCGACGACCACCAGCAGGTACGCCGCCCCGTGGGTCGGGCCGAGCAGCGACGACACGGCCGGCCAGTGCACCGTGGCCAGGTTGGCCAGCATCACGATCAGAGTGGTGATCTCGACTCCGGCGGCGATCCGCAACAGCCGCAGACTGCCCGACATCCTCACACCCCGGTCGTCGAGCCGGGACGGACGATCATCAGCACCGTGACCGTCGCCCAGAGCAGGTTGAACACCCCGGTGTACGCCGCCAGCCGCTGTGGCGCGGTGGTCGGTGTACTCGCGGTCGCTGCCCCTGTTGCGGTCGCCGTCGGCTCCGGCTGGGTGCCGGGAGCGTCGATCCCGGTCAGCAGCATCTGCTGGCGGGGCAGGACCCGTAGCACCAGCAGCGCGGCGGCGATCGCGGTGAGCGCGATCGACACGAGCAGCCAGGTGTCGGTGAGCACCCCGAGGCTGGTGGCGGTGGCCAGACCGAAGACCGGCACGACGATCCCGACGGCGGCGTACACCCGGCAGATTCGGTGCAGCGTGCGCAGGGTCGTGTGGGCGGCGGCGTCGCGTGGGTCGGCGATCGCCCGCCGGGCGGCGGCCGGGAACATGCTGGCTGCGACGGTCACCGGGCCGATCGCCACGATCGCTGCGAGCACATGTACGGAGAGCAGAAATTTCGTCACGACGCGACGGTATGGGTGGTTTCGTGACGCGAGGAGTGGCAGGACGGACACAGGTCAACGGATTCTCGCCACCGTCGGCGTACCGTCGTCGACGTGCACCGGATCGCGATCCTCGCCCTCGACGGGGTCATCCCGTTCGACCTGTCCACCCCGATCGAGGTGTTCGGCCGGCTGCGGCTGCCCGACGGCCGGGCCGCGTACCAGGTGGTGGTCTGCGCGGCCACCGCCGAGGTGGACGCCGGCGCGTTCACCCTGCGACCCGCCGCCGACCTGACCGCGCTGGCCACCGCCGACACGGTGATTGTCCCCGGCTGCGCCGATTTGTCGGCCCCGGTGCCGCAGCCGGTGCAGGCCGCGCTGCGTGCCACCGCCGACGCCGGCACCCGGATCGCCTCGATCTGCTCCGGCGCGTTCGTCCTGGCCGCCGCCGGCCTGCTCGACGGGCGACCGGCCACCACCCACTGGCGCGCCGCCGCCGACCTGGCCGCCCGCTACCCGGCCGTCCGGGTCCACCCGGACGTGCTCTACGTCGACGACGGGCAGATCCTCACCTCCGCCGGGGCCGCCGCCGGCCTCGACCTCTGCCTGCATCTGGTCCGCCGCGACCACGGCTCGGCGGCGGCGGCCGACGCCGCCCGGCTGTCGGTGATGCCGCTGGAACGCAGCGGCGGGCAGGCCCAGTTCATCCCCGCCCAGGCACCGCCGGCACCGCCCGAGCCGGCGATCGAACCGCTGCTGAACTGGCTGCGTGAGCAGGCGGCCGAACCGTTGACGTTGGCCCGGATCGCCGACCGGGCCGGCATGAGCCCTCGAACCCTGCACCGACGCTTCCGGGAACACACCGGCGTCCCGCCGCTGCGCTGGTTACAGGAGGCCCGGATCCGGCAGGCCCAGCATCTGCTGGAAGCCACCGACGACGGGGTCGAACAGATCAGCCGCCGGGTCGGCTTCGGTTCACCGACCGCGTTCCGGGAGAGCTTCAAACGGATCGTCGGCACCAGCCCGTACGCCTACCGGGGCGCATTCCGCCGGCCCGGCGACGAACGGAGTCAGCCGACTGGTGCGCGGCGTCAACTGGGTGGTAGCAGTGACGGGCGGCGGCGGGCGGCCAGGTCCTCGACCCAGCCGAAAGCCAGCACCACGCCGACCAGCAGCACGGTGCCGACGCCGAGGATGGCCGCCTTACCGGCGTAGAGACCGGTCAGAGTGAGGAGCCCGCTGGCGGCGTACAGCACCGGCAGATGCCAGACGTAGACGGTCACCGCGCGGGCGTTGATCATGCGGAACAGCCGGGCCAGCCACGGCACCTGCGCCAGCCAGTCCAACCGGGGCCGGGCCCGCATCAGCAACAGCACCGCAGCCCAGCCCCACACCAGCGCGCCGAGCCGGTCGTCCTCGCCCCGCTCGGCCAGCCACATCATCGCGCCGAGCGCCAGCGCGCCGACGCCGAGCGCGTACCACCGCAGCGGGACCCGGTCCAGCAGTCCGGTGTGCCGGGCGTAGCCGATCAGCCAGCAGGTGCCGTAAGCGGCGGTGGACCAGAACACGTCGGTGACCGGGTTCATCTGCAGGTCGACCAGCGGGGAGGAGAGCAGTACGGCGAGTGCGGGCAGGGTCAGTAGTGTGCCGACCGGCCAGCGGCGGAACGCCCACCACAGCAGCGGGGAGAGCAGCACCAGCCACAGGTAGGCGCGGATGTACCAGAGTCCGAGGGAGAACGGTCCGCCCCATTCGCTGTTCGGCGGGTTCCGCAGCGGCACCACCCACCAGGTCACGTCCAGCAGGCTGGGCCGCCAGCCGACCAGGACCATCAGCGGTACGGCGACCGCAGCGAGCGCCCACAGCGGTGGCAGCAGCCGGCGCAGCCGCGAGCCGACCACCCGCAGCGGCGTACCTCGGTCCAGCGACACGGCCGTGAGGTAGCCGGCCAGCGCGAACATCACCGGCATCGCCGGGAACGCCAGCGGCAGCCAGGTCAGCCACAGGGTGTGCAGCAGGTAGACCCGCACGATCGCCAACGCCCGCAGCGCATCGATGTACGGGCTGCGCTCGCGTGTCGGGCGCGGCGAGGTTACCTGGGTAGGCGCCTCCTGCTCGCTGTTACGCAGGGGCGGGCTGACACGCATGGAGGCCGAAACTATCCGGGGTAGCTGGGTGTTCCCGCAACGTACGGTTGCGGTGCAGCAACGAGCTGGTTAATGGCCGGTGGCGTCTCGTGCCGTACCGACAACCGGCGGTGCGGGGCGGCGTCGATGGATCGCCGCCCCGCACCAGCTACCCCGGACAACTCACCGGGTACGACCTACCGCTGCCGCACCGTCAAGCCCACGGGCACCGTCAACACCGGGTACGGGGTCTGCGCCCGCAGTGCCAGCGTGGCGGTGTACCGGCCGGGCCCGTCGACCCCGGTCGCGGCGTTGGCGGTGAACCGCAGCGTGACGGCCTTCGACGCGCCCGGCGCCAACGTGAAGCTGGCCGGGCGTACCCGCAGCCAGGGCACCTCGGCCGGCGGTGTGCAGCCGTCCGCCCCGGACCACTGAGAGATCGACGGCACGGCCGCCCACTGCGGCGACATGCCGCCGATCGCCAGCCCACCGCAGGCGCCGGCACCCCGGGACGCGGCCTGCCCGGTCGGGGCCAGCTCCTGCCAGGCGTCGGCCACCGGGTCGTACCCGATGGTGTGATCGGTGATCTCCCCGCCGGAGAGCATGCCGCCGGCCAGCACCAGGCGGCCGGCGGCCACCGAGTACGCCGCGCCGGTCACGTGCTCCGGCATGGCCGCGCGGGCCGACCAGCGGTCGGTGTCCGGGTCGTAGGCGAGGGTGTCGGCGTAGTCGCCGTCGTGGCTGTACCCGCCCGCGCAGTAGATCCGCTGGTCGATCGCGCCGCAGGCATGCCACGCCACCTCGTGCGGGTAGTCGGCGCGGGCCCGGAACGTGCCGGTCGCCGGGTCGAACGCGAGCACGTCGGCCGACGCCCGGCACAGGTCGTCCCGGCAGCCGCCGACCAGGTAGATCAGCCCTTCGACGACCACCGCCGCGGCCGCCGCCCGGGGGGCGGGGTTGGTCACCCCGGCGAGCGTGCGCCACACCCCGGTCGCCGGGTCGTACACGTCGACCGCCGACTGCGGCCGGAACTCGGTGTCCCAGCCGCCGAACACGTACACCTCGCCGTCGACCGCCGCCACCGCCGGCTTGCCCCGGTCCCGGGGCAGGTCCGGCAGCCGCTGCCAGGAGTCGGCGACCAGGTCGTAGGCCCACGCCTGCCGGGTGGTGCCCAGGTGGGTGCCGCCGCCGATCGAGTAGACGATGTTGTCGAGCACCACGGCGGCGTTGTCGGACAACCCGTCCGGCGCGTCGGCCAGCCGCTGCCACGGCGGCTGCCCGGACAGCGGCGGCGTGGCCGACGCGGCGGGCCGCTGCAGCACCGTCACCGTCACCGGTGCGGTCCCGGTGTTGCGGACGGTGACTTCGGCGCTGCCGCTGCCGCCGGCCGTCAGTTCCGCCGCGACCGGTGCGCCGGAGACTGCCAGCTGTCCACTGCGCAGGTCGAAGTCGACCCGCCGGGCACCGCCGGCGATCACCGACGCGGTCCGCTTCCGCTGCTGGTACGGGGCCGCCTCGGCAACGAACGACCGCTGCTGCCCGGCCCCTCCGGCGAAGAACCAGTAGAACCCGTCCGGCACCGTAGAATCGGCCGGGGTGGCCGCCGACGTGCCGTACTCGTCCGGGCGCTGCGGGTCGGCGACCCGTGCCCCGACCACCGGCGTCCCGGTGTTCGCGTCGCTGGTGAACCCGGCGATCAGCCCGCCGTCGACCGGCGTGCAGGTCCGGTCGACGATCGCCACGTCGTCGACCTGCCACCACCAGCTGTACCCGCCCTGGTAACGGAACCGGACCTGCACCTGGTCGGCACCGGCCACCGGGGCCAGCGGAATCTCCACCAGCTGCGGCCCGCGTACGCTCTCGGTCACCTGAGAGACGTTGACCCATTCGGTGCCGTCGGTCGACACGTCGATCGCGGCGACGTCGCCGTTGCCGGCGATCCACGCGTCGGTGCGGAACCGCAGCACCGGTGCCGCGATCTGCGAGATGTCGATCATCGGCGTGTGCAGCAGGGTGTCCTGGCTGCGGCCGACGCCGTGGCCGTCGCTGTCGACGATGGCGAACCCGCCGCTGCCGCCGGTCAGGTTGCCCCGCTGGTGGTGGTCGGTGAAGGTCCAGCCGCCGCCGTCGGTGCGGTCCACGACCGTCCAGCCGGCCGGCTCGGTGGCGAAGTCGGTGGCGAAGACCGTAGCGCCGGTGTCGGCCGTGTAGCCGGGGGCGGTGCAGGCGATGTGCGCCGCCACCACCAGGTTCGCCCTCCGGGCCTGGCCGCCGACCGCCACCTCGGTGGTCACCGTCCGGTAGCCGGGGTACAGCGGGGTCACCGTCAGCTGGTACGTGCCGTGCCGGGGCACCTGGAGGGCGTACCGGCCGCTGGTCGGGTCGGTGAAGACAGGGTGGCCGGGCCGACCGGCGATGTCGATCCGCGCGTACAACGGCCAACCCTGCCCGGAGCCGTCGGTGACCCGACCGGAGAGGGTGACCAGCGGCACCGCGTCGAGGGCGACGTCCAGGACCACCGGTGCGGTGCCGACCGTCACCGTCAGCGTCCGGGTGGCCCAGCCGAACCCGGAGACGGTGAGGGTGTGCGTGCCGGCCGGCAGGTACGTCGCGTACCCGCCGGTGGGTCCGGTCTGCACACTGCGCCCGGCGACCGTCACGGTCACCCCGGCGACCGGGGAGCCGTCCGCCGCGTCGGTCACCGTGCCGGTCAGCCGGCCGGTCTGCGCGCGGGGTGACTGCGCCACCGCCTGGTACGCGTCCAGCCGGCCCTCGCCGGCCAGGTTGTTGTCCGCCACCGTGCCGCCGCATTCGGTGGCGTCGACGTCGATCGCGGTACGGTCCAGCAACGCGACCGTCGCGTCGTAGTCGTTGCGCAGCGCCGGCGCGGCCGACCACAGCAGCGCGATCGTGCCGGCGACGTGTGGCGCCGCCATCGAGGTGCCGTCGGCGGTGCCGTACTGGCTGCCCGGGAGTGCCGAGACGGTGCCGACCCCGGGGGCGGCGATGTCCGGCGTGATGTGGCCGTCCACCCCGGACACGCCCCGGCTGGAGAAGTCGGCGATCGTGCCGTCGACGTCGTGCGCGCCGACGGTGTAGACGCTCGGGTAGTCGCCGGGGGAGCTGGCGGTGTTGCACGCCGGCCCCTCGTTGCCGGTGGAGAAGACCGGGAAGATTCCGGCCGCCCGCCACGCGGTGATCACCTGCTCGTACCAGGGGTCGGCCTGGCCGCCGCCCCACGAGTTGTTCACGATGTCCGGTCGCAGGTCGGGGCGTGGGTTCTCGCCGTTGCGGTCGGTCGGCGCCAGCACCCACTGGCCGGCGGCCAGCAGCGCCGGGTCGGAGCAGTTGCGGGACTCGCAGCCCTTCGCCGCGATCCACCGCGCCCCCGGCGCCACCCCGATCCGGGTACCGGCGCCGTCGTCACCGACCATCGTGCCCACGGTGTGGCTGCCGTGCCCCTGGTTGTCGCAGGGCGTCGCGTCCGGGCACACCCCGGACGGGTCGAACCAGTTGTAGTCGTGGTCGAAGGTGCCGTCACCGAGGCTCCCCCGGTAGCTGGCGACCAGCGCCGGATGGTCGAACTGGACTCCGGTGTCGATGCTGGCAATCACCACGGTGTCGCCGCGTACGCCGAACTCCGACCAGACCCGGGGCGCGCCGATCTGCTCCACCCCCCACGTGGTCTGCGGGTCGTCGGCGACGGACGGCTGCGTGACCGGCTCGATCAGCTCGTGGCTGCGCAGCGGCTCCACCCGCGCCACCTCCGGCCGGGCGGCGATCGCGTCGACCAGCGCCCGGTCCCCGGTGACCTGCACCGCGTTGGCGATCCAGAAGCTGGTGTACGGCACCTTGCGCCGGGTCAGGTCGGCGGTCAGCCCCTGTTGGCTGCGCTCGGCGACCTCGGTCAACCGCTCGTACGCGACGGTGGAGCGCCGGGCCCGGTCGCTGATCCGGGCTGCGGTGTCCAGGGTGGCCGTCTCCCGCAGGTAGACCATGAAGCTGGTGGTGCCGTCGGCGGCGAGGTCGGCCAGCAGTTCGGCACTGACCGCCGCCGGGGCGTCGCCGTTGCCGCCGACCGGGGCCGCCGACGCGGCAGGGGCGGCCGTGGTGGCGGCGGTGACGCCGAACACGACCGCCAGCGTCGCGGCGACGTACCGGACGATCGCGGCGGCGTACCGGATACCCGCTGGTGGCGGGCCGGTCCGTCCAGGTGGATGGATCATCGTTCTCCTCACAGTGGTGACAGGCGGATCCCGCCTGCCGGCCATGCTCGGGGTCCCGAGGACCAGGTGAAAGCACCAAGGTGGGCAATTGCCGGACAATACCGGGACAGCGACTGGTGCTGGGAGGGCTCCCACCAGGCCGTTGACGTCGGGCCTTTCAGCAGGTTGGCTGGCCCGGGAACACACTGGGGGAGATGCGGTGACGGGTGGCGAGGTGCCGTTGGTGGTGTGCGTGTCCACCGACCCGGCGGTACGCGAGCGGTTGGTGTCCCGGGTCGACGACCTCGGCGCCGTACTGGTCGTCAACAACCTCACCGAGCTGCGGACCATGCTGCTGTCGACGGCGGTGGCCGATGAATTGGCGGTGGCCGACGGGCCGACCCACCTCGGTGACCTGCTGCTCGATCCGCTCTCCACCGAGGTCACCTGGCGCGGCGAGGCGCTGGCGCTCACCCCGTTGGAGCGGGCGACGCTGCTGCGGCTGGCCAGCCCACCGCTGCGGCTGTGGACGTATCGGCAGTTGTTCGAGGCGGTCTGGAGCGGCGCCTATCTGGACGACCGGGCCGCGCTGCACGCCACCGTGAAGCGACTGCGGCGCAAGCTCGCCGCGCTGCCGAACGGGCCACGGGTACGCACCGTCCGAGGGGCCGGCTACCACCTGGTGTCCGGCTGAACGGCGTCCTGCGTCTCAGCCTGGCATCGGTACGTGACGCCCGCCCGTCGGTAGTGTGCAGAGCGGCTCTCCGGAGGCGATGTCGTCGAGCGCGTCGTGGAGTTCGGCGATGCGGCGCTCCGCTTCGGTGACGAGCGCCCGGGTGAGCTGCTGCCAGTCGGCCTCGGTGGGTTTGGCCGGCAGGGCGGCGAACAGCGCGACGATCTCCTGCACGCTGAGCCCGACCCGTTGCGCCACCCGGCAGATCCGCACCACACAGGGGGCGAACTCGTCGTACCGGCGCTGGTTGCCGCTGGTACGGACCGAGGTGAGCAGTCCCTGGCGTTCGTAGAACCGGATGGCCGAGGTGGCGACTCCGCTGGCTGCCGCGACCTCACCCACGCTCAGGGTCGCCGGGGCGGCGGTGGCGTTGGACATGGATACATCGTCGCTTGACTTGAACTATTGTTCAAGTTCTACCGTCAGCGGCATGGAAACGGACAACGTCGCCGGCCCGACCGGACCACTGCGGGTCGGCGTGATCGCCGGCAGCACCCGCCCGAACCGGCGGTCACCGGCCATCGCCCAGTGGGTGGCGTCGGACCGCAGCCAGCCGGAGCTCCGCCTGGAAGTGGTCGACCTGGCCACCGTCGACCTGCCGATGCTGGGCGAGCCGCTCGCGGCCGTATTCGGCAGCTACGAGCACGACACCACGCGCCGCTGGGCCGCCGCGATCGCCAGCTACCACGCGTACGTCATGGTCGTCCCCGAGTACAACGCCTCCTTCCCTGGCGTACTGAAAAACGCCCTCGACCACCTGTACGCCGAGTGGAACGACAAGCCGGTGGCCTTCGTCGGCTACGGGATCTCCGGCGGCGGCCGCGCCGTGGCGCAGCTGCGCCAGGTGGCCGAGGAGCTGCGGATGCGCCCAGTGGGAACGTCGCTGCACCTCTCACCGCACCAGGTCGTCGACGGGCGGTACGCGGCCAGGGCTGGAGACGTCGAGACCCGCGCCCGCATGCTGGCCGAGCTGGCCGGGGCGCTCGACGTCACCCGCGCGCCCGCCGCCGACGGGAGCGTCCGATGAGCGCCGACGCTCCGGCGGCGGTCCTCGACTGGCTGTCCACCCACGCCCGACCGATGCGACCGTACGGCGACACCCCGTGGCGGGACGTCGTGACCGACCTCGCCGACGCCCTTCTGCCGAGCCGGGCAGACCACGATGTGCATGCCGCGCCGACGGTCATCGGATTCGCGCCGACGACCCGGGAAAGCGCCGAGGTCAGCGAGCTGCAGGCCGACCTGCTCCAGGCGTTGGTGACCCGAGGCGTGCGTACCGTCGTCATCCAGGACACCACCGAGATCGGTGCACGGCTCGACCGGTGGGCCAGGACCGGGGAGACGTCAGATACCGGTCCCGAGGCGATCCTGGCCGACGCATGGGGGCCGTGGCGCACCGAGTCGCTGCGCCACGCGCTGCTCTGGTTGCGCGCCCACAACGCCAACCACCCGGCCGATCCCGTGGAGATTCGTGGGATCGTCCGCCCCACTGCGGTGCCCGCCGACTACGACCGGGTCCTCGCCCTGACAGCGGGCACCCGCGACCACGAGCGGATATCGGTGCTCCTGGCGACGATCCGGGTCGCCGCGCACATCTCGGGACGGGCTACCGCTGCCTGCTGACCACCTTCGGGTCCGGCCGCATCCGGGACCTGCGCCTGCCGGCACCCCGCCCCGGCAGCCTGGACCAGACGCTCGACCATGTCGCGGCCAGGCTGGGCGCGGGGTACGCGGTCGACCTGACCGCCGCCCCGAAACCCGACGCGGTCGGGCAGTGGCTGGCCGGCCGGCACGCCGTACGAGTCATCTCGGGCATGTACCACCCCGATGAGGACGAACGGCACTACTTCGCGCTCGACGACCTCGGCGGATCCGTGGAAGTCCTGCTGCACTTGCCGACCGTCAGCCCGGTCAGGTACATCGAGCATCCAGAGCCGGACGTACATGCCGGGTGACACGCCGGCAGCCATCGCCGGACTCCTCCGTACGGTGAAGCAGCACCGACGTGAGCGATAATGGCGGCATGGCACAAGCGCGGGTGCTGTACGAGGATGGCCGGCCGTACACCGTGCCGGACTCGCTGGAGGAGCTGGCCGGACCAACCGGGGGTGTGGTCGAGCTGCCGTTGCGCCTGGACTGGTCTGAGCAGGGCCGTTACGACCTGTCCGACGATCGCCAGCGCAACCTTATGTACGAGCGGGTGATCCGGGAGTCGATGCGGGTCGAGGATCTCCGCGCCTTCGTCCATGGTCCGACCCTGGCCAGGGTGTGGCGCCAGCTGTGGCTGCCAACCAAGGTCCGGACGCTGTGGGAGTCTCGTTTCCCGAATCTCCCCAGGGCAGCATGAGCCGTGATGGACCCGTTTCACCAGCGACTGGCTCGGGTCGCGTTGAAGGCTGCAGCCGAGTACGGGTTCTGCCTGGCCGGTGGGTACGCGGTGCAGGCGCACGGCTTCGTGGACCGGGTCTCCAAGGACGTGGACCTGTTCACCACCATGGCGGCAGTGTCTGACTTCCCGGCAGCTCAGGCCGCCGTGGTGGCGGCGCTCCGTGCCGATGTTCTGGACGTCGCCGTGGAGCGGGAGGGAGCCTCATTCGCCCGACTGGCGGTGGCGGACCCGGCCACGGGCAGCGCCAGCACGGTAGAACTTGGTGTCGACTGGCGGGCGTACCCGCCGGTCCAGCTCGCGATCGGCCCGGTCCTGCATCCCGCAGACGCGGTGGCGAACAAGCTGTGTGCTCTGTTCGGTCGGGCGGAGGTCCGTGACTACATCGACGTACACGGGGTCATTCAAGATGGCCGCTTCACCACCGGCGAGCTACTGCAGCTGGCGGCCGATCACGATCCTGGGTTCGACCCGTCGATCTTCGCGGGGGCGCTGCGCGCGGTACGGCGATTTCCTGACTCCGCCTACGAACCGTACAAGCTCACCGCCGACCAGGTCGACGCGCTGCACGCGCGGCTGCTCACTTGGGCCGATGAGGTGGAAGGTGCCGGTCAGTAGCGGCGGACAGAACTCGGCGACGGTCCTCCGGCCACTTGGGGGAGGACCAGTGTGTGTTCTCCTGCTCCCGGGCGCGGCTGAGCGTGTCGGCAATGCGGCGCGGATCTCCCGGTCTTATCCGTGTTTGATCAAGCCAGACCAGATTGCATCTACATTTCCTCAACATCTGGACGGCCGACGAAGCCATTAACGGCTGATTTGTCCGCACGTCAGCAGGTGGCACTTCGACCTCTGTACGGCTTTCAATCCGGCGCGGTTCTCGTGTGCTTGGGGACCGTGTCCGAAATGTCGG
Source organism: Solwaraspora sp. WMMA2080 (assembly GCF_027497395.1). Lineage (GTDB taxonomy): Bacteria > Actinomycetota > Actinomycetes > Mycobacteriales > Micromonosporaceae > Micromonospora_E. The sequence continues at coordinate 2,083,773 of NZ_CP114910.1, read as the reverse complement.
GCGGTCTGACCTGGGCAAACGGGGGGTCTGGGGGACAACCTCCTGTTGATCATGATCTTGGTGGCAGCTTAGATGATCTTCGTATGGCGAATCTTCGCAGCTCGGGGGCGGTTTGGGATCTTTCCGCCAACCTCCCCCGGATCCCGGGCGTGTCGGAGGTTGCCGCAATCGACATTTCACCACAACTCCGGCACCTAATCTTGCGTACATCTATGTGCTGTCTGTCCTCAACGGATGCTGTTGGGCTCGGCGTAGCGATCTCTCCTCCGTCCGGCATCTACCGACAGGTCGATGTGGAAATCCTCGCTTACGCGGTTGGCTCCGGCAAGGGGAACAGTGGTTTGTTGTGCGCCTGCTGCGGTAAGCCGAGCGGGATTTGACCGTGGCCACCTCCACTACCTCGGTGGCGGTCTGGCAAGTGTCGCGGGAGGGCGGTGAGGTCAGGCTTCGTTCGGTCCGGGCAGGAGGTATCTGGCCTTGTGTCGGTGCGCGGCTTTGATCATCTCGGTCACTTCGATGGGTTCGCCGTCGGTGGTGTAGACGGTGCGGAACTGGCGTAGCACGGGCATGTCGTCGGGCATTTGCAGGGCGATGAACTCGTCGATGGTGGGCATGGTGGCTTCGACGTCGTCAACGGCTGGTCCGGCGTGCTTGCCGAGTCCGGCGAGCACGCGCAGCGATCCGCCGCTGATCAGCCGGTGTTCGGCGAGCGGGGTGCCGCGTGCGAGGTCGGTCCGGTAGTAGTTGGTGACCAGCTCGGCCGGGGCGTCGTCGAGCAGGAGCAGAAGCCGCCGGCGGATGACGCGGGTGTCGGGTTCGAGGTCGTACGCCGCGGCGACCGCGACCGGCGGTCTCACCTCGTCGACAGACAGCAGGCGGCTGGTCTTGCGGCGGCCGTGACTGGTGATCTCACTGATCCACGGGTACGGAGTGGCTCTGTTGGCCTGGCCCGGGTAGTGGTTCGCTTCGACGGCGATCGGCTGGTTGGCAGTGACGAACACGCCGACGCCGGATTCGCCACGGACGAATCCTTGCTTCTTGAGGATGGCGAGTGCGCGTTGGGTGGTGAGGTTGGAGACGCCGTACCGCTCGCAGAGCTGGGCCGTGGAGGGCACCTTGTCGCCGGGCTTGAACTCGCCGGTGAGGATCTGTCGGCGGAGATCGGCCGCGATCTGGCGCTGGCGGTCGCGTACGTCATTGGCAGCGGCGGGGTCGGGTTCGTTGGTCATGCGGGTGGGACCTGCATCTGGTAGGTGTGGCCGGTGGAGCGGCTGGTCACGGTGCGCATGACGGCGTACTCGACGGGTTGGCCGGTGGCGGCGCGGCTGATGCGGGTGAGGACCAGGACCGGTTCGTCGACGGCGATGTCGAGGAGTTCCTGTTCCTGATCGGTCGGCCGTCGGGCGGTGACGTGCTCGCTGACCTGATGCGGTGCGAGGTTGAGGTCGGCGAGGACCCGTACCGCGCCGCCTTTGATCTTGCGGTTGTCGGCGAGTGGGGTGCCGGCGACGATGGGCTCCGGGTAGAAGGAGTCGGCGAGTTCGACGGGCCGATCGTCTTCCAGGATGAGGCGGCGGCGGACGACGGCTCGTTCGCCGGCGGCGAGTCCGAGTGCGCGTCTGACCTGTGTGTCCGCGTCGACGGTCTCGACGCCGAGTAGCTGTTGCGTGCCGACGCGTCCCCGGCCGGCGGCCTCGGCGGACCACGCGTCGTGCTGCTGCGCGACGAGGTACGGGTCTGAGCTGCTGGTCCAGCCTTGGTCTGTCATGGTTGCCTCCGGTTGCTGCCTCCGATCATGGTGCCGGATGCGTGGCGGCTTGGCTCACTGACCGTACTCGGGTGGGGAACCTTGTTGGCCAACGCCACTTGCAGCCTTATTACAATCATTATAAGCTCTGCTTACTTGAGGTTCCTGCGCTGGTCAGTCGGCCAAGGATCCCGGCCCCCACGGATCACGGATGTTGAATCGAGGGCACTGGTGACCCCAGTGCTCTTGCTCGCTGTGCCTGAATTCGGCCCTGTACCTGCCGCAGACCTCTTAACAGTCCTCCCTGCGAAGGAGAAGCTCTTGACCAGGAACCAAGGTCCCCGCAGTAGGTATGGCGGGTCGCCGTACGTCGTTCGCAATGAAGGTCCGACGCCGAACCGGCCGCCGTTGCCGCGACGGACGCCGGGGCAGACGGACATCGGGAGTGATCCGCGTTTCCGGCTGCTGGCCGCGCGCGGGGTGGCGTCTGCGCCGGACGCCGAACGGCCGGCTGTCGACGCCGAGCGGGCGGTGCTGGACGAGGTGGCGGCGGCGATGCGGAACCGGCCGGACGCTGACGTGTTGGACCGGGCGCGGGAGACGGTCGCCGTGCACATGCCGAGCCGGTTGGCCGAGTGCCGGGCGTGCGACGGGCCGGCGCTGTGTCCCCCGTTCACCGGCGCGTTGGCGGTGTTGGACCGGTGGGATCAGGTCAAGGCGCGTCGGGTGCGGGCGGTGTTGCAGTACGCCGGGTTGTGGCCGGACGGGTACGTCCACGACGGGCGGGACGACTGATGGCCGACGGTGATCTCCTGCGGGTCGGTGACACGCTGCATCTCGGCAAGGCCGACTGGGTGTTCGGCGACCGGTCGATGACGGTCCGGGTTTCCGACATCCGGAACGGCCTGGACGACGTCGATTCCCCGGTGGTGGGCATCCTCGCCACGATCACGTTGGCCGGGCGGGACGGGCGGATGGCCGCGATCGGCGTCTACAAGTCAGCGCTGGCCCGCCCCGGGGTGCTGCAGCGGCACCGGCCACCCAACGGCGTCGATCCCTTGCCAGCCGCACACCCATAACCCGCCCGCCGTCTGCGCGAGCCGGGGTCGGGCCGGTGGCGGCAACCACGAGCCCGACCCCATTCCAGACCCAGTGGAAAGTGGATCACGATGGACGTTTGTGCCCTGACCAGTGCCGTGTTGCTTGGCTACCTCGCCGGGCTGTTCTCGTTCAAGGTGAAGAGCCGCTGGTGCCCCCGCTGCGGCGAACTGACTACCGCCAAGCCGCCGTCCTAAAGCGTCGGGCAGTGAGGTTGGGCACCTCGGCCCGCCCAGGAAGACCGGACCCTGGTCGACCCCCGACGGTCGGGACCAGGCAGGCCACCACCAACGCGAGCAGCACCCGGACGTTGTCGGTCAGGTCTGCGGTGGGCAGCCCGTCGCCCATCGACATCACCGGAAGGATCATGGTGGCAGCCACCAGACCGGTCCAGGCCGGTGCGCGGCCTCGGCGCTCGCCCACCACCAGTAGGGCGGCTAGCACGAGCCAGGTCTGATGGTGGGTCCAGGACACCGGCGAGAACGCCAGGCCGGCGGCGCCGACAATCACCACGCCGGCCAACCGGTCCCCGTCCCGGTAGGCGACCGCGCCGCGTACCAGGGCGATCGCGACCACCGCGAGCCCGGCGGTGAACAGTGCGAGGGTACGAGCGTCGTCGGGTGCTCCCAGCCGTAGTAGGGCACCGTTGATCGACTAGTTGCCGGCGGTGACGATGTTGCCGACCCGGTCGACGTCCCACATCTCGGTGAGCCAGAACCGTGCCGACTCGCCCGGCAGGATCAGCCAGGCCAGACCGGTACCGGCGAGGAAGGTCCCAGCTGCGGTGACCGCCGCTCGTCGCTCGCCAGCGAGCCACAGGTAGGGGATAAAGATCAGCGGGGTGAGTTTGACGGCGGCGGCCAGACCTGTGGCGACACCCGCCAGCCGGCGCGGGGCACGCCCCAGGCAGTCGACCAGCACCAACAGGGTCAGGATCACGCTGACCTGGCCGAACCGGAGGTTGCTGGAGACCGGAGCCGACGCGAACAGCAGCAGGGCGATCGCCGCCGGTGCCACCTGCCGGGGCAGGAGCCAGTGGATCCCATCGGAGCGGGCCACGATCACGGCGAGCAGCGCCACCAGCGCAACGGTGGCCGCCGTCCAGATTACCCGCAGCACGTCGATGTCGATCAGCGTCAGCGGTACGAACAGCAGGCCGGACAGGGGCGGATAGGTGAACGGCGCCTCGGTGCCGGCAGCGGCGTAGTCGTAGAGACTGGTGCCCTGCCGCAGACCGGTGGTCGCCTCCACGTACACGTCGAGGTCGGCGAGGCGGTCGTGCCGGGCGCGGGTGAGCGCCGCCGCCGACTGGGCGACGGCGACGACGGCTGCGGCGAACCAGACGGCGACCGCGACCCGGACCGGGTGAACGAAGCCACTGCCCCGCAGCTGGTGTGGCGTGTCCTTCAGCCGGTGCGACATAGCAGACCGGACATCGTGCATGCCTCGCCCCGTAGCCATCATGCTGAGTCAGTACAGTGGACTCTACTGGACGGCCTTGTCTTTCCCGTGTCGCGCCCCTCCTGGTCGGTGTAGCCGCTGCCCATCTGGCCTCGATCCTGTCGCCGGTTGCGAAGATCAGTTGATGAAAATACGGGCGACACGCCGGCACAAACCCGGTTTTCATCAACTGATCTTGGGGTATTTGCGGGCAAACGACCGACGCTCGGTCGTCGCGCCCAGAGGCCGGCGAATGCGCTGAGGACGACCAGTACGCTGGCGAGTCCGGTGACGGCCTGCGCCCAGCGCAGCGCCGGGGAGATCGCGTACCGGGCGCCCCAGATGGCGACCACCACAAGGGCGGTGCTGGTGAGGAGCAAGCTCCAGCCCAGGGGTGGTGTCGGACCGGTGTCCGAGCTCAGGTCGTGGAAGCGGCCGGCTGCGACGGTCACCGCCATCACCAGCACCGCGGTGTTGAAGGTGGCGTCCGCCGCGTCCATCCGATTGGTGAGGCTGTCGAAGACCGTGACCAGCCCGATCGCCATGGCAGCGATCGGTGTGACGATCCGCGCCTGGCCGGCCAGCCAGGGCACCACCACTCCGATGCCGCAACACAACCCGAACGTGTCGCCATCGCGGCCGCGCCGATCGGCTGGCGTGCGTAACCCCGACGGATGAGATAGGGCATGCTGAGGAACGACGACAGGGTCACCGCGCCGAGTGTCCACTGCAGCACCCACAGGACGACGTTCATCGCGGTGTACGCGTAGGGGCCGCGCGGCCGGAGCCGGCCGGGGGAGCGTCGTCGGTCCGCTGTGGCGGGATAGCGTCCAGGAGTTGGCGTTCGGCGTCGTCGAGGTAGCCGGTCAGGACCCGATGGGCCTCGGTCAACTCGCCCGTGACGAGCAGCTGGTGAATCTGCCGGTTGTACCGGATGTAGGGCTGGTGGAACGCCTGCGCGGCCGGGACCACCAGAAACACCAGACGTAGCTCAGCCAGCAGGCGACGCGCGGTCCGGCTGAGACGGCTGCTGCCGGCCAGGTCGGCGACGGCCTGGTGGAACCGCATGTTCGCCGTACCCACCTGCGTCCAGTCGCTGGCGTCGGCGGCGACCTCGGCAGCCTCGACCGCCTCGCCGAGGCGGTCCAGCGCGCTCGGTGGCGCGTCGGCGGCGGCGAGAATCGCGGCGCCCTCGATGATCCGGCGGAACGCGTAGATGTCTCGCACGTCGGCGGCGGTCAGCTCCCGGATGAAGACGCCGCGGTTGAACTCGTGCGTGAGCAGGCCCTCGTGCGACAGCAGCCGGAACGCTTCCCGCAAGGTGTTGCGGGACACGCCGAGCGCCTCGCGGAGGGCGTTCTCGCTCAGCCGGACGCCGGGTGGGAAGACGCCCTCGTTGATCCGTTCACGAAGGACGTCCGCCACCCGTTCGCCGTAGCCGCTGCCGGACCGACCCGGTCACTGCCGACCGGGTGGCGGAAGCGGGATCGACCGGCGGTTCGGAAGTCCGGATGATCTTCGCCTTCGATCCGTTTCGAGAGGCGGTGTTTCTCGTCGCGGGCGATAAGTCTGGCCGGTGGCAGGCCTGGTACGACACGGCGATCCCGCTGGCCGATGCGAGGTTCGACGAGCACCTGAGGCTACTCAAGGAGGACGAGTGAGTCCGACGAACTGGCGAGACGTCAAAGCCAAGGCGCGGGCGGCCGACCCTGAGTGGGACAGCCCTGACCGCGTTGCCCAACGCGCCGCGATGCGTCAGCAGATGCTGGCTTCCGTGAGCGGTGCCCAGCTCGCCGAGATTCGAAAGCAGCTGGGCCTCACCCAGGTGCAGCTGGCCGAGGCTGCGGGCCTGTCGCAAGCGCGCATCAGCCAGATCGAGAACGGTGAGGCCACGAGCCTCGAGTCACTGAGAGCCTACGTCACGGGCCTTGGCGGGCACCTCGACATAGTTGCGCGAATCGGGAACGTCCGCTTGGACGTCGCGTAGTCCAGAAACCCGGTGGCGCCACCACCCTGTCTCGACGGGGGATGCCTACGGGATCGACGGCCGGGCCGATGGCAGTTGCCACCGGCCCGGTCACCGCATCAATGTGCGCCTGCGTACTCGTCGACTCCCAGAGAGCAGGTGCTCAGGCGCCGCCGGGGTTGAGGGTCACGGTCAGCGGGGTGAAGTCGGCACCGGTGACGTCGACGCCGTCCGCCTCCGCCGCTTCGAGCGCCTCGGTGATGTAGTCGTTGGTGTAGGCCAACCCCTCCGGCTCGGCGGTCAGCACCGTCTGGCCGTCCTGGTTCTTCGTGGCCAGCGACAACTCGACCGTACGCGCCCAGTCCGCCTCGTCGATCAGCCCGATCCCGCCGGTCGACGGCCAGATCAGCTTGTTGACCTCGTTGACCTGCCACAGCTGATGGCTGGCGCCCAGCGTCGACCCGGCCGCGACGGACAGGTCCCGGCACTCCTCCGGGTTGTCCCGGCAGAACGCCCAGCCCTTGATGGTGCCGGTGAGGAACTTGACCGTCTGCTCCTGGTACGTCGGGTCGTCGAGCTTGCTGGTGTCGGCCCAGATGGCGTCCTGCAGCATCGCGGTCCCGACATCATTCCAGTCGAGCACCGAGAAGTCCTCCGGCGTGTACAGCTCACCGGTGTCCGGGTTCTCCGCCTCCAGCAGCTGCGCGTACTCGTTGTAGCTCATCGCCTGGGCGGCGTCGATGTCGCCGCGCAGCAGCGCCTGCATGTCGAACTGCTGCTGCACCAGGGTCACGTCGGCACCCGGGTCCAGCCCGGCCTGGGTCATCGCGGCGAACAACTCGAACTCGTTGCCGAAGCCCCAGTTGCCGACCTTCTTGCCGCGCAGGTCCGCCGGCCCGGTGATGCCGGAGTCGGCGAACGCCACCTGGTAGGTGCCGGAGCGGGCGAAGATCTGCCCGACATCGGTGATCTGCGCGCCCTGTTCCCGCGACGCGAGCGCCTTCGGCACCCAGGCGATCGCGTAGTCGGCCTGCCCCTGGGCGAGCACCGTCTGCGGGACGATGTCCACCCCACCTTCGAGCAGCTCGACGTCAAGGCCCTCCTCCTCGTAGAAGCCCTTTTCGACGGCGGCGATGTAGCCGGCGAACTGGGCCTGGAAGAACCACTGCAACTGGACCTTCACCGTGGTGGTGCCGTCGGTGGCACCGCCACCAGCCTCCGGCTCCTCGTCCGCCGTACCGCAGGCGCTGATCAGCAGCGCGGCACCCGTCAGCGCCGCCGCGGCGGCCATCCGTCTTCTCATCTGGCGTCGTTCCTCCTGGTCGCGATGATGGAGCGGGGGACTGCGGCGCGCGGACGGGAGCGCCAGGGGAAGCGGAGGTCACGGGGTCTGGCCGGTGCGCCACGGCATCGCGAGGCGTTCCAGAGCCAGGGTCGCCAGGTAGAAGACCAGGCCGAGCAGGCAGGCGCCGACCACGAACGCCCAGGCCCGGGGGTACGCGGTGAGCGACGCCGCCGAGGTGATCCGCGCCCCCAGCCCGTCCTGCAGCCCACCGAAGTACTCGGCGACCACGGCCGCGATCACCGCCAGCGACGACGCCTGGCGCAGCCCGGTGAAGACGAACGGTAGCGCACCGGGCAGCCGCACCAGCCGGGCGAAGGTCCAGCCGCCAGCGGCGTAGCTGGCCATCAGCTCGCGGTGGATCGGCTGCACCTGGCGCAGCCCGCGCAGCGTGTTGACGAAGACCGGGAAGAACGCGACCAGGCCGACGACGATCCGCCGGGGCACGCTGCTGGCCGCGTCGAACATGTTGTTCAGCACCGGGGCGAGCGCGATGATCGGCAGCGCGTTGACCAGCGCCGCCAGCGGCACCGACACCTCACTGAGCAGCCGCAGCCGGCTCACCGCCAACGCCACTGCCACCCCGAGCGTCGCCCCGGCGAGCAGGCCGATCAGCGCGTTGGTGCCGCTGGCCAGCCCGGCGGTCAGCACCACCGTGCGGCTGGCCCAGAACTGTTCGGCGATCGCCGACGGCGACGGCAGCACGTACGGGGCGACCCGGCCCAGCCGTACCGTCGCTTCCCACAGCGCCAGCCCGACGAGCCCGACGGCGACCGGCGGCCCGGCCGCCCGCAACGACCTCACTGCGCCGCCGATTCGGCAGCCGCCGGTGCCGAGGCCGGCGCGGCTCCGGTAGCCGGCGCGTCGGTGCCGCGCAACGCCCGGCGGACCTCGGTGACGGCGGCGAAGAACTCCGCCGACTGCCGGGTCTGCTCGGTGCGCTCGCCGAGGGCGACGTCGACGATGGCGGTGATCCGACCCGGCCGGGCCGACATCACCACCACCCGGTCGGACAGGTACACCGCCTCGGAGATCGAATGGGTGACAAAGACGGTGCTGGTCGCGGTGCGGGCGCAGATGCCGAGCAGTTCGTCCTGCAGGCGTTCGCGGGTCATCTCGTCGAGGGCACCGAACGGTTCGTCCATCAACAGCAACGGCGGGTGTACGGCGAGCGCCCGCGCGATCGCCACCCGCTGCTGCATGCCACCGGAGAGCTGAGCCGGGTAGTGGCCGGCGAAGTCGGCGAGCCCGACCAACTGCAGCATCTCGTCGACCCGTTCCCTGCGCTGCGTCCGCCGCACCCCGCGCAGCTCCAGCGGCAGTTCGACGTTGCGCCGTACCGTCCGCCAGTCGAACAGCCCGGCCTGCTGGAAGGCGATGCCGTACTCCTGGTCGAGTCTGGCCTGCCGGGCGGCCTTGCCGTTGACGGTGACCGTGCCGGCGGTCGGGGTGATCAGGTCGGCGATCAGCCGCAGCAGGGTGCTCTTGCCGCAGCCGGACGGCCCGATCAGCGACACGAACTCGCCCCGCCCGACGGTCAGCTCCACCCCGGTCAGCGCGGTGACCGTGTCGGCCCGGCCGGCGTTGAAGACCTTGTCGACCCCGGTGATCTCGACGGCGAATTCATTGCTCATCCGGTCACCGCCACTCGCCGCTGGTGGCGGGTCAGCCCCAGCTCCAGCAGGGTCACCGTGGCGGCGACGACCAGGCCGAGCGCGGCGGCACCGAGGATCGCCGCGTACACCTTCGCCGGGGCGCTGGTCGCCTGCCGCGAATATTCCAGGATCAGCCGGCCGATGCCGCCCCGGGTGCCGGTGGAGATCTCCCCGACGACGGCGCCGACCACGGCCGCCGCCCCGGCCAGCCGTAGCGCCGGGAACAGGTACGGCAGCGCGGCCGGGGCCCGCAGTTTCCATAAGGTGCGCCACCAGCCGGCCGCGTAGCTGCGCATCAGCTCGACCCCGGCGGCCGGTGGTGACTGCAGGCCGCGCAGCATGCCGACGGCGACCGGGAAGAACGCCAGGTACGCGGCGATCACCGCGACCGACATCCACGGCTGCCACGGGTAGGCGCCGATCGACAGCCGCCCGCCCCAGCCGGCGATCACCGGGGCGAGGGCGACCAACGGCACGGTCTGCGACAGCACCACGTACGGCAGCAGTCCCCGTTCGGCGATCCGCAGCCGCTGCATCGCCACCGCCAGGATCAGCCCGACCAGGGTGCCGGCGGCGAACCCGACGCCGGTCACCCCGAGGGTGAACAGGCAGGCGTCGACGACGACCCGCCACACCGGCTGGCCGGCGGCGACGTCGACGTCGCCGAGGCCGGCGACCACGTCGGCCAGGTGCGGCATGGCGGCGTCGTCGGCGCGCGGCAGCAGCGGTACGCCGAACAGGTCCGTACCGTCGGGGTCGCCGACCAGTTTGTAGCCCTCCCAGACTGCGGCGGCCAGGGCGAGCGCGCCCAGCGCGGCCCCGGCGACGCCGGCCCGCCGCGCCCAGCTGCTGGTCGGGCCGCTGGTCAAGACGCGACCACCCGGCGGTACGCGGGGATGATCTGCTCGCCGTACGCGGTCAGGGTTTCCTGCTTGGCGTCGTGTTGCAGGTAGACGGCGAACTGGTCGACGCCGAGCTCCCGCAGCTCGGCGAGCCGCCGCAGGTGCTCCTCGGCCGGGCCGAGCAGGCAGAACCGGTCGACGATCTCGTCCGGTACGAAGTCGGTGTGGGTGTTGCCGGCCCGGCCGTGTTCGGCGTAGTCGTAGCCCTGCCGGCCGGCGATGTAGTCGGTGAGCACCTTCGGCACCGCGCTGCCGTCGCCGCCGTAGCGGGCGACGATGTCGGCGATGTGGTTGCCGACCATGCCGCCGAACCAGCGGGTCTGGTCCCGCTGGTGGGCCAGGTCGTCGCCGACGTAGGCGGGGGCGGCGACGCAGAAGGTGACCGCGTCCGGGTCGCGGCCGGCGCGTTCGGCGGCGGCCCGGACCGCGCCGATCATCCATGCGGCGATGTCCGGGTCGGCGAGCTGCAGGATGTAGCCGTCGCCGACCTCGCCGGCCAGGGCGAGCGCCTTCGGCCCGTACGCGGCGACCCAGACCTCCAGCGCCCCGTCACTGACCCACGGCAAGGTGATGTCCCGGTCGCGGTAGCGTACGGTCCGCCCGGCGGCCAGGTCACGGATGACGGTGACGCATTCGCGCAGCTCGGCGAGGGTGGTGGGGCGGGCACCGAGGACCCGGACCGCCGAGTCGCCCCGGCCGATGCCGCAGACCGTGCGGTTGCCGTACATCTCGTTGAGGGTGGCGAACGTCGACGCGGTGACGGTCCAGTCCCTGGTGCTGGGGTTGGTCACCATCGGCCCGACTGTCACCGATGTGGTGGCGGCGAGGATCTGGCTGTAGATGACGAACGGCTCCTGCCACAGTACGTGCGAGTCGAACGTCCACACATGGCTGAAGCCGGCCTGCTCGGCCTGCTGGGCCAGCGACACCAGCTCGCGGCCGGGCGGGTCACACTGGAACACGACGCCGAAGTCCATCTGGCGTACCCCCTTCAGAGCAGGTAGTCCGACAGGCCGCGGCGCAGGTAGCGGCCGTGGCCGGCGCGTCCGTGGTAGGTGCCGTCGCCGCTGACCAGGACGGTGCCCCGCGACAGCACGGTGTCGACCTTGCCGGTGATCTCGAAACCCTCGTACGACGAGTGGTCCATGTTCATGTGGTGGGTGGCGGCCGAGATCGTGGTCCGGCCGGCCGGGTCGTAGACGAGGATGTCGGCGTCGGATCCGGGGGCGATGACGCCCTTGCGCGGGTAGAGACCGAACATCCGGGCCGGGGTGGTGGCGATCGTCTCCACCCAGCGGGCCAGGGACAGCTTGCCGTCGACGACGCCCTGGTAGATCAGGTCGACCCGGTGTTCGACGCCGCCGATCCCGTTAGGGATCTTGGAGAAGTCGCCGAGGCCGAGTTCCTTCTGGTCCTTGAAGCAGAACGGGCAGTGGTCGGTGGAGACCACCGCCAGGTCGTTGGTGCGCAGGCCGCGCCACAGGTCGGCGCGGTGCGGTTCGTGTTTGCTGCGCAGCGGGGTGGAGCAGACCCACTTGGCGCCTTCGAAGCCGGGCGCGCCGAGCTGGTCCTCCAGGGTCAGGTAGAGGTACTGCGGGCAGGTTTCGGCGAACACGTTGCGGCCGGCGTCGCGGGCGGACGCGACGGCGGCGAGGGCTTCGCTGGCGGACAGGTGCACGATGTAGAGCGGGCAGTCGGCGGCGACCCCGGCCAGCGCGATGGCCCGGCTGGTCGCCTCGGCCTCCAGCGCGGACGGGCGGGTCAGCCCGTGGTGGACCGGGTCGGTTTCGCCCCGGGCCAGGGCCTGCCCGATCAGCACGTCGATCGCGATGCCGTTCTCGGCGTGCATCATGATCATGGCGCCGTTGTCGCGGGCCTTCTGCATCGCCCGCAGGATCTGCCCGTCGTCGCTGTAGAACACACCTGGGTACGCCATGAACAGCTTGAAGCTGGTGATCCCCTCGGTGGCGACCAGGGAGTCCATCGCCTTGAGTGACTCGTCGTCCACCCCGCCGATGATCATGTGGAAGCCGTAGTCGACGTGGCAGTTGCCCTGCGCCTTGGCGTGCCAGGCGGTCAGTCCGTCGCCGACCACCTCACCGGCGCGCTGCACCGCGAAGTCGATGATCGTGGTGGTGCCGCCGAAGGCGGCGGCCTTCGTGCCGGTGTCGAAGGTGTCGCTGGCGAACGTGCCGCCGAACGGCAGTTCCATGTGGGTGTGCACGTCGACGCCGCCGGGGATGACGTACTTGCCGGCCGCGTCGAGGACCTCGACCCCGTCGGTCGGTCCGGTGCCGGGGGCGAAGATCGCGGCGATCGTCTCGCCGTCGACGAGCACGTCGGCGGCGTACGGTCCGGTCGGTCCGACGACGGTGCCGCCGGTGATCAGCAGACTCATGGCTTCCTCCGCCGGTCAGGGCTGGACCAGGTCGCCGTAGGCGTCCGGGCGGCGGTCGCGGTAGAAGGCCCACCGGTTGCGGACCGTCTCGATCAGGTCGAGGTCGAGGTCGCGGACGATCAGCTCCGGCTGGTACGGGTCCCCGGTGTCGCCGACGAACTTGCCTTCCGGGTCGACGAAGTAGGAGGTGCCGTAGAAGTCGTTGTCGCCGTAGTCGGCCTCGACGCCGACCCGGTTGATCGCGGCGATGAAGTACTCGTTGGCCACCGCCGCCGCCGGCTGTTCCAGCTTCCACAGGTACGACGAGAGGCTGCGGCTGGTCGCCGACGGGTTGAACACGATCTGTGCGCCGGCCAGGCCGAGCGCCCGCCAGCCTTCCGGGAAGTGCCGGTCGTAGCAGATGTAGACACCGATGCGGCCGACGGCGGTGTCGAAGACCGGGTAGCCGAGGTTGCCGGGGCGGAAGTAGAACTTCTCCCAGAAGCCCTTGACGTTGGGGATGTGGGTCTTGCGGAACTTGCCCAGGTAGCTGCCGTCGGCGTCGATCACCGCGGCGGTGTTGTAGAGGATGCCGGCCTGCTCCCGTTCGTACATCGGAAGCACCATCACCATGCCGTGCTCGGCGGCCAGGGCGGCGAAGCGTTCGGTGGTCGGCCCGGGGATCGACTCGGCGTACGCGTAGTACTCGCTCTCCTGCACCTGGCAGAAGTACGGCCCGTAGAACAGCTCCTGGAAGCAGATGATCTTCGCGCCGGCGGCGGCCGCCTGCCGCACGTACTCCTCGTGGGCTTTGATCATGGATTCCTTGTCGCCGGTCCAGGCGGTCTGGACGATGGCGGCGCGGACGACTCCTGACATGGGCGGATCCCTTCTGCGGCGGCGGTTTCCCGGCACCGTCGATCCACTGGCGGACAGCATGGCTGACCCGGCCCGCCGGCCGTGAGCTGCGCTTCCCGGCTGGCGAGAAGGTACGACTGTAACCACGCCGGCAATGGCTGACAATCATGTCCGTGTTACCGCTTGTTTCGAATGTGTTATGTGGTCGACCACTGTCGACGAGAGTCGATCTGTGGCGGGCCGGACATGACGACCGGGGCGGTGTCGCGAGTCGCGACACCGCCCCGGTCGGGTGTTTGCGTGGCCGGTACGCCGTCAGGAGGCGCTGCAGGTCACCGACGGGGTGCCGCCGGACGACGAGCCGATGAACCCGAAGCTGGTGCTGGCACCGGCGCCGAGGCTGCCGTTGTAGGCGACGTTACGGGCGGTAACCGTCGACCCGCTGGCCGAGACCGTGGCGTTCCACGCCTGCTGCACGGTCTGCCCGCTCGGGTAGGCCAGGGTCACCGTCCAGCCGCTGATCGCCGAGGAGCCGGCGGTCACCCGGACCTCACCCTGGAAGCCGCCGGACCAGCTCGATGCGACCGTGTAGGAGGCGGTACATCCGGCCGATCCGGGCGGCGGCGTGGTCGGGGGTGCGGTGGTGGGCGGGGCCGTGGTGGGCGGCGGCGTGGTCGGAGGTGCGGTGGTGGGCGGCGGGTTGCTGCCGCCGAAGTTCACGTCGCTGCAGAAGTAGTAGGACTGGTCCATATGGCTGGCCTGCCAGATGGTGTAGACCATGTGTCGGCCGGTGCGCCCCGGCGCGGTCGCCGGGATGTCGATCTGCACCCCGCTGGGCACGCTCTGCCACTGCGACGCCGGCGTGTTGCCGATCTGGGCGACGAGCTCCAGATTGCCCCAGCCCAGTGCCTGGCTGATCGGGTTGAAGCCCTGCCGGGTCACGTACACCCGGATGTAGTCGGCACCGTGGCTGGCTTGATCGAACAATCGGACGCTGAACGAGTTGCTGATTGACTTGGCCCGCCAGTTGCCGATGGCGTCCATGGCGTTGTAGCGGCCGCCCTCGGTGCGTCCACCGCTGCAGAGCTGGCCGTCCGGGATGGCGCCCTGGTGGTTGCCGCCGACGCCTTCGCGGTAGAGGCCGTTCCAGTTCCACATGGCGGCAGCGTTGGCCTGCCATGCCTGATAGCACATGGGATCCTCGGTGGCCATCTCCGGTGCCATGTGGTTCCCGCCCCAGCGGTCGAGACATCCGTAGTTGCGGGAGGCCGGATCGAGCACTGATCCATGGGCCGAGGCGACATTGGCCAGTGCGGTGGTCAGCAGCAGCCCGGCGGCGACGGCAACGACCAGGGCGTACAGCGCGAGTGGTCGCCGGCCGGTGGTGGTGAGTGTGGGCATTACAGACTCCAACCTCGGTTGGTGCGCGCCGGTACGGGGCGCGGTAGCGAAAGCACGGATCGTCGCCCGCGAGCGCGCACGGATGTGCGCTGCGCGTCACGGTCCTGCGGAGAGTTGCCCTGCTCCCGCGTGGCTGCCGGCTCCCGAAGCTGTCCTACCTAAGAATCACGCTCACTTCAACGAAAGTCAATACATGGTGGTGTGTGGGGGCTGCGCGGGGATCGCCGATGAGGGCGGCGGATCTGCCGACCGCGGTCCGCGTCGGCGGCGCGGACCCGCGTGAGCTGCCCACGGCGTCGTCAAACACCCTGACGGGTGATTGCCGACGCGATCGGCAATGTCGCGTCCGGCCTGGCGGCAGACTCGTCCAGTAGCAGGCGAGGGAGGTGGCAGGCGAGGGAGGTGGCGGGTTGTCAGCGACCACGGAGGCCTTCTTCGCCAGCGTCCACGAACGCGATCCTCGGTTGCCCCCAGCAGTCGACGGCTCGCTGCGCTTCGACGTGCGGTACCGCGATCACACTGAGCAGTGGCTGCTGCGTTTCGCGGCGGGCCGCGTGCGGGCCGAACAGTCCGGTGCCGATGCGGATTGTGTCGTCGCCATCGACAGCGTGTTGTTCGAACAGATCCTGTGCGGGAAGGAACGACTCTTCCCCGCATTCATCCGCTTCGGGCTCACCCTGGAGGGCGTGATCGCGTTGCTGCCGATGCTCAACTGGCTGCTGCCCGACATGGTGGGTGCCCGGCATCCGCGGCAGCTGGCGGAGGGTTGGAAGGAAGCCAGGTGACGAACCTCAAGTACACCAGCATCCTCGAAGGCAACCTGTTCATGGTCAGCGACGAGCGCGGTGACGTGTCGCCCTCGACGGATATGCCTACCGGGCTGTTCGGTTTCGACATGCGCTACCTGTCCGTCTGGAATCTCACCGTCAACGGCGAACGCCTCTCCGTGCTGTCCGTTGACGACCTTCAGTACTTCGAATCGCGCTACTTCCTTGTTCCGGGCGAGCCGACCCACTACGTCGACGCGAGCATGTCGGTGATCCGCCAGCGTCGCCTCGGTGGTGGCGCCTTCGTGGAGCAGCTGACCGTGCTCAACCACCAGGAAGTCGCGGTCGACCTACGGGTCCGGCTCGACATCGCCACCGACTTCGCAGACTCCACCGAGTACGCCAACGTGCACAAGAAAGGGAAGATTTCCACCGCTGTCGAGCAGGACACCCTGCACATGTACTACACCCGGGAGAATCAGTGCCGTGAAGTGGTGATCACCAGCAGCGCTGAGGCGGCGATTGACGACCACGGGATGACGTTCGACATCAGCGTCGGGCCGCACGGATCGTGGGAGACCGTCCTGCAGTTGATCTACTGGGTGCGCGGCATCCATGGGCGGGACATCCGGGTGACCGCGCCAAACTTCGACGCCCCGGGCATGGTGGATGCGAGCCGGGTGCTGGCCGAGTGGCTCGCCGCCGCCCCCACCCTGAGCTGTGACTCGGCCCCACTCGACCAGGCGTACCGCCGCAGTCTCACCGATCTGGCGGCACTGCGTTTTACCGGGAACCTGCGTGGGGAACAGCAGTTCTCCGCCGGACTGCCCTGGATGATGGGACTGCAGGGTCGGGACAGCATCGTAACCTGCCTGCAGCTACTGCCGTTCATCCCGTCGATGGTGCCGAACGTCCTGCACTTTCTCGCGGACGCGCAGGGAACCCGGCTCGACGACTTCGCCGAGGAGGAACCCGGCAAGATCCTCCAGGAGTTCCGGTTCGGAGAGCGAGCCGGGTTCGGGGAGATCGCCGCCTGCCCCTACTACGGTGCGGCCGACACGACGCCGCTGTTCGTCATCCTGCTCGACGCGTACGACAGATGGACCGGAGATACCTCGATCGCCCAGGAGCTCGAGTTCCACACCCGACGGGCGTTGCGGTGGATCGACGAGTACGGCGACATCATGGGCGACGGCTACCTCTGGTACGCCAGACGCAACGACCGACTTGGCGTGGAGAACCAGTGCTGGAAAGACACGCCCGATGCCATTTCCTACCGCGATGGTCGGTTACCGGTCGGCCCCCGGGCCACTTGCGAGCTCCAGGGTTATGCCTACGACGCCAAACGTCGCGGTGCCCGGTTGGCCCGTGAGGTGTGGAACGATCCGGCGTACGCCGCCGAGCTCGAAGCCCAGGCCGCCGAGCTCAAGCGCCGGTTCAACCAGAGGTTCTGGATCCGCGACGGCCGCTACTACGCGCTCGGCGTGGACGCCGATGGCAACCACGTCGACGCCTGCGCCTCGAACATGGGGCACCTGCTGTGGAGCGGTATCGTCGACCCGGACAAGGCTCGGCACGTCGTCAAACATCTGATGAGCGAGCGGCTCTTCACCGGCTGGGGCATCCGTACCCTTGCCGAGGGCGACGGGCGGTACAGCCCGGTCGGCTTCCACACCGGGGCGATCTGGCCGTTCGACAACGCCCTCATCGCCCACGGCATGCGTCAGTACGGCTTCCATCAGGAAGCCGCCCGGGTAGCGGGTGCCATCATCGATGCTTCGGAGTTCTTCGACGGCCGCCTGCCCAGCGCGTTCGCGGGCTACGACCGGAAGTTGACCAAGTATCCGGTTCAGCTGCCGGCTGCGTGCAGCCCGCACTCCTGGTCGGCCGGGGCGGTGTTGATGTTCCTGTGTTCCATGCTCGGTCTCGACCCGAAGGGCGAGCATCTGATCGTCCGCCCGCACCTGCCGCGCGGCATCGGCCGGATCGAGCTGCTGGACCTCCCCGGTCGGTGGGGGCTGGTCGACGTGTTCGGCCGTGGGCACTGATCCGTCGCATGCAGCCGACTCCGGTAGGTCAACCCGAGGCAGGGCACCGGCGACGCCGGGTGGAGTATCCGCAGCGGCTACCGGGTACCGCAAAGGGACGACCTGCCGACGACCAAGGAAGGACCTACGGTGACTTCGACCACGCCCCGTACCACCCTCGCCGACCTGGCCACCGTCCCCGGCCCGTTCGTGTCGCTCTACCTGGACACCAGCGGCCGGGCCCCGGACACCGGCGAGCAGGTCCAGCTGCGCTGGCGGGCGGCCCGCCAACGGCTGGCCGAGGCGGGGGCGCCTGGCGAACTGCTCGACGTGATCGGCGGGCTGACGAACCGGGCCTACGCCGACGGGGACACCCTGGTGGTGATCGCCGACGCAGAGCGGGTGCGGCTGGTGCGTCAGCTGCCGGAACCGCCGGAGCGGGAGATCGCCAGCTACGGTGCGATCCCGCACCTGTTGCCCCTGTTGCGCTGGCAGCAGCGGCAGCTACCCGTTCTGGTGGTGGCGACCGACCGGGTCGGCGCCGAGATCGTCGCCCTGCAGCCGGACGGTGTGGAGGTGACCGAGTCGGTCGCCGGGGAGACGTTGCACATCACCCGGTCGCATCCGGGCGGCTGGTCCCAGCGGCGGTACCAGCAGCGGGCCGAGGACCGCTGGGAGGCCAACGCGACGCTGGTGGCCGAGCGGCTCGCCGAACTGGTCGACGAGGTCCGACCCCGGGCGGTCGTGGTCACCGGGGACGTCCGGGCGGTGCAGTTCCTACGGGACAAGTCGCCGACCCGGGTCGCCGAACTGCTGCACGAGGTGCAGGGCGCCTACGACACCACCGACGCGGCGGTCGAACAGGCCGTCGACGTGGTGGAGGGCATCGCCGACGCGGACGTGGCCGCCGCCGTCGCGGCGTACCGGCGGGAGATCGGCCAGGCTGACCGGGCCGCCGCTGGGGCGTCGGACACGCTCGCGACGCTCGCCCGCCGGCAGGTCGACACCCTGCTGCTGGTCGACGACCCGCAGCTGACAACCCGTTCGGCGTACGCCGGACCGCAGCCCGACCAGGTCGGTGCCACGGTCGGCGCGGTGGCCGTTTTCGGCGTGACGGATCCCGTCGAGGTGCCGCTGGGTGATGCCGCCGTGCGGGCCGCCCTCGCCGGCGGAACCCGGCTGGTGGTGGTGCCGGACAAGCTCGCCGACCAGGTGCCCGACGGCGTCGGTGCGATCCTGCGCTACACCGTCTGACCGGGCGGCAGGGACGTCCGACCCGGCTGGCGGGCCGGTCAGCGGTGCGAATGTGGGCGGGCCACCAGCACCGGGCAGTGTGCGTGGTGCACCAGTGTCTGACTGACCGAGCCGAGCAGCAGCCCGGTGAAGCCGCCGCGACCACGGGAACCGACCACCACCAGACCGGCCTTGCGGCTCGCCTCGACCATCACCGCGTCCGCCTCGACCCCTTCCAACGGCCGCTGCTCGATGGGCAGGTCCGGATGGCGTCGCCGGACGGCGGCGACGGCGGCGTCGAGCAGTTCGTCGGCCTCCCGGCGGGCACCGTCGGCCGGTGCCGCGACCTCCGTGCTGTCCCGCATCGGACTCGGCCACCAGACGTGGAGTACGGCCAGCCCGACCCGGCGCGCGGCGGCTTCGTCGGCTGCGGCGTGCAGGGCTTGCTCCGCGTGCGCCGAACCGTCGACGCCGACCAGTACCGGGCCGTCCGCCTCGACGGGCGCATCCGGTGGCCGGACCACCAGCACTGGGCAGTGTGCGTGCCCGGCCACCTGTGAACTGACCGAGCCGAGCAGCAGCCCGGTGAAGCCGCCGAGGCCCCGACTGCCGACCACGACCAGCTCCGCGTGCCGAGACTCCTCGATCAACGTAGGGGCCCCGCCGGCTGCCACCTGCCGGGTCTGCACCGTTATGCCGGGCCGCTCGCCGCGCAGCTGCGCGGCGGTCTCGGCGAGCATCCGCTCACCTTCCTCGTTCGGCCCGGGTAGTTCGCCGTCGTACGGATTGATCGGGATCCCGTACCCGAAGGCGTGCAGATAGCCGTGGACCAGTACCAACGGCGCGCCGTGCCGGACCGCGGCCTCGGCGGCGTGCCGGGCGGCGCACAAGCTGGCCGGTGATCCGTCCACCCCTGCGACGATCGGGTCACTCATCGTTCCTCCAGGACCGTGTCGATCACGTCGGCCGGATCCCGACGTGGCGTCGGTCGGCCGGGCTGACCGTATCCGATCCTGATGACCATTTGTGGTGTTCCGAATCGTCCGAGTGCCAGCCGGAGCTGCTCGCGGGCCTGAGTGACCTCGATCGGCTGGGACAGCATCGACGCGGCCAGGCCGGCGTCGGTGGCCGTCAACAACACCCGCTGCAGCGCCTGCCCGGCGGTGAGCTGGTCGCTCGGCGTGTTGCCGGTCGCGCCGAGCACCGCCACCAGCGGCTCGGACTCGAAGTCGCGGCCAGGGGTGCGACGGGCACTGCCGAACGGTCGCCGGGGAAGCAGGTCGTGCGGCTCCGCGACCGGTCCACCGGCGGCCGCCGGCACCCCGTCCGGTGCCGGGAAGTGCCGGGTCCACCGCGCTACTTCCGCCCGGTACCCGGGATCCCGGTCGAGCACCCGGTTGGCGCTGGTGGCGATCTCCGCGACGGCGGTGACGGCGGTTGAGCCGACCACCAGCTCCAGCCAGCCGCCCTCGGCCTGGGCCGCCTCGATCAGCCGCCGCCGCACCGGCGGCGGCACCGGATCCGGCCGCAACGGCAGCCGGTTGCTGTGCCGGCGTGGCACTGCGGCGTACAGCCTGGACTCGGCCGGCGTGACTGGCCGCGGTGGTCCGGGCACCAGCCGGGCCAGCAGCCACGGGTCGGCCGGCTCGGGGCGGAGCCGGACCTCGGCCGGTGTGCCGGCGGCGGCCAGGGCAAGCCGCAGGTTGAACAGGGCGGCCCCGCAGCCGATCCGGGCGGCCCAGCCGGTCGGATCGCAGGCGGTGAGCAGCCGGTCCGGGTCGAGCCGGAGCTCGATCGCGCTGCCGACCAGCCGGAACCGCCACGGCTGGCTGTTGTGCAGCGACGGGGCGCGGACCGCCGCGGTCACCGCGGTGCGCAGCTGGGCCATGGTGAACGTGGTGGTCAACATGACTACACGGTGTCCGGTCCGGGCCGGCACCGGCAGGGCCGTACGTCCCGGATCCTCCCGGGCCACCGGGCCCGTCCGTCTCGACTGCCTCGCCCGCCGTCACCTGCCCCAGGCGACCCCGGCGCCCGGGACTTTGGTCCCTGGCTGTAGCGCCCCGCGACAGGGTAGAAACAGAGGATGATCCGCGTCTTCCTGCTCGACGACCATGAGGTCGTCCGCCGTGGCCTTGCCGACCTGCTGCAGAGCAGCGGTGACATCGAGGTGATCGGCGAGTCCGGGTCCGCGCAGGAGGCTGCCCGGCGCATCCCGGCGCTGCGCCCGGACGTGGCGATCCTCGACGCCCGGCTGCCGGACGGCAACGGCATCGACGTCTGCCGGGACGTGCGGGCCGTCGACTCGTCCATCAACGGGCTGATCCTCACCTCGTACGAGGACGACGAAGCGCTCTTCGCCGCGATCATGGCCGGTGCCGCCGGTTACGTGCTCAAGCAGATCCGGGGCACCGACCTGGTGGACGCGGTACGCCGGGTGGCGGCCGGTCAGTCGCTGCTCGACCCGGCGGTGACCCGCCGGGTGCTGGAGCGGATCCGCAGCGGCGTCGAGGAGCCGCACGAGCTGAAGTCGCTCACCGAGCAGGAACGCCGGATCCTGGAGTACGTCGCCGAAGGGCTGACCAACCGGGAGATCGCCGGCAAGATGTTCCTCGCCGAGAAGACCGTGAAGAACTACGTCTCCAGCCTGCTCGCCAAGCTCGGCCTGGAGCGGCGGACCCAGGCGGCGGTGCTCGCCACCCGGCTGCTCGGCCCGCGTCACTGACCCTGCCGTAACGGGACCATTCCGGGTCAGGTCAGTCCCGTAACGGGACCATTCCGGGTCAGGTCAGTCCCGTAACGGGACTTTCCAGGTCAGGATGGTGCCGCGCGGATCCCCGGCGGCCACCGAGAAGGCTCCGTCGCGCTGTTCGGCACGTTCCCGCATGTTGACCAACCCGCCCCGGGCGGCGGCCGGGTCCACTCCGACGCCGTTGTCGGTCACCGTCAGCGCGATTTCCCCGCCGAGTGCTGACACCCGTACCGCGACCTGGCTCGCCCGGGCATGCCGTACCACGTTGGACAGCGCCTCCCGCAGCACCGCCAGCAGGTCCGGACGGATCTGGTCAGGCACGGCGCTGTCCACCGGCCCGTCCAGTTGCAGGGCGGGCCGGAAGCCCAACCCGTCGGCGGCCGAGTCGACCGCCTCGCGCAACTCGGTACGCAGGACCGCGCTCATCGGGGTACGCAGCTCGAAGATCGCCCGGCGGATGTCCCTGATGGTGGAGTCCAGATCGTCGACGGCGGTGTTGATCCGTGTTCCGATCTCCGGTCGGCCACTGCACAGCGGCATGGCGCTCTGCAACTGCAGCCCAGTGGCGAACAGCCGCTGGATCACCACGTCGTGCAGGTCGCGGGCGATCCGTTCCCGGTCCTCCAGCACCACCAGCAGCTCGCGTTCCTCCTGCGCCCGGGCCCGCTCGATGGCCAGCGCCGCCTGACCGGCGAAGCTGGCCAGCAGCGGCGCGTCCCCGTCGGCCGGCCCGGCAGCGTCCGCGCGGTGCGCCACCACCAGCACGCCGTGCAGTGTCTCCGAGACCGTCAGCGGAGAGATCACCGCCGGTCCGGCGGTGACCGGCACCGGCCACGGTGCCGCCTTCGCCAGGCTCTCCACCATGATCGGCTCACCGCTGGTGATCGCGCCGGCGAAGCTGGTCTCACCAGCCGGCAGCACCGCGCCGACCAGCCCGGAGGTCGACCCCCGCGGTACGTCCACCACCTCGACCGTGAACTGGGCCGCCTCGTCATCGTTGACCAGGACCAGCACCATCTCCGCCTCGGCCACCTCACGTGCCCGCCGGGCGACCAGGGCCAGCGCGTCGGTGCGGCGCACGGTGCCGAGCAGTACGCCGGTGATCTCTGCGGTGGCGGCCAGCCAACGTTCGCGTCGGTTGGCCAACTCGTACAGCCGGGCGTTCTCGATCGCCACGCCGGCGGCGGCGGCCAGCGCCGTCACGATCTCCTCGTCGTCCTCGGTGAACTCGGCCGCGCCCTGCTTCTCGGCCAGGTACAGGTTGCCGAACACCTGGTTGCGGATGCGCAGCGGCACTCCCAGGAAACTGTGCATCGGCGGATGGTGCGGCGGGAATCCGTACGACCGCGGGTGCCTGGTGATGTCCGGCATCCGCACCGGTGCCGGATCGTCGATGAGCAGGCCGAGAACGCCCCGACCGTGCGGCAGGTCACCGATCGCCGCGTGCGTCTGCGGGTCGATGCCGTGGGTGACGAAATCGACCAGATGGCGGTCCGGGCCGATCACCCCGAGGGCGCCGTACCGGGCTCCGGCCAACCCGCACGCCGCCTCGACGATGCGCCGCAGGGTGCTGTGCAGCTCCAGGTCGGTGCCGATGCCGACCACCGCGTCGAGCAACGCACGGAGCCGCTCCCGACTGGTGACGACCTCGCCGACCCGGTCGAGCATCTCGTGTAGCAGCTGGTCCAGTCGGACCCGGGACAGTGGGGTCAGGCCGAGCGACGGCGCGTCGCGGTGCTCGGCCGGCGGGGGGTTCGCGGCGCTCACAGCGACGATGCTAGCCGGCCCGTCGCCGGACCGGCTCGGCTCGCCGCCCGCCGGTCCGGCCCACTCAGTGCCGTGCCGGCCTGACCACGACCAGCGGACACTGACTGCGGTACAGCAGGGCGTTGCTCACCGAGCCGAGCAGCAGCCCGGTGAAGCCGCCCCGCCCGCGGGCGCCGACCACCAGCAGCTGACCCCGGGCCGACTCCTCGGTCAGCACCTTCGTCGCCCGCCCCTGGACCGACAGCTGCCGTACGGTCAGGTCGGGATGCCGCTGGCGGACCCCGGCCACCGACTCGGCGAGCAGCGCCTCCTCCTCCGCCTGCAGCGCCGCCGCGTCGTAGACCAGCGGTTGCATGTCACCCGGTCCGATAGACGGCGGATGGGTCCAGGTGTGGACCGCGAGCAACTCCGTACCGCGCAGGTCGGCCGCCTCGGCGGCGAACCCGACGGCCTGTGCCGACAGCTCGGAGCCGTCCACCCCGACGATGACCGGACCGCTGCGGTCGCAGTCGCCCCGGGCCACCAGCACCGGGCCGTCGGCGTGGGTCGCCACCTGGGAGGCGACGGAGCCGATCAGCGCCCCGGAGATCGGTCCGAATCCGTGGTCGCCGAGGACGACCAGCGCGGCGGAGCGTGCCTCGGCGAGCAGGACCATTGCGGCGGCCCCGTCGACCACCTGGGTGGCGATCTCGAGCTGCGGCGCTTCGTCGGCCGCCGCCTTGGCCGCCTCGTCGACGATCTCCCGGGTGTACCGTTCGACCTCACCTTCCGGCGGCACCGCTGGTGCCAACGCCATCGGTGCCTGCAGCGCCGGCCAGACGAAGGCGTGCACGATCCGCAGCGGGCGCCGTCGCATCGCGGCCTCCCGGGCGGCCAGCCGGACGGCCTGCACCGCGGCCTTGGAACCGTCGACGCCGACCAGTACGGGTCCGTCGGGATTCATCGACCCTCCTCGGGGTCGGTGGCGTGGGGGTTCGCGGCGTTCACCTCACTGGTGTCCACCAGCTGAGCCGCCGGTATCCTCGGCGGGTGCGGTGGGCCGGCGTGGTCCGGGCTGGCGATGCCGAGCCGTAGCACCAGGTACGGGTAGCCGAGCCCGGCGAGGATGTGTCGCAGGGTCTGCCGGGTGGCGGCCACCTCGACCGCCCCGCTCAGCGGAACCACCGAGATGCCCAGCTCGGTCGCGGTCAGCCAGGCCGACGAGAGCGCCTCGCCAGCGGCCAGCCAGGACGTCGGTTCGTCGTCGTCACCGAAGAGCAGGGCGTAGACGGCGGCCCGGTCGTGCCCGCCGCCGACCGGCAGGGTGCCGGACCGGCCGAAGTCGCGTCCGGGCACCGTGGTCTGCGCGGCCCGCTCCGGCAGGACCTCCTCGGGCAGTCCGGTGCCGGGCGGGGTGCCCAGCCCGGTCCAGTAGTCGAGTTCGCCGCGGATCTGCGGGTCCTCCGACTCGGCCTCCTCCGCCCGGCTGGCCGCCGCAGCGAGCAGCATCACCTGGTCGGAGGAGAGGATCTGCAGCTGGACGCCGGTGCCGGCGGCGGCGGTGACCGCGGTGACCGCCGCGACCGGTAGCGGTTCGTCGCTGACCGGCCGACGGTCGGTGTGTCGCACCTGCATCGCCTGGAACATCCGGACGGTGTCGGCCTGGACCGCGATCCGTTCGGTGGGTCGCAGCACCGCCAGCAGGTCCTCCTCGGCCGGGTCCGGCAGCCGTTGCACCTGCGCCGTCCAGCCCTGAGCGGCGAGCGCGATCCTCGCGTGGTGCAGCGCGGCGCCGCAGCTGAGGATGAGCAACCGGCGGTCCGGATCGGTGGCCGGCAACTGCCGGTCCCGGGCGGCGCGCAGCTCCAGACTGTCCGGCCGGACCCGCCATTGCCACGGCTGGGTGTTGTGCACCGACGGCGCGTAGCCGGCGGCCGCGGCGGCCTCGGCCAGTACGGCGGCCAACGGCCGGTCGGCGGTCGCGGCGTCGACGCCGGTCACCGCCGTGTCGACGGTGGTCCCGGTCCCGGTCCCGGTCCCGTTGGTGGTGACCTCGTCCATCTGCTGCCTCCTGGTCTGGGTCTGCTACGCCGACGGCTCGTGGCCGACGGGACGCGGGGAATCCGGACCCGAACCACGTCCGTTCCCGCTCCGGGACAGATGTAACACCAGTGCGGGCAGCGCCGCGACAGCGGCACAGGCCGCCAACTCGGTCAGGGCCAGCGGCTCGGTGCCGAGCAGCGCCCGCAGCGGACCGAGGTGGACCCCGGCGAGCTGCAGCAGGCCCGCCCCGGCCACCGCGAATACCAGCGCCGGGTTCGCCATCCGCCGTCGGCCGTCGGCCGCCGTCGTACCCCGTTGAGTGCCTTCCGCCGCCGTGCCCCGACGGGCCCGGACCGCGAGCGCGACGCCCAGCTGGGCCAGCCCGAGGGTGACGAAGACCACCGTCTGCCAGGGCCGGCCCATGTGGTACGCGGCGACACCGGCCGCCAGGGTGACCGCCGTGATCAACGTGCCGGTGGTGAGCACCCCGGCGAGCAGGCCGGCGCCGAGCACCGACTCGGTGGGCGGTCGGGGTGGCCGGCGCGATCCGCCCCAACGCGCTGTCGGCGCCGGTCCGGGTGACGATGCCGGTCGCCCGGCCGGCGACGACGACGGTGCCGGCGTGGGCCCGGTCACCGTCGTCGTGCTGCACCGGCACCGATTCACCGGTCAGTGTCGACTCGTCGCAGCGCAGCCGGGTCGCGGCGGTGAGGACCAGATCGGCGGGGACGATGTCGCCAGCGGTGATCTTCACCAGATCGCCCGGGACCAGTTCGGCCGCCGGCACGACCCGGTCGACACCGTCGCGTCGCACCCGGGCCACCGGCGCCGCCAGCCGGTCCAGCGCGGCGACCGCCCGGTCCGCCCGGACCTCCTGAACCACGCCGATACTGGTGTTCACCACCACCACGAGCAGGATCACCACGGTGTTCGGGTAGTCGGCGAGTGCCGTGGTGACCACCCCGGCGGCGAGCAGCAGCACGACCAGCGGATCGCTCAGTTGGCGGGCCACCCGGCGGACCAGCCCGGTGCGGTCGGGCCCGCCCGGCACGATGTTCGGCCCGTACTCGATGGTCCGCCGGGTGACCTCGGCGGCGTCCAGTCCACCCGGATCGACCGGTGGCACGGGATCGACGGCAGGTACGCCCGGATCGACGACCGGTCGCGTGTCAACTGGCACCGGCCACCCCCACCGCGTCGACCGGCCGGGTCGGCGCGGGTTCGAGCAACTCGGCGAGCGGCCGGCGGGGCACCGGTGGACTGAGCGGCCCGTAGCCGATCCGGATGATCGCCTGCGCCCGCCGTCCGTCCTGCTGGCGACCGAGCAGGTCACGCAGTTCGGGAAACTCCAGCGGCTGGGTCAGCAGCGTGGTGGCCAGGCCGCGTACCGTCGCGGTGAGCAGCACCCGCTGCAGCGCCTGCCCGGCGCGCAGCCAGTCCCGCGGGGCGTCGCCGACGGTGTACAGCACGGCGAGGACCGGGTCCTCCTCGAACGCGGCGACCCGCCGTCGCGGGGCCGGCCAGACCAGTCCGAAGTCGCGTACCGGCACGGTGCGGGGGACCGGCCAGGGTCCGAAGGCCTGCGGCGGTACGCCGTCGAGCCGGCCCGGTCGGTCCCGGGTCCACCGTTCCAGCTCCGCCCAGTACGCCGGGTCGACCCGACGGCGGTCCTCGGCGGTGCCGATCAGCGCCAGCACCGACGAGCGCATCATCGGGTCGACGACGGCCAGCCGACCGTGCTCGGTCCGGGCGGCGGCGGTGAGCTCGTCGAGCACCTCGCCGGGGACCGCCAGGTCGGCGAACGGGCGGCGGTTGGTGCGCCGGTGGGCGACGGCCCGGGCGAGCAGCCGTACCGTCTCGTCCGTCTCGGTCGGCGCCCCGACCGCGATCCGGGCCAGCAGGTCCGGGTTGTCGGGCTCGGGCAACAGCAGCATGACCGGCATCCGACCGTGGGCCAGCATCGCCACCCGCAGGTTGAACACGGCGGCGCCGACGCTGATGGTCAGTTCCCGGCCGGCCGGGTCGACCAGGTCGACCTGTCGGCGCCGGTCGGCGAGCACCTCGATGCCGGTCGGGTGCGGGCGGAACCGCCACGGCTGGCTGTTGTGCACCGACGGTGCGGCGGCTGCGGCCTCCAGGCAGGCCGCCATCAGCGGACCTGGCCGTCCGTTCCTGATCCATCCGGCGTTCATCGCCGCCCACCACCCCTTCTGCCCGTCGCGCCCTCATCGGTTCCACTCTCGTCCGGATCGGTCCGTCGGGGCAGGGGCGTTGCGCCGCTTCCCGACGGGCACTGCGTCCCGCCCGGGCGGGACCTCCGACCCTGTCGCCCAGGGCGGACCGTCAGCTGCGATGGAAGTCCGTGGTACGTGTCCGTGATCGGACGGAGGAGCGATGATCCGGACCATCGATCTGCTCGACGCCCACCCGTTCCTGGCCGACCTACCCCGGCCCTGGCTGGAGCGGCTGTCGTACCAGGCGCGCCCCGGGGTCCGGCACAGCGGGCAGCAGATCTTCCAGCAGGGACGGTCGGCGGACCGGTTCTGGCTGCTGCGGACCGGGCAGGTGGCGTTGAACTTCCAGGTGCCGGGCCGTGGCGAGATCGACATTGAGACGGTTGCGGCCGGGAGCGTGCTGGGCTGGTCGTGGCTGTTTCCGCCGTACCGCTGGGAGTTCGGGGCGGTGGCGGTGGACCAGACCCTGACGATCGAGTTCGACGCGGCCGGTACCCGTCGGATGATCAGCCAGGACGACGCCCTGGGCCGGGAGCTGACCACTCGATTCATGCGGGTCGTGGTCGACCGGTTGCACGCCGCCCGGACCCGGCTCACCGAGCTGTACGCCTATCCACCGGCCATCGACGGGGATTCGTCCCGACCGGCCGCTGACGTGGATCCGGCCGGCCGCCGGCCCGGTCGCGACGGGTGATGGCCGCGACGAGGTGACCGGTCGGTAATCGGACCCGGTGTGCGAGCGGCCGCGGCGGGGTGGTCGTTGGACGCTTGTCCGCCTAGCCGGAGCTCAGGGCGCGGTACAGCATGATGCGCTGTCTCGACAGGCGTCGATTCAGCTGATGGGGTGACGGGCCTGGCTCCCGGACGTCCCGTGCTGCGTGCTGCGTCTCGGCTGGCCGCCACCACGTCGAGAGGAGACAGATGAGCATCGAGTACGCCGCCCGGCAACTGCCCGTGGTCGTGATCGGCGCCGGCCCGGTGGGACTGGCCGCCGCCGCCCATCTCGCCGGGCACCGGGTCCCGTCGCTGGTGCTGGAAGCGGGTGCCGCCGCCGGTGCCGCGATCCGTAGCTGGCAGCACGTACGGCTGTTCAGCAGCTGGCGGGACAACATCGACCCGGTTGCCGGCCGACTGCTCGACGCCGCCGGCTGGTCGGTGCCCGAATCCGGGTACCACCCGACCGGGGCCGAACTGATCGAGGAGTACCTGCTGCCGCTGGCGAAGCTGCCGGTACTGGCCGACCGGATCCGCTACGGCACCCGGGTCACCGGGATCACCCGGCTCGGCATCGACCGGCTGCGCGGCGCCGGACGCGTCAACGCGCCGTTCGTGGCCCGCTTGGCCGACGGTACCGAACAGCTCGCCCGCGCCGTCGTCGACGCGTCGGGGACCTGGGACACCCCCAACCATCTGGGTGGTGAGGGCCTGCCGGCGATCGGCGAGCGGGCCGCCGCGGCACATCTCGACTTCGCCCTGCCCGATGTGCTCGGCGTCGACCGGCCGGCACACGCCGGCCGGCACACCGTCGTGGTCGGCGCCGGACACTCGGCCGCCACCACCCTGCTCGACCTGATCGAGCTGGCCGACCAGCAGCCCGGCACCCGGATTACCTGGGCGGTCCGCCGGGTGACCGTCGATCCGGTCTTCGCGCCGGGCGCCGCCGACGCGTTGCCGGCGCGCGGGGCGAATGGCACCCGGCTACGGCAACTCGTCGACGCCGGCCGGATCACCCTGGAGACCGGATTCGTCACCCACCGGGTGGAGCAACTGTCCGATCTCGGTCCGGTCCGGCTGTTCAGCCGCGACGGACGGATGATCGTCGCCGACCGGGTGGTCGTCGCCACCGGCTTCCGTGCCGACCACCGGATCGCCGCCGAGCTGCGCCTCGACCTTGACCCGGTGCTCGGCACCAGCCGTGGCCTGGCCACGGTGCTCGACCCTGGGCCGGCCTGCGGCTGGTCGGCGCCGGTACCCGGGGTCGACGAACTGCGTCATCCCGAGTCCGGCTACTTCGTCGTCGGCATCAAGAGCTACGGGCGGGCGTCGGCCTTCCTGATGGCCACCGGCTACCGCCAGGTCCGGCAGATCGCGGCCGAACTGGCCGGCGCGACAGCCGGCGGGGGCTGGCGTGGCGTCACCCACCGGTTCCGCTGGCCACCGGCGTGGCGGGCCGACCGCCCGGTGACCGTGGCCAACGGCGACCAGGTCGGTAGCCGGGGGTCGCGGTAGCCGGTGAGTTCCAGCAGCCGGTAGGCCCGCTCAGTAGACGGTAAGTCCACGGGCGCGGAACTGGCCCCGCACCCGGTCCAGCCGCGCGTCGTCCGGCGGTGCCGTCGCCGCCAGCGGATAGTCCAGGCCCAGCTCGGTGTACTTGTGCGCGCCGAGCCGGTGGAACGGCAGCACGTCGACCCGCTGCACCGTCGGCAGGCCGGCCGCCACCTCGGCAACCCCGGCCACGTTCGCCTCGGCGTCGGTGAGCCCCGGCACCAGCACGAACCGGACCCAGATCGGGGTGCCCCGGTCGGCCAACCGGCGGGCGAACCGCAGGGTCGGATCGAGCCGCCCGGTGCGGGTCACCCGACGGTAGGTCAGCGGATCGGACGACTTGATGTCGAGCAGCACCAAGTCGGTGGCGTCCAGCAGGTCGTCGTCCGCCCGGGCGCCGAGGAACCCGGAGGTGTCCAGCGCGGTGTGCAGGCCGGCGTCGTGGCACCGGCGCAGCACCGCGCGGACGAAGTCCGGCTGCATCAGTGGCTCACCGCCGCTGAGCGTCACCCCGCCACCGGCGACCGAGATGAACCGCTGGTAGCGCAGTACCTGCGCGACCAGCGCGTCGTCGGTGGTCGGGGTGCCGGCGCGCCGGAACCAGGTGTCCGGGCTGTGGCAGAACTGGCAGCGCAGCGGACAGCCGGCGAGGAACGCGACGAACCGGGTACCGGGGCCGTCCACCCCGATCGACACGTCATACGAGTGGACCGCCCCGGTGGTCACCTCACAGCCCTCCGTGGAACGTCCGGGAGATGACATCGCGCTGCTGCTCGGCGGTGAGCCGCACGAAGTTCACCGCGTACCCGCTGACCCGGATGGTCAGCTGCGGGTAACGCTCCGGGTGCGCCATCGCGTCCTCCAGGGTGGCCCGGTCCAGCACGTTGACGTTGAGGTGGAAGCCGCCGGCGTCGGTGTAGCCGTCCAGCACACCGACCAGGTTGGCCACCCGTTCCGCCGGGGTGCGCCCCAGGCCCGCCGGGGTCACCGTGGTGGTCAGCGAGATGCCGTCGCGGGCGCAGTCGTACGGCAGCTTCGCCACGGACATCGCCGCGGCCACCAGCCCGTGCCGGTCCCGGCCGTTCATCGGGTTGGCACCGGGGGCGAAGGGTTCGCCGGCCCGCCGGCCGTCCGGGGTGTGCCCGGTGTGCTTGCCGTACACCACGTTCGAGGTGATGGTCAGCACCGACAGGCTGTGCTCGGCTTCGCGGTAGGCCGGCTGCCGGCGCAGCTTGGCCATGAACGTCTCGACCAGCCAGACCGCGATCTCGTCCACCCGGTCGTCGTTGTTTCCGAAGGCCGGGTACTCACCGTCGACCACGTAGTCGACCACCAGTCCGGTCTCGTCGCGCAGCACCTTGACCCGGGCGTACCGGATCGCCGACAGGCTGTCGGCGGCCACCGACAGGCCGGCGATCCCGCAGGCCAGGAACCGGTGCACCGGGTAGTCGTGCAGCGCCATCTGCAACCGTTCGTACGCGTACCGGTCGTGCATGTGGTGGATGACGTTGAGCGCGGTGACGTAGGTGGTGGCCAGCCAGTCCAACGTCCGGTCGAAGGCCGCGAGGACCTCGTCGTAGTCGAGGATCTCCCCGCCGACCGGCTGACTCACCGGGGCGATCTGCTCGCCGGTGACCTCGTCGCGGCCGCCGTTGATGGCGTACAGCAGGGCCTTGGCCAGGTTGGCCCGGGCCCCGAAGAACTGCATGTCCCGGCCGAGGCGCATGGCCGACACGCAGCAGGCGATCGCGGTGTCGTCGTCGTACCAGGACCGCAGCGTGTCGTCGTTCTCGTACTGGATGGCGCTGGTGTCCAGCGACACCTGGGCGCAGAAGCTTTTCAACCCCTCGGGCAGCGTGGGCGACCAGAGCACGGTCAGGTTCGGCTCCGGCGCCGGTCCCAGGTTGTAGAGCGTCTGCAGGTAGCGGAACGTGGTCCGGGTGACCAGGGTCCGCCCGTCGGTGCCGGTTCCGCCCAGGGACTCGGTCACCCAGGTGGGGTCGCCGGAGAAGAGCTCGTCGTACTCGGGGGTGCGCAGGAACCGGATGATCCGCAACTTGACCACGAAGTCGTCGACCAGTTCCTGCGCGGCCAGCTCGGTCAGCTGTCCGGCGTCGATGTCGCGCTGCAGGTAGACGTCGAGGAACGTGGCGGTCCGGCCGAGTGACATCGCTGCGCCGTTTTGTTCCTTGCAGGCGGCCAGGTAGGCGAAGTACAGCCACTGGACCGCCTCCCGGGCGTCGGCGGCGGGCCGGGTCACGTCGTAGCCGTACGCGGCTGCCATCTCGACCAGCTCACCGAGTGCCCGGATCTGCTCGGCCAGCTCCGCCCGGTCGCGGATCACGTCGTCGGTGGACGGGACCAGGTCCAGCGCCTCGCGGTGGGCCCGGCGTTCGGCGATCAACCGGTCCACCCCGTACAGGGCGACCCGCCGGTAGTCGCCGATGATCCGGCCCCGCCCGTAGGCGTCCGGCAGCCCGGTGACGATGTGCGAACGGCGGGCCCGCAGCACATCGGCCGGGTAGGCGTCGAAGACGGCGTCGTTGTGGGTCTTGCGGTACGCGGTGAAGATCCGGTGCACCTGCGGGTCGGCCGGGTAGCCGTACGCCGCGAGGGCGCTCTCCACCATCCGCAGCCCGCCGTGCGGCATGATCGCCCGACGCAGCGGCGCGTCGGTCTGCAGGCCGACGATCAGCTCGCGGTCCTTGTCGATGTAGCCGGGGGCGTGCGCGGTGATGGTGGACGGCGTGGAGGCGTCGATGTCGTAGACGCCCCGGCGGCGTTCCTCGACGAACATGTCCCGCAGCCGGTCCCAGACCGCCCGGGTCCGGTCGGTCGCGCCGGTGACAAATCCGGCGTCGCCGGTGTACGGCGTGTAGTTGGCCTGAACGAAGGCGGCCACGTCGATCGTGTCCCGCCACCGTCGTCCCTGGAAGGTCCGCCACGGATCGCGGATCTGCTCGGCGAACACGTCAGCCTCCATTTGGGGTTTGTGCCCGGCGGGTCGGGGACGGCCCGCCGGGCGGGGTGGTCGTCGGCGCGGTGGGCGTCGGCGGGGGGTCGGCGCGCCCGCTCAGCGGGCGTCGGCCGGGACGGTGTCGCGGACGACCGCGACCGGGCTGTGACTGTGGTGCAGCAGCTGCTGCGACACCGAGCCGAGCAGCAGGCCGGTGAAGCCGCCCCGGCCGCGCGAGCCGACCACCACCAGATTGGCGGTACGCGACGCGTCGACCAGGACCCGGCCTGGGTTGTCGACGACCGCCTCGGCGGTCATCGTGACCTCGGGGTACTTCTCCCGCCACCCGGTCAGCTCGTCGTCGAGCAGGGCGCGCTCGGCGGCGACGATCTCCCGGGGGTCGAAGGCCGGTGGCTGCCACTGCGGTGCCGGCAGGTGCCAGGCCCGCAGTACCCGCAGCGGCACCAGCCGGCTGGCCGCCTGCTCGGCGGCGAAGCACAGCGCGGCCAGCGACGGCTCGGAGCCGTCCACGCCGACCACCACCGGGGCGGTCGGGTGCGCCGCGCCGCGGACCACCACCACCGGGCAGTGCGCGTGCGCGGAGACGGCCACGCTGGTCGACCCGAGCAGCAGGTCCGCGAAGCCGCCGTGCCCCCGGTTGCCGACCACCAGCAACGCCGCGTCCCGGGACTTCTCCCGCAGCCGTAGGGCGGCGGGTCCGTCGAGGACGACGGTGCTGATGTCGGCGTCCGGGTGCGTCTCGGCGGCTTCGGCGGCCGCCACCCGCAGCATCGTCTCCGCGTCGCGTCGGGATGCCGCGTTCGGCCAGCTGGTCGGCACGGGGACCAGCGGCCCGGCCCCGGTCGGCCATTCGAACGCGTACGCGAGGACCACCGGGGTGGCGGTCCGGACGGCTTCGGCGACCGCCCAGCTGACTGCGGCGTCGGCGCTGGACGACCCGTCGTACCCGACGACGATCGGCCTGACCATGGCGATCACCTCCGGCTCAGTTGGTGGTGTCGGTGGCCGAGGAGACCAGCGCGGGGACGGGGATCACCACGACCGGGCAGGTGGCCTTGCGGATGCACTCCTCGCTGACCGAGCCGAGCACGGTGTGCTGCAGGCGGCCGTGGCCGTGGCTGCCCAGGACCAGCAGGTCAGCGCTGCGGGCGGCGGCACTCAGTACGTCGGCGGCGCGGCCTTCGACCACCTCGCCGACGACCGGCGTCGCCGACCCGAGCCGGGCGGTCAGCGCGGCGATCTCCTGGTCCAGCAGTTCGCTGGCGCGTTGCCGCTCCTCGATGGGGCTGACGGCGGTTCCACCGTCCCACCGCCAGGCGACGACGGCGCGCAGCGCGCCGCCCCGCTCGGCGGCTTCCCGGGCGGCCCAGTCGAGTGCCCGGCGGCTGCCCTCGGAGCCGTCGACACCGACGACGATCAGGTGACTGGCGCTCATGGTCCTCACTCCTTCAGTTGCACCTGACTACAGTCCACCTCCGTTGACGGGTGGGGGACAGGTGCGAAGGACCCGCCGTTGCGGGACTGGGGTCCCGTCGGTCGACCGGCCGGTGTCGGCGGCGGCCCGGCCGGCGTTGGATGTGGCCCGGGCGGCGGCGATACGGGCGGCGTCGGCGGCGGTCCGGCCGGTGCCGGCTGGCCGCCGGTGAACAGCGCGAGCAGTTCGCCGACCAGGTGGTCGCATTCGGCCGGATGTCGAAACGGTACGTGCGGATTGACGGTGTACTCGTTGCGTCGGCCGACCCGGTGCCGGGTGAGGTATCCGGCTTCCTCCAGGTCGGCGACGATGGTGTGCGCCGCGCGTTCGGTTATCCCGACCCGCGCCGCCACGTCCCGCAGCCGGGCCCGCGGGTCGCGGGCGATGGCGAGCAGGACGTGTCCGTGGTTGCTGAGCAGGGTCCAGGGCGGAAGGCGCCACGTGTCGGGGGTTGTCACAGGGTAATCATATGAGTACCAATACGTGAACTTCGTCCACATGGTTGCCGTCCCCGACCATGCCGGGCCCACCAGGGCCGACGGCCGTCGGCGACGACCCGTGGCGCTGGACCGGGCAACCCTCTGACGCTGACCCAGCCGCCCGGTCCGATGGTGACCGTACCGACGGCGGCGGGGCGGCGGCGAGCGACCGCCGCGACCGCTGCGGCGCTCACCGCGGCAACCGCCACCGTCACGGCCGCCGCTGCTCACTGGGATGAGCACGGCCGGATCTGTGCCGCCGCGCGGCCGGCCTCCAGGCGGGCCAACGGCACCCGGTACGGCGAGCAGGACACGTAGTCGAATCCGGCGTCGTGGAAGAACCGCACCGAGTCCGGGTCGCCGCCGTGCTCGCCGCAGACTCCGATCTCCAGGTCCGGCCGGGTGGCCCGGGCGTCGGCGACCGCGATCTGGATCAGCCGTCCGATACCGGCGGTGTCGATCGACTCGAACGGCGACACCGGGAAGATGCCGAGCTCCAGGTAGCGGCCGAAGAAACACCCCTTCCACGTCGTCGCGGGAGAAGCCCCAACCCAGCTGGGTGAGGTCGTTGGTACCGAACGAGAAGAAGTCCGCCACCTCGGCGATCGCGCTGGCCGTCAGGGCCGCTCGTGGCACCTCGATCATGGTGCCGACCGGGATCGGCGGCAGACCGTCGAAGCCGGCGAGCAGCGCCTCGGCCTGGTCCCGTACCGCCTCCAGTTCCTGCACCGCGCCGACCAGCGGCACCATGATCTGCGGACGGGGGTCGCCGCCGGCCCGCAGCCGGGCCACGGTCGCCTCCGCGATCGCCTGCACCTGGGTGGCGAACAGGCCCGGCACCATCAGTCCGAGCCGGACACCGCGCAGGCCGAGCATCGGGTTGGCCTCGTGCATCCGGCGGACCGCCGCGAGCAGCCGCTCGTCGTGCCCCGGGTCCTCGCCGAGTGTCTCGGCCCGGGCCCGGCGGGCGTCGGCGGCGGTGTCCGCGTTGGCCCGCACCGCGAGCCGGCGCACCACGTCCGCGTGGCCCAGCAGCCGGTGCACCGCCGACACCAATGGATCCGCCTCCGGTGCCAGCTCGCCCTCGATGTAGCGCAACACCGGTGACGGGTGTACCGGGACGGCGCCGGCGAACACGGCGCCGGTCGCCCCGTCGATCGAGATCAGGTCCCCGGCGTGCAGCACGGTCGGTGCCGCCCCGGTGCCGTCGGCGACGGTGATCTGGCCGGCCGCCGTGTCGACGGTCAACGCCTCGGCGCCGCAGACGCAGGTACGGCCCATGCCCCGCGCCACCACGGCGGCGTGCGAGGTCTTGCCACCCCGGCTGGTCAGGATGCCGGCGGCGGCGATCATTCCGGGCAGGTCGTCCGGGTTGGTCTCCCGACGCACCAGGATGACCTGCTCGCCCCGACCGGCGGCGGCGACCGCCGCCTCGGAGTCGAACACCACCCGGCCGACGGCCGCGCCCGGAGCGGCCGGTACGCCGACCGCCAGCGGCGTGGGCGCGGTTGCCGGGTCGAACCGGGGGAACATCAGCTGACCGAGCTGGGCCCCGGTGACCCGGTCGAGTGCCTCATCGAGGTCGATGACGCCCTCGTCGACCAGTTGCGCGGCGATCACGAAGGCGGCCTCGGCGGTCCGCTTGCCGACCCGTGTCTGCAGCATCCACAGGGTGCCGCGTTCGATGGTGAACTCGACGTCACACAGGTCGCGGTAGTGGTGCTCCAGGGTGTCCATGATCGTCATCAGCCGGTGGAAGCTGCGCGGGTCGATCCGCTCCAGATCCTGCAACGGGACCGTGTTGCGGACCCCGGACACCACGTCCTCGCCCTGAGCGTTGGCCAGGTAGTCGCCGTACACGCCGCGTGCCCCGGTCGCCGGGTCGCGGGTGAACGCCACCCCGGTGCCGGAGTCCGGGCCCCGGTTGCCGAACACCATCGCCATCACGTTCACTGCGGTGCCCAGCTCGGCCGGGATCCGTTCCTGCCGGCGGTACAGCACCGCGCGTTCGGCGTTCCACGACTCGAAGACCGCCCGGATCGCCAGGTCGAGCTGTTCGTGCGGCGACTGCGGGAAGTCCCGGCCGGTGTGCTGGTGGAAGACCTTCTGGTACGCCTCGACCAGGGCGCGCAGGTCCTCGGCGCCGAGCGCCGAGTCCACGGTGACCCCGGCGGTCCGTTTGACCGTCTCCAACTCGGCGGTGAACAGCTCGTCGGGCACGCCGAACACGGTCCGGCCGAACATCTGCACCAACCGGCGGTAGGAGTCCCAGGCGAAGCGATCGTCGCCGCTCTGCGCGGCGAGGCCGTGCACGGTGGTGTCGGTCAACCCGATGTCCAGGACGGTCTCCATCATGCCGGGCATCGAGAACCGGGCACCGGACCGTACGGCGAGCAGCAGCGGGTCGTGCCGGTCGCCGAGCCGCTTGCCCAGCCGCGCCTCCATGCCCCGGAGGTGGCGGTTGACCTCGTCGAACATCCCGGCCGGCGGTGTGCCGTCGGCGAGGTAGGCGCGGCAGGCGACGGTGGTGACGGTGAAACCGGGCGGCACCGGCAGACCGAGCCGGGTCATCTCCGCCAGGTTGGCGCCCTTGCCGCCGAGCAGGTCGGTGAGTTCGCGGTTACCTTCGATGAAGTCGTAGACGAATTTCGGCATGGCGCCCGCCTCCTGCACTGGTCGGCGAATCTCTCTCCTTCCGTGGTAGCAGTGGGCGGTGCGGGCGGGGCAGGGCCGGTCGGGCCACCCCCCAGGGCATAGGTCCCGGTCAGTCGCCGGCGGGCGGCCGGGGGCCGCCTTCGCGGACGATCGCCGTCGCGCACCCGGCGTGGTGCAGCACCGCCTGGCTGACCGCGCCGAGCGGTACCCGCAGCGGATGATCGCCACGGGCGCCGACGACCACCAGCCCGGCCTGGGCGGAACGCTCGATCAGCACCCGGGCCGGCGGTCCGTTCACC
Source organism: Solwaraspora sp. WMMA2080 (assembly GCF_027497395.1). GTDB lineage: Bacteria > Actinomycetota > Actinomycetes > Mycobacteriales > Micromonosporaceae > Micromonospora_E. Next base: position 2,046,036 of record NZ_CP114910.1, on the reverse strand, counting down.
ACCTGCTGGTGGACCGCGACGTCGGGATGCTTCTCCTGCCACGGGGTGACCGCCGCGGCGAGTTCGTCGGCGGTCGACGCCGAGGCGTCGGCCCAGCTCGACTCGCTCTCCCAGCTGCGTACGACGATCAGGTCGCTGCCCCGCTGCGCGGCGGCGTCGAAAGCGAAGCCGAGCGCGCGCTCCGAGCCGGCCGAGCCGTCCACACCGACCAGCACCGGCGCGGCCGGATCGGGGGCCGGCTCGGAACCGGCCCGGGCGACCAGCACCGAGCAGTCCGCGCGGGCGGCGATCTGTACGGCGAGTGCGTCCAGCGGCAGGCAGGTCCACCGGGCCAGGTCCCCGTCGCCGATCACGACCAACGACGCCATCCGGGACTCCCGCAGCAGCGCGGTGGCTGGGGCGTTCTCGGACACTTCGGTGGTGACGTCGATTCCGGGGGCCGTCCGGGTGGCGGTCTCCACAGCACGTTCGACGAGCTGGTAGGCGTCCGGCTGGGGTTCGTCGCCGCCGGACAGGTCGTCCGGGATCCAGTTGAGAGCGTGCACCAGTCGCAGCGGCCGGTGCGCTGTGGCGGCTTCCCGGGCGGCCAGGGCGACGGCGGCCCAGCTGGATGCCGAGTCGTGGAGGCCGGCCACGATCCGGTCGCGGGCCGGTGCGGCGTGCTCCGACATCGCAACTCCTTTCACCGCTTCTGTCCGGTGCGTGGGCCGCTGCAGCGACCCGGCTCGGATCGAGAAAGGGGAGCTCACCCGCGAGGATAGCGCTCAGTGACCCCGCTCCGGGTCGATTCCGGTCGACCGGGCAGGATGGGGTCATGATCTCGGCAGTGGTGTTCGACATGGACGGCGTACTCATCGACACCGAACCGGTCTGGGAGCAGGTCCGGCGCGACTACGTGGCCGGGGCCGGTGGTCGGTGGCTGCCGGACGCCCAGCAGCGGTTGATGGGGATGAGCACCCCGGAGTGGGCCGGCTACCTGGACGCGGACCTCGGCGTCGGGCGTGGTGCCGACCGGGTCGCCGACGAGGTGATCGACGCCATGGCGGCGCGGTACCGGGTCGAGCTGCCGCTGATCCCGGGCGCGATCGAGGTGGTCCGTGACCTCGCCGGGCGGTTCCCGCTCGCGCTGGCCAGTTCCTCACCCCGCCGCCTGATCGAACAGGTGCTGGCCACGGCGGGGCTCACCGAGGCGTTCCGAGCGACCGTGTCGACCGAGGAGTGCGCGGCCGGCAAGCCGGACCCCGAGGTCTACCAGGTGGCGGCACGGCTGCTCGGTGTACCGCCGCGGCGGTGCCTGGCGGTTGAGGATTCGAGCAACGGGCTGCGGTCCGCCGTGGCCGCCGGTCTGGTAGTGGTCGCGGTGCCGCACTCCGGGTACCCGCCGGCGGCCGATGCCCTGGCCGGCGTGGCGCTCGTCGTCGACCGCCTCGACGAGCTGACGGTCGACCGCGTGCTCGCCCTCGCCAACGAGGTGCGTTAGGCCGCACGGCGTTTACGGGTGGTGACGAGCAGGCCTGTCGACGGTTAGCCGGCCGGCTGTGGGTTCTCAGCAAAGGTGATCCGTGGCGGGCCAGCCGACCAGCAGCGGATCAGTGTCGGTGAGAAGCCCCAGGCCGTCGTCTTCTCACCGGATCTGATCTCTTCTTGGCCTGAGGGTGGAGTCGGGTTGAGCCCCGAGCCAGGGTTCGGTAGATCGTCCGGTCTGGCTCCTCGATATTGCGCCAGAACCAGGCGGGCATGCCCCAGCCGCCGGCCCAGCGGAACAGCGGATGGGCGCGCGCGTAGCGTGACGCTTAACCGGTTAAGAGATCGGGGTGACACCTCTCTGTGGTGGGGAGTACGCCCGTGACGCCCCGACGCCGCATCCGTCGGACCGTCACGGGCGCCGCCCCACAACTGCTAACGTCGGGTCCGCGGCCCCCCACGAGCGGGGGGTGCTGTGCTGAGCGACTGGCTGCAGCGGTTGCTGTCGATGGATGGTGCGCTGATCTACCTGCTGGTCGGGCTGTTGGTGTTCGCCGAGGACGCGCTGTTCGTCGGCTTCGTGTTCCCCGGCGAGACCGCTGCGGTGCTCGGCGGCGTCGCCGCCAGCCTCGGCACCATCTCGCTGGCCGGCATCACCGTGGTGGTGGTCAGCGCGGCCGTGGCCGGTGACACCACCAGCTACCTGATCGGCCGGGCCCTGGGGCCCCGGCTGCTGCGGATGCGCTTCCTGCGCAAGCGGCAGGCCTGGGTGCGGCGGGCGCAACACCAGTTGGCGGTACGGGGCGGCACCGCGGTCTTCGTCGGCCGGTTCGTGACCTTCTTCCACGCGGTGATGCCCGCCCTGGCCGGTGCGGCACACATGCCGTACCGGCGGTTCTTTGCCTACAACGTCGCGGGTGCGTTGGTCTGGGGGATCGGCACGGTGCTGATCGGCTACCTGGCCGGCAGCTCGTACGCCGCGATCGAGGAGGTCGCCGGCCGGGCGGCCGCCGTCGTGGTCGCGGTGCTGGCACTCGGGGCGCTCGTCGTCTGGCGGCTACGGGCCGCCCGCCGCGAATGTGCACCCGACGCGGCGACCGGTCAGCCGACATCCGGTCGTCACCGGCCCGGCCGAGGCCGAGGCGGCTGCGACCGGTCCGGTGACCATGCCTGACGACCAACCAGCCACGCCCGGCGACGAACTCCTACGCCGGCACCGGCAGCAGCTCCGCCATCCGCAGCCCGTCCGCGGTGGGCGGCGACAGCGGCAACCGGTCGATCTCGTCGATCGGCACCCACCGGATGGCGTCCGCACTGCCGCCGACCTCGGTGACCACCGGCTCGCCCGGCCCCACCCGTGCGCTGTGCAGCAGCCCGACCACGTGCCAGTCGGTGCCGTTGCGGTGCGCCAGGTACGACCGCACGTCCAGCAACCGCGACGACATCACCTCCAGGCCGGCCTCCTCCTGCAACTCTCGGGTGAGCGCCTCGCCGGGCTGCTCGCCCGGATCGAGACCACCTCCCGGCAGATGCCAGGCACCCGGCTCGAACACCGGGGACGCCTCGGACAACCGGCTCAGCAGCACCGCCGAGTCCCGGACGATCACCGCGTACGCGCCCACCCGTATACGAGGACCTTCGCTCACCGTAAACCTCCAGCTCGTAGCGACTTGCCAGTGCCACACCAGCCGCCGGCCGTCTGAGGTGAACGACGCCGGGTGTGCCGGTGGCCGGACGGATACCCGCCCGGCCACCGGTCACACCTGTGGTGGCGGCTGCGGCTACCGCGCGGCGCAGGACAGCGTCGGCACCGGGTTGCTGCCGGTCCAACTGCCGATGAAGCCGAAGGTCGTGCTCTGCCCGGCGCCGAGGTTGCCGTTGTAGCTGACGTTGGTCGCCGAGACACTCGCCCCGGTGCTGGTGACGGTGGCGTTCCACGCCTGGTTGACCGACTGACCGCTGGCGAACGTCCAGCTCACCCGCCAGCCGGTGAGCGCCGAACCGCCGGCGGTCACCCGTACCTCACCCTGGAAACCGCCCTGCCACTGACCGATCACCGCGTACGTCGCAGTGCACGCCCCTGCCGGCGGCGGGGTGGTCGGGGGCGCGGTGGTGGGCGGCGCGGTGGTCGGGGGCGCGGTGGTCGGCGGTGGCGTCCCGCCGCTGTAGACGGTCGCCTCCCGTGCGGTCTCCCGAATCCCGTTGGTGCCGTTGAACAGCCGTTGGCCCCACGGGGTGAGGCTGTTGACGTTGAAGTTGTTCACCATGTCGAGGTATTCGACGCCGCCGCTGTTGCCGCTCCACGACCATCCGAGCCAGCCGATGCCGTGCTGCCGGGTGTAGGACAGGATCGAATCCTCGTCCGGGTTGCCGTCGGAATGGTCGTGCCCGAACTCGCCGACCGCGATCGGCAGACCGGCCGAGCGGAACCGCCCGAGGTAGTCGCTGATCTCGGCGGCGGTGTCGAACACGCCGTACATGTGGATCGAGAAGATCAGGTTGCGGGCCGGGTCGGCGTTCCACACCGACTGCGCGTTGTCACGCATCGTGAAGGTCCAGTCCTGTCCCCAGTTCGGTGCGTCGACCATGATCGCGTGCTCGAAACCGGCGGCGCGCAGCCGCTGTACGGCGCTCGTGGTGTGACTGGCCCAGTTCTGGTAGCCGCTGTTGCCGAACGGCTCGTTGCCGATGTTGATGATGACGTAGTTCTCCTGGCCGCGCAGCACGCTGGCCAGGCCGATCCAGTAGTCGGCGGCGGACGCCAGGGTGGATGCGGCCCCCTCCTCGCCGTACCCGGTGGTGTCGTGCACCTCCAGGACGCAGATCAGCCGGTTGGCCTTGCACAGCGAGATGACGTTGGCGACGTCGCTGGCATCGTTGCGATTCCACCGGTGGCCGTTGCTGAGCACCACCCGGACGGCGTTCGCGCCCAGGGACTTGATGTTGACGAAGGAACTGGTCTGGCCGGTGTACCAGGTGTGTGCGTGGTTGACCCCGCGCAGGACGAACGGAGTGCCGTTTGCCTCCACCAACTGGCCGCCGCTGACGTGCAGGCCGACGGCGGCGTGCGCGGGCTGGGCCAGCACCACGACGGAGGTGACCAGGGCGAGCAGCGCCGCGGCCGCGACGCTCAGACGTGTCTTCATGACCTACCTCGGGTAGCGACCCGTGGGTGACCCACGGGGACGAAAGACACCGGCTGACCTGGCCAGCACGGTGTCGGCGACTACCCGGCCCTTCGCGCAAGCATCAGAGTAGACCGGCGTGATCCCGCTACGCAACCGGTTAAGTTGGTCCGCCCCTGGTGTCGGTCTGCACCGCTGGCTGATCGGGCCCTGCAAACGCCGCTACCGGCGTCGACGCTCGGTGATCCGGGGTCGACGCCGGTAGTGGACCGGTCAAGTCAGCGGGTCTCGGTAGCCACCTCGTACAGCCGCTCCGGCGTCACCGCGCCGGCGTACAGCCGGCCGTCGTCGGCGATCAGCGCGGTGAACAACGAACTGGAGAACAGCCGGCCGCTGCCCCACGGCCCGTCGACCGCCGGCAGATCACCCAGCATCTGCATGACCTGAGCGCCCTCGGCGGACTCACCGGCGTGCTCCTCGGCCGCAGTCGCCGCCTCGGCCGGCGGCGTGACCACCAGGACGGTGCCCCAGCCGGTGCCGACCGTACGGACCGCGTCCTCGCTGTCCGCCCAGCCCCGCGCCAGCTCCTCCAGCATGCCGTCGGTCTCGGCGTTGCCCGGCAACTGGTCCGGACCCCGGGAACCGGCACCCGGCGTCGCGACACCGTCCTCGCCCGCCTCGACGACCTCGGTGCCCGGCGGTGGGTTGAAGACGAACTGCTCCTCATCCGGTGTGTCGAAGCTGACCTGGGTGAACGCGGTCTCGATGGCGGCCCGGTCGGCGCCGACCGGATAGACCGCGAACCGCAGTGGCACGTACTCGACCGAGTCGATCGCGATCCGGATCTCCTCGACCAGCGAGTCCTCGTCGCGGGGGGTGAGCACCAGCTCGTACGCGGTCCGCCCAGCGAGCTCCGCCGAGCGGCCCACCGACACCTCGGTGCTCGGGTCAATTGCCTCCAGCACCTCGTCGGCTGCCGCCTGCGGGGTGACGGGCAGCTCCGACGCCGGATCGGTGCCGGCCCGCTCGCCCGCCGCGTCGGCGTGATCGCCCTCGGCCGGCAACTCGAAGTGGGTGGCCTGCTGCTGCTGGCTGGACCAGATCCAGACGTCCTGTCCGTTGCGGATGACGTCGGTCTCGCCCAGCGTGCGGACCATCGCCAACCGGGCCTGGTCCGGACCGGCGTACCAGACGCGCAAGGTCTGCGTACCGTTGATCAGCGAGCCGAGCCCGTTGCCGGCACCGATCTGACCGGCCAGGTTGAGCGCCGCCGGCAGGCCCAGATCGGCGCGGTGCACGACCGTTCCGGACATGCCGTCGACCTCGGCGGTCTGCAGGTCGACCAGCAACTGCTCGGCGCTACGCGGCGGCAGGACCGGGTCTGCGGACGCGGCGAGCGCCCCCACGGCAACGCCGCCGCCGACGAGCACCGCCGCCGATGCGGCGGGGACCAGCCAGCGCATCGCCGGCCGGGATGTGAATACCGACATCTTCGTACCTCCTGCCACCCATCGTGCGTCGGGTGTACTGAGACGTTGCTGAGAGCCGGTGGCCAAGCTGAGAACACGCTCAGCGACGACGGTCACGGGTAGCCCGGTCGCACCCTCATGATGGCACCCTTGACCGGTGCGGGTGCTGGTGGTGGAGGACGAGGTCCGGTTGGCCGACGCCCTGCGGCGCGGCCTGCAGGAGGAAGGCTTCGTGGTGGACGTCGCCGCGAGCGGGCCGGCCGGGCTGGAACTGGCCCGGCACGGCGGGTACGACGCGATGATCCTCGACGTGATGCTGCCCGGCCTGTCCGGCTACCGGGTGGTGCGCCAGCTGCGGGCCGAGCAGAACTGGCTGCCGGTGCTGATCCTGTCCGCGAAGGACGGCGAGTACGACCAGGCGGACGGCCTCGACTGCGGTGCCGACGACTACCTGACCAAGCCCTTCTCGTACGTGGTGCTGCTGGCCCGGCTGCGCGCTCTGCTACGGCGCGGCGCGCCGCAGCGGCCCGCCGTGCTCACCGCCGGTGATCTGAGCCTCGACCCGGCCCGGCGGAGGGTCACCCGGGCCGATGCCGAGGTGGGGCTCACCGCCCGTGAGTACGCCCTGCTGGAGTACCTGATGCGGCGCGCCGGCGAGGTCGTCTCCAAGATCGAACTGCTCGACCACGTCTGGGACGCCAGCGTCGACACCGCGCCGAACGCCGTCGAGGTGTACATCGGGTACCTGCGCCGCAAGGTCGGCCGGGACCGGCTGGAGACCGTCCGGGGTGCCGGCTACCGGCTGGTCCCGTGACAGGTCGACGGCTTTCGGCGGCGCATCCCGGTCGGTGGCGGGCGCACCTGCGGGTCCGGCTCAGCCTGCGCACCCGGCTGACCGCGATCAGCGTGCTGGGTCTCACCGCCGGCCTGGCCGCTGGGGCGATCGGGCTCACCGTCGTCCTCGCGCTGGCGTTGGAACGCAGCGCCGACGCCGACGCCCGGACCACCGCCGACGCGATCGCCCAGCTGGTGGCCGCCGACGCGGTGCCCGACCCGTTGCCAGTGGCCGGCAACGACGTACGGGTGCAGATCGTCGACGAGCGGGGACGGATACGCGCCGCGTCCATTGGCGCCGATCGACTCGTCCCGATGCTCTACGCGGGCGAGCGGGAACAGCTCGCCGCCGAACCGACCGGGGCGGTCACCGTGCCGGGTGCCCGGCTCGGTCTGCGCGGCCCGGTTCGGGTGATCGCCCAACCGGCCGGCGGGCCAGCGCAGCCGCGTACCGTGCTGGTCGCCCGGTCGATGGCCGACATCAACCGCAGCCTCGCCCTGGTCCGGGTGATTCTGCTGATGACGTTCCCACTGTTGGTGGCGGCGGTCACGGTCATCGTCTGGCGGGCCGTCGGGGCGACGCTGCGGCCGGTGGAGAAACTGCGGGCCGGCGCGGCCGAGATCACTGGTGGCGACCAGGCCGGTCATCTGCCGGTGCCGGGTGGTGGCGACGAGATTCAGCGGCTGGCGGTCACCCTCAACGACATGCTCGACCGGTTGGAGGCCGCGCGGGCCCGGCAACGCGCGTTCGTCGCCGACGCCGCCCACGAGCTGCGCAGTCCGCTGACCAATCTGCGTACGCAGCTTGAGGTGGCGCAGCGACTCGGTATCCGCACGGACTGGTTGGCGGTCGCCGACGACCTGCTGGCGGACAGTCAACGACTCAGCCGACTGGTCGACGACCTGCTGCTGCTGGCCCGCGCCGACCAGCAGGCCGACCAGTCCGGTGTGGTGCTCGGCCCGGTCGGTCCGGTGGAACTGGGCGAGCTGGCCGCCACGGTGGCCGCCCGGTATCCACGGCCGCCGGTGCGGGTGGTGCCGCCGGACCAGCCGCTGTGGATTGCCGGCGACCCGGACGCGCTGGTCCGGGTGTTGGCCAACCTGCTGGACAACGCGGTCCGACACGCCCGCTCCGAGGTGCTGGTGACCGCCCGACCGGACGGGCCGGACTGGCATGAGCTCCTGGTCACCGATGACGGTCCGGGTGTCCCACCGGCCGACCGGCAACGGGTCTTCGACCGGTTCACCCGGCTCGACGACGCGCGGGCCCACGACGCCGGCGGCGCCGGGCTCGGACTGGCCATCGTCGCGCAGTTGGTCCGCCGACACGGCGGCACTGTCGAACTGGCCGATGCGGGGCGGACGGACGATGCGGCAGGACACGACGGTGATGCGGCAGGGCCTCACGGTGCTTGTCCCGGACTTCAGGTTCGGGTCCGGCTTCCGGCAGACCCGGTGGACGACGAGCCCGGCCCGGCATAGACCGGACAGGTTACCGGGCGTTCGCTGCCCGGTCCGTGCAGACCGGACAGGTTACCGGGCGTTCGCTGCCCGGTCCGTGCAGACCGGGTCGGCCTGCCCGATCACGTCGGCCGAGTAGACCACGGCGACCGTGAAGCAGTAGTCGATCGACTCGTTCAGCCCGTACGCGACGAAGCTGTCCGCACCCGTCGGCAACGTCATGAAGGCTCGGGGCTGCTGATCGTTGCTCCCCCCGGAGATCAACACCTGTCCCTCGGCACCCGCCGGATAGGTCCAGGTCAACGTCACGCTGTCCCGGTTGTCGCGCAGGCCCACGCCGCCCGGGGCGGTACCCGGTGTGGCCGGCGGCGCAGCGCTGGTCGGCGTACCGGTCGGGGAGGTGACCTCGGCTGGTGCCGCGGTCGGCCCGGAGGACGTCTCGTCGACCAGGCTGACGCCGGCCACCACCGCCGCAGCGCCGAGCAGAACCACCACCACGCCGGTGAACACCAGCATCGGCCCGCGTGGGCGGGCAGCGGTCGCCACCGGCTTGGGTAACGGCACCAGCTGTCCTCGCTGCCGCCGGACCGGAAGGTTCCTGCGGCGGTCGGGTATCCGGCTGAGTTCACGCCGTGGCAGTCGGGACAGCGTCCCGGTGCTGCGGCCCGTGCCGGTGGCGCCGGTTCCGATGGTCGCGCCGGCTCCACCGGCTGCGACGCTCGTGGCCGGTCCGTCCGTGGCTCCGGTGCCCGGCCCGTCCGTGACCTCGGCGTGGCGGGCTGCGGAGTCGGCATCGACCGAGGCGTCCGGGCCCGCGAAGGCTTCGTCGGTCACCGGTGGTGCCGGCTCCGGTCGAGCGCCTGCCCTGTCGGGCACCCGTGGGTTGGGTACGAAGGCAGGGGTCTCCGGCGGCACCGGCTCGCCGGGCACGGCCGCCGGGTCGCTCACGGAACTGCCGGCCGTGGGAGTGTCGGGCGCTGACGGGCCGGTCGCCTGCCGGAACCGGACCGGCCCGAACGGGCTGACCGGGCCGGCGGCGTCCGAGGCGTCCGGGCGTTCTGGTGCGTCCGGGCGATCCGGTCCGTCCGGGCGATCCGCAGCGGCCGGATCGGAGCCATCGCCGGCACCGGACTGCTCGGGCGGCCACCACGGTTCGTCGAAGAGCCAGATGCCGGGTGCCCCGTCATGGTTGGTGGAGCCGGACGGTGGCAGATCGACCGGCACCCGGGGCGGTGGGATGCTCGCTGGCCGGCCGTCGGTCGTGTCGGGTTCGTCCGGTTGGTGCTGGTCGCCTCGCTGCTCCTGCCCGGTCGTGTTCCGCCGGGCAGGGGAGGGGTCGTCGGTCAGCCAACCACTGGGCGACCAGAGCGGGTCATCGGCGTCGCCGCCCGCCGGTTCCCGTTCAATCCAACCGTGCTGGCTCCACGGTCGGCCGCTGTCCAGCTCAGCCGCCGGGTCGGGCACTGATTGGTCCACCGGCTGGTCCAGCGGGTCGAGCCAGGGCGGGTCGGCCCGGTGCCGTCCGTCCCGATGGCCGTCCGTCTCGTCGTCGCTTGACCGGTCGGTGGTCGGCGTCGCTGACGACGCGCTCGGTTCCGTCCAGAACGCCGCCGACCAGCGGGGGTCGGCTACCTCAGTGACCGGCGGTTCCGGCTCGATCCAGCTGGGCTCGGCCCAGGCCGGACCGGTGAGCCGGTCGCGCCCGGCGGGATCGGCCGCCGGAGCAGCCGGAGCCGCTGGCCCACTGGCCGGCCTGGTGCCGGGCGGCCAGCCGCCCTGGTCCAAGCCGCCGTCGTGGCCTGGGCCGCCGTTGTCGTCCGGCCGGAGGATCGGGCCCGGGCTGTCGGTATCGTCCGGACTGCGGTCGGGATCCGGGCCGCCGGTGTCGTCCGGCCCGTCGTCGACCGGCCCCTGCCCGCCACAGCGGTGCGCCGGATCCGCTGACGCCTCGGCCAGCGCGGCGACCTGCCCGATTAGCGGATGGTCGGCCGGCAGGCGGGTGCGGCACAGGTCGATGGCGAGCGACAGGCTGACGTCGGACTCGGCGAGCCGGCCGCAGTCGCGCTGCATCGCGCCGAGCCGGGCCAGCATCTTGATCCCGGCCGGATGCCCCTCGCCGTACACCTCGCGGTGCAGTTCCCAGGCATCCTCCAGACGGTCCCGGGCGATGTCGCACTCGCCGCGAGCGAATTCGACGGTGGCGAGGTCCGCGTGGGCGGCCAGGACCCGGAGCGACTCGGGGCCGTCGATGGCGCAGAGTTCGTCGATCACCTCGCGGTACAGGTGCGCGGCGCGGGCGTCGCTGCCCACCCGGTGCAGGACGGCGGCGAGGGTGGCGGCGGCCCCGATGGTCCGCTCGTCCGCCGTGCCGTGCAGTCGCTGGTTCGCCGAGTACGCGTACGCCGCCCACGCCCGCGCCGCCGGCGCCTCGCCGAGCGCGACCGTCACCCGGGCCAGCAGTCCGGCGGCCTCCGCCTGTTCAGCGCTGGCGTGTGCGGGACGCGAGTCAGTGTCGGCCAACGCCGTGGCCAGCAGATTACGCGCGCCCGGCAGGTCGCCGACGCTGATCAGGCCGTGCGCCTGCGTGGTGATTTCGCCCAGGCCGAGAGACACGTCCCATCGTGCGTGTCCGACGACGGTCTGTACAAGGGTCTGATGTGGGACAGTTCGCTCATGATGGCGGATTGTTACCGGCCAGATGCTTGACTAACGCTTCGCTGATGATCCGCAGTTGATCGACCTGTTCCGGGGTCAACTGGTCGAACAGGTGTTGCCGGACCGCGTCGACGTGGCCGGGCGCGGCGGCGCTGAGGGCGGTGAAGCCGGGCTCGGTGAGCACCGCGAACTGCCCGCGCCGGTCGGTCGGGCACTCCTCACGGCGGACCCAGCCGAGCTGCTCCAGCCGGGACACGGCGTGCGACAGCCGGCTGCGGGAGGAGTCGGTTGCGTCGGCGAGCTCGCTCATCCGCAGGGTGCGCCGGGGTGCCTCGGAGAGTCGGACCAGGATCTCGTAGTACGCGTGCGGTATCCCCGCGCTCGCCTGCAGTTCGCGGTCCAGGGTCGCGGCCAACGTCCTGGTGGCGTAGAGGTACGCGCGCCAGGTGCGCTGTTCGTCGTCGTCGAGCCAGCGGGTCATGACCACCATCATACCCGTAGTGGTTGAGCGTTGAACTAACTCGCGCTAGCCTTCACGACATGGGAATCCACCGTCTCAACCACGCCGTGCTGTACATCTCGAACCTCGACCGGAGCCTGGCGTTCTACCGGGACGTGCTCGGGTTCTCCGTCGTGCCGATGACCCCCGACGGCTTCTCCGGCGTGGTCTTCCTGCAGGCCCCCGGCTCTACCAACGACCACGATCTCGGCCTGTTCGAGATCGGTGGCCACGCCGCGCGGTCCGGCGCGGGTCGCGGCATGGTCGGCCTCTACCACCTGGCCTGGGAGGTGGACACGCTCGACGAACTCGAGGCGCTCGCCACCCGGCTCGCCGCCGCCGGCGCCCTGGTCGGCACCTCCGACCACGGGACCACCAAGAGCTTGTACGGCCGGGATCCGGACGGGCTGGAGTTCGAGGTCGTCTGGTTGGTCCCCGCCGACCGCCTCGACGAGCAGGCGATTGCCGCCCGCAAGCGGATCCGGCCGCTCGACCTGGCCCGGGAGAAGCAGCGGTACGGCGCCCGGACCCGCGGTGGCGTCGGCGTCTCGGTGCCGGGCTGACCGCGTAGCGAGCCGGAGCCGGCCCGCTGACTCCGGCTCCGACCGGCGACGGCGGCTCGGCCGGCCCCGCCCGCGCGGGCCGCGACCCGGGCCGGTAGAACGGACGCCATGACAGTCGAGCCGGCGGGGCGGGTCCCGCACGACCTGTTGCTCCGCCACCTGAGCACCTGGGTTCCCGCCGCGCTGCGCCAGGCCCGTCGCGCCACCTTCGTTCAGGCGTACCAGGGCCCGCCGGGCACCACCGCGGACGCTGCGCTGCGCGCCGTCGCCGACCACCCGGAACTGGTCACCGGCCGGCACCTGACGGTCGTCACCGTCACGTCCTCCGGTGCCCAGCCGGACCCGACCGGGCTGCCGGCGGCGGTGACGGCCCATCTGCTGCCCGGCGGTCCGGAGCTGCTCCCGGTGGCCGTGACCGCCGCTGCGGCCGCCAACGCGCCGCTGTTGTGCCACCTCGACCTGGCCGGTGGCCCGTTGCCCGGACCCGTCGTGTGGCGCGCGTCGACGGCCGGCCGCCCGGCCGAGCTGCTGGTGGTCGGAGCGGCTTCACCAGCTGAACTGCGCCGGGTGCTGACCGCAGCCGGCTTTCCGCTGGTCAGCGTCGTCGAGCTGGTGCCGGCCGGGGTGGCCGGGCAGGTCGACGGCGGCACGTCGTACCCGGTCGCCTTCGCCACCGGGTCCGGCAAACGCATCGAGGCGTTCAAGGAGGCGCTCTGGGAGGTCGGTCCGGCGGGGTGGGGGCTGCGTGCCGCCGACGATCCGCAGGCGACGGCCGTCGCCCGGCAGGAGCCGGACGCGGCCGTCGCCGGGCAGGAGCCGGACCACTGGCTCGCCTCGCTGCGCGACCGGCTGTACGCCCACCTCGTCGAGTGCGGCTCCCGGACCGTCGCCGAGCTGCGCAGCTTCACGGTGACCGGGACGGTCCACCGGGCCTCCGACGCCAACCGGGCGCTGGCCGGTCTGCTCGCCGCCGACCAGGTGCGGCGCTGGCCGGCGGACGGACGGTTGGCCGGCGACGTAAAGATCACCCCGACCGCCCCGGCTGCTGGCGGGCGTACTCCGTCCACCGCCTGACCAGCAGCGACGCGCCGGTGGCGAGCACTCCGACGCTGAACACCATCTGGACGCAGACCGCCGCGCGGGCGAGTTGGCCTTTGGCGTGTACGTCGCCGTACCCGATGGTGGTGAGCGTGCCGATCGCGAAGTAGAGCGCGTCGGTCTTCGTCGTCATGTCGATGAACTGAGCCGGGTCGCTGAACGAGATGACCAGGTCGGCCAGCGCGAACACGACCACTCCGCCGACCAGCGCGATCGCCAGCCGGGTGAGGCGTACGTCGGACGGATCGGCGGTGATCTGGTCGCGGATCTGCTGTAGCACCAGCGCGGCCACCAGTGTCACGCCGACGACGGTGATCACGGCGCGGACCGCGAGATGCATCCCCGTCACCCCCGGCTCCACCGGGACCAGGTAGTAGAGCAGGACCATCAGCAGGCAGATGGCGGAGGTACGCCGTACCTCGGCCCGGCGGGGATTCCGAGTACGGGACAGGGCATCATCTCCAGCTATATCGGACATAATATTATTATTCCTGCAGATCGAAGGCTCGGCGGGCGATCCCGCCGAGCCTTCGATTATTGTCCTGCGCCTGCGCCTGCGCCTGCGCGCTCAGCTACGCGACTTGTCCTGCCTCCATGAGAACGGGCCGGGCAGGTCGTACCGGTGCGCCTTGGCCCGCGAGTTCCACGACCATCGGCCGATCCGGATGGTCCAGGACGAGAACCCGTTCTCGGTGAAGTTCAACTGGAGCGGGCCGAACCGCTTCCGCTTGCGGAACATGACGCCCATCGCTCGCGCTCCCTCCGTCGACCGTCAGCAGGTGGGCTGCTCAGTTCCCCGTCGCGTCGATCGGCAAACCCGACCGTCCACATGCCTGGTTAGCGGGACTCCCAGGCGTCCGGCTTCAGCGTCAGCTTGCGGACGTGCGCCGGCATCCGGCCGGTGAGTACCTCGGCGAGGCTGACCTCGTCGACCACCTCGCGCAACGCGGCGCGTACCGCGATCCAGAGCCGGGGCAGGTTCTCCGCAGCACCGGCGTACCGGGTCTCCTCCGGACGCAGCCCGCGCACCCCGGCCAGCGGTCCGTCCACCGCCCGCAGGATCATGCCGATGGTGACGTCCCCGGGCGGTTGGCTCAGCGTGTAGCCACCCTCCGCGCCGCGCTGTGCCCGGACCACCCCGCCCCGGCGCAGGTCGGCCAGCACCGCCTCGAGGAATTTGCGCGGCATGTCCTGCTCGGCGGCGATCGCCTGGGTGGACATCAGCGTCGGGTAAGCGGCAGCGAGGATCAGCGCTGCTCGTACCGCGTAGTCGCCGCGCGCGGAGATCTGCACGCCACCATCATGCCGGTTGCCGCGACCCGGTCGGTCACCGGTGGGCGTTCCAGCAGGTCGGCGCGGAAGCTCCCCGGACTGCACCCCACCTCGCGCTGAAAGAAACGGCCGAAGTTCGTCGGCTCGGGGAAGCCCAGCCGCGCACCGACCTGGGCCACCGGCAGGTTGGTCGCCGCGAGTAACCGCTTGGCCTGCAGCGCCACCCGGTCGTCGATCACCTGTTTGGCGGTCCGCCCGGTCACGGTCAGGCTGGCCCGGGTGAGGGTGCGGACCGCGCAGGACAGCCGTTCGGCGTACTCCTCGACCCGTCGGCTACGCGCGTGGTCCCGCTCCACCTCGGCCCGGAACCGCCGGAAGGTGTCCCACCTCGATGAACCCGCCCCGGTGGCTTCGTCCGCCCATGCGGGATAGTCACCGGGGCGATCATCTGTGGTCGGGGTATCGAGCGCTGGCGGGGAGTCGTACGGCAGCAGGGCGACCCGCAGCAGCAGGACCCGCAGTTCATGGCGGAGGAGTTCGTCGACGAGCGCCGTCCGCCGGGGCCGCTGGCTGTCCACGACGAGTTGGCTGACCTCGTTGATGATGGCGTCGGCGTCCTCACCGGTGAGCTGCCAGTGGGCGCGGGAGGTGGGCCGGTCCGGCATGCCTGGTGCCGCGGTCCATCGCACCAGGATCGCGTCCAGACCGTGCTGTCCGCCGGCCCGAACCACCTGCCCGGCGTGGGCCCACAGCAGGGTGCCGGGTCGGCATGGGTGGGCGACAAAGTCGATCTCGTGGCTGCCGTGACCGGCGGTGACCAGTAGCAGTTCGTCGTGGGGGAGCAACCGTGGTCGGGGTGGCACGTCGGCAGTCAGACTGTTACCGAGAGTAGTTGCGCTGATCGCTGGCCTCAGGGGATCCGGGTCGGACATCCGGCGGGCGAGCTGATCGGGCTGAACCATCGGTTTCGACGGTAACCGCAGCGCGCCGCAACCGCATCCCGACCACCGGCGGATCGTCGCGTCGTCCCAGCGGAGGCGCCGGGGTGCGCCGGTGGCCGCACCAGCGGCGGGAGTACGGCGCATCGCCGTACTCCCGTCACGCGAAACAGCCGCAGTCCCCGCCGGGTCGGGCGGAGTCGGGCCGTTCCGATCAGCGCCCGGCCAGCAGCCGGTTCACCGCGGTGTCCACGTCCAGGTGGTCGGACTCGTGGCCGCGGGGCACCACCACGTAGGTGCGGCGCAGAAAGCGGACCAGCACGCTGCGCGGCACCTCGAACAGCGCGTTGCCATCCGGGGAGCTCAGCGCGAGCGCCACGAAGTCGCCCCGGGGAGTCGTCCAGGGCCAGACCCGGACATCACCGATCCCGGCCGGTTCGTCGAGACCGGTCACCAGAAGCTCTCGGGCGAACGACCAGCTGACCGCTTCACCGCCGGCCGACTCCGCGTGGAAGAGTACGTGGACCGCGTACGGATCACTCGGTTCGTAACGCAGGCTGGCTCGTACCGGCAGCGCGGTAGCGTCAGGCGCGATGAGCCGTAGTGACGTCTCGACCTCGACGGTCGTTGGTCGGATGACACTCATGGACGTTCTCCCCCCGGCACCGCTGCGGGACGCCCGCCCCGCTTTCCCCATACTCCGGCCTTGCA
Source organism: Solwaraspora sp. WMMA2080 (assembly GCF_027497395.1). Taxonomy (GTDB): domain Bacteria; phylum Actinomycetota; class Actinomycetes; order Mycobacteriales; family Micromonosporaceae; genus Micromonospora_E. Next base: position 2,029,947 of record NZ_CP114910.1, on the reverse strand, counting down.
TTTGACTACGCTCCGTCTATCGCTGATCTCACCCAGTAGAGGGAAGCGGTTCCGGGATGCACCAAAAATGTCCATCTTGGGTGTCTTGTCCGGTTCTGCTTGGGTACTGGGACGTGCCCGGCGTCGGGTGGTTCAGACGTCGACTCACTCCGGTAACGTCCAGTGGTGCCCTGTGGTGACGGGGCGGGCGACAATGAGGGGCAAAATGGCCATAAAACCCTCCTCCGCCAAGCGGATGACCGAGAATTCAACACCGGGTCATGCGTCGTACGACCCGGCGGATGAGACTGTCGGACACGCCGAGTCGGGGGGAGACCAGGTGGGCAGTGACCCGATCGGACGTCCGAGTGGGCGCGGCGCTCCGGTCGCTGTCACCGATCGTCCCGAGCCGGAGGCACCGCGAACGTTGTCCGGGCTGCGCCAACGGATTCGGGTGACCCTCGCCCTGATCCGCTCCAATCCCACTGGCCGGATCGCCTTGAAGGTCGGCGTCGGCCTGCTCGGTGCTCTGATCGTGGTCCTCGGCCTGGTGCTGATCCCGCTACCCGGGCCGGGCTGGCTGATCGTCTTCGGCGGACTGGCGGTCTGGGGCGTGGAGTTCCACTGGGCCAAGCGGCTGCTCGCCTTCGCCCGACGGCACGTCCAGGGATGGACCCGGTGGGTTACCCGGCAGAGCTGGCCGGTGCGGCTGGGCATCGCCGGGGTGGGCCTCGTCTTCGTCGCGGTCGTGGTGATCTTCTCGCTGAAGGTCGGCCTCGGCATCGACGTGATCGCCAGCTTCCTGCGCTACCTCGCCACCACCTGAGCCGACCGCCACCCGGATGTGCGCCCGGGCGGGACGATCGGGTACAGTCATCCACGCTGAGGGCGATTAGCTCAGCGGGAGAGCGCTTCGTTCACACCGAAGAGGTCACTGGTTCGATCCCAGTATCGCCCACCATTTTTTGCACGAGCGGGGCCGGCAGTGGCGGCCTTGTCACGAGGAATCCGCGCACGGGCGGTCCGATCGGTTCGGCGTATGGCGTGCCGATCCCCTGATCCGGCGGTGATCCGCCGCCGGACCGGTGTCCCGGTCCATCCGCACTGATTGACGGGCCGGCGGCACGGTGTCGTACGGGTGGCGACCACCCTGCCCGCCCGGCTGATCAGTCCACAGGCTGCTTCGAGGGTGCGCGTCGACGATTGACAGACCACGCTGGTGTTGGCGAGACTGGACAGTGTATCGATTTACTGCGCACGGCCTGGCTGATTCCGATGGTGCCGTCCCGGTCTGCGGGGACTCGTCCTGCTCCGAAGGGAATTGATGATGAAGCTCATGCGGGTCGGCCCAAAGGGCAGCGAGCGACCGGTACTCCTCGTCGGGGGCCGTCACTTCGATCTGACCAGCGTCACCGCCGACATCGACCAGGCCTTTCTCGGCGGTGACGGCATGAACCGGGTACGCGTTGCCCTGGCCGCCGGGGATCTTTCAGAGGTCGATGTCCGGGGTGCCCGCGTCGGTGCGCCGATCACCAGGCCGGGCACGGTGGCCTGCATCGGGCTGAACTACTCCCGGCATGCTGCGGAGTCCGGCACCGCTCCGCCGGCCGAGCCGGTCGTCTTCCTCAAGGCTTCGAACACCGTGGTCGGGCCCTACGATGACATCGTGATCCCGAAGGGTGCGGTGAAGACCGACTGGGAGGTGGAGTTGGCGGTCGTCATCGGCCGGCGGGCACGTTACCTCGCGTCACCCACCGAGGCGGGCGACGTCATAGCGGGGTACGCCGTGTCCAATGATCTGTCCGAGCGGGACTACCAGATGGGTGATGCCGGCGGCCAGTGGGTCAGGGGCAAGAGTTGCGAGTCGTTCAACCCGCTGGGACCATGGCTGGTCACTGCCGATGAACTTGATGATCCGCAACGCCTCACGCTGCGCAGTTTTGTGAACGACCAGCCTCGTCAGCATTCCACCACACAGGACATGATCTTTGATGTGCGTCACCTGATCTGGTATCTGAGCCAGTATCTGGTGCTTGAGCCAGGTGACGTCGTCAACACCGGTACGCCGGAGGGTGTCGCGTTGTCTGGCCAGTTTCCCTATCTGCGCGTGGGGGATGTGGTGCGGGTCGGCATCGAAGGGCTGGGCGAGCAGCGCCAAGTCTGTCGCGCCGCCGATTGACTCCGCCGTCGGTGCCGGTTATCGGAGCCGATGCTGGGCGCTTCTGCAAATACGCCCGATCTGACCTGCGGCGCCGGGGTCGGAAGCGACGCGAGGACGCCGCGCCGCCCGGGGTGTGAGCCCCCGGGCGGCGGCCGGCTTCAGGAGTGGGTAACGGTGATATCGAAAATTCGGGTTTGCCCGTAGTTGTCGCCGCTGCACGGCGAAGAGTTTGAGCAGTTGGCCTGGGTGTAGGCGCCGGCTTTGAAGTAGGCGCCGGAGAAGTTTCTGGCGATGGTGGTCTGCAGGACGCCGTTGTAGTACGCCCTCACCTGCCCGCCACTGACCACGAACTTGGCCTCGAAGCGGGTGCCCAGCTGGTAGTTGCTGGTAACCAGCTTGTGATGGGTGTCATTGTCGTTGGTGACGTAAAGGCTGGTGCCCTCCAATCGGAAGACCGTGACGTCGTCATCCGAATCGTGGATCTGGGCCACGACCACATGTGGCTTCGTCGATGGAAGCCTGTCGAACGCGGCGTCCACGACCATCGTGTGTGTGCCGGAGGTCGACGACCAGCTCGCGTGGGCGGCTCCGTTGTTCGCCATCTCACGCAGCTCCGACCGAGCGTAGCTGGAGCCGCCTGTGGTCACCCCGTTGACGGGGGAGCGGAACTGGACCGACTGGCACGAGTCCGCAGCGACGAAATAGGGGGAGATCTGAAAGTCGTTCAGGGCGGGTTGCTTGATTTCGGTCGGGCTGTCGGAGGAGCCGGTCGGCAGCGTGATCTTCCAATTGGTCAGGTCGAGTACGTCTGCCGGGACGGTGCAGTCGCCACCGCCCCCGTCGGCGCCGTAGACCTGCATCTCGGTGATGCTGTTCCAACTGTTGGCCGTGTTGCCGTAGCCAACGACGCGTACGTACCGGGCCGACCGGTCGGTGAAGTCGTGGTCCTCGACCTGTAAGGTGCTGCCGCTGCTCTGTCGCTGGGGGACGACAGTGATCCAGGAACTGGCGTCGGTTGAGGTCTGAACGGTGTAGGTGGCCCGGCGTTGGTCGCCTTTGTGCCAGGCGATGCCGACCGATCCGATCTGCTGGTTGGCACCGAGGTCGAGTCGGAGCCAGGAGCCGTCGCCCTGGGCGGACCAGCGAGTGGAGAGGCTTCCGTCAATGGCGTTGGCTGGCACGTTGCCGTCGTGGGAGCTGGCAGTCGCTGCCGTAACGGGCAGGCCGGTCGTGGCGTGCGCGGACAGTGCGGTCAGTGTGGAGCTGGCGACGACCACGGCTACGGGCAGCGCGAGGATTGCGATACGTCTCATTAGGGGTCCTCAGTAGTGAGAGTTCCTATATGTGAACTACGTCGCACTAGTGCCGAGTGACCATAGAAGAAGATGACTGGATGGTCAACGGCGTATTTCGAAGTTGTTAGATCCGACCCGTCAGGCCGGCGGTGGTCGCTGCCCGGATTGCGTCCGCGAGTTCACTGGCATGCGCCTCGGTCAGCTCGCCGTCGGTGACGCAGACGCCGATCGCGTCGTGCGGGCCGAGCTTGGCCGGGGCGGCGACCGCCACGCCGCGGCCGCCGTTCGGGCCGGCCGGCACCTGGTCGACAGCATGTCCACGCTCGACCACCCGCCGGAGCTCTTCGCGGAGCGCTGCGAGAGCGTCGGGAGGCAGGGTTGGTGAGGCGGACAGCATCCGTGCCAGTGACTCGTCGTCGTCGGCCACTCGGGCCAGTACGACGCGGCCGATCGCCGTGGCGTACGCCGGGGCCGGCCAGCCCGTCCGAAGCATCGGTGCCACGTCGACCTCTTCCCGCGTCAGCAGGGCGACCATGTGGCCACCGACCAGCCGGCCCAGTTGCACGGTGGTCTTGAGCCGGCGGTGCAACAGGTCCACGACCGGGGTGAGCCGGCGGACCGCGCGGTCGGTACGCAGGTAAGCTGCACCGGTCCGCAGTGCTTGGACGCCCAGCCCGTAGCGGGATCCTGCGGTGTCAGTCTCAACCCAGCCGCGCTGCACGAGGGTGTGGAGCAGTCCGTGCATGCTGCTCTTGGGGATACCCAGGGCGCGGGCGAGTTCCACGAGGGTGCGCCGGTCCGCGGTGGCGGCGAGTAGCTCCAGCAGCTCGACGGTGCGGTCTGCCGATTTGACCCGGGGGACGCCGCCTGTCGTCATCGTGGTACCCCTACTTCCTCACTTCCGGTACCGGGCCCGTCGAGGTGCGGACCACCAGCTCTGGGCGGAGCAGCAGCGACTGGCTCGGGCCGGATTCGGTGTTGTCGATCCGGTCCCGCAGGTGCCGGAACGCGGCTGCCGCCATCTCCGCGACCGGCTGACGTACGGTCGTCAGTGGTGGTGCGGCGAGGTCGGCGAGCACGATGTCGTCGAAGCCGACGACTGAGATGTCCTGGCCTACCCGGAGCCCGGCGTCCCGGATGCCGGCGCTGATTCCGAGGGCGCACATGTCGTTGATGGCGACGATGGCGGTGGGGCGGTCCGAGGTCCGCAGCAGCGCGTTCGCGGCGGTGCGACCGAGCCCGGCGGCGTCGAGATCTCCGTAGGGCTCCTGCTCTGCGCCACCGGACCAGACGATCGTTTCGGCCGGGTCCAGGCCGGCCTGCTCGAGTGCGTCGGTGAAACCCCGGAACCGTTCCCGGCGGTTCACGCTGCGCAGCGACCCCGAGACGAAGGCGATGCGTCGGTGGCCGAGCTGTAGCAGGTGGGCGGTGGCCAGGTGGGCGCCCACCACGTTGTCGACGCTGATGTTGACCAAGGTCCCCGGGTCACCGGCCTGAGCGGTGCGGTCGAACGCGACCAGGCTGAGCCCGGTCTCGACGAGTGGCAGTACGTGATCCAGCGAGGGCAGCGAGGAGCAGAGGACGACGCCCCGGATGCCGTCGGCCCAGAGCTCCTCGAGGTAGCGCCGTTCCCGGTCGGGTTCCCGTTCGCTGTTGCAGAGCAGGACGTGGTAGCCGTCGCTCAACGCGGCCCGTTCGAGGTAGCGGGCGAAGCTGCCCCAGAACGGATTGGCGACCGACGGTACGACGAGCCCGATCACCTGGATCCGGCCGGTGCGCAGTTGCCGGGCCGCCCGGTTTGGCCGGTAGCCGAGCCGGTCGATCGCGGCGGCCACCCGGATGCGGGTCTGGGGGAGCATGCGGCCGGGGCGTCCGTTGAGGAAGTTCGACACGGTGCTGGGCGAGACGCCCGCCTCGCGGGCTACCTGGTAGATCGTCACACCGCTCACGTCGCGTGCTCCCCCTTGTTGGCGATCTGAACCAGCCGAGTGTAGAGGTTTACCAGCTCGTGACCGCCCCTGGGCCTACCAGTAAAGCCGGTGTTTCGGTGCCGTGTCTAGCCATTGACATGTCTGTACCTCGCTCCTAGCCTTGCTGCAACGATCTACCAGTAAATCGATGCAAAGTCCTTCCTGCCACGAGCTAGATCGTGGTGTCGCAGCTACCCAGAAGCGGCGGAGCGCGCCGCGGGAGAGAAGGCCAGGATGACCAGAACCCGGGGGAGTCGGACCCGTGCGGTGACGATGGTGCTCGTCGCCGCGCTGCTCGCCACCGCGTGCGGCGGACCGGCGGGCACAACGGAGGGCGACGACCAGGCCAGCGGCACGATCCGGCTGTTGACGCCGATCTTTGAGGGCGCCGACGGCAAGACCGTGCTGGAGGAGCAGCTCGACGCGTTCAAGGAGGAGTACCCGGACATCACCGTCGAGGTCGACTACACCTCGTACGGCAAGCTGAACGAGAAGCTCACCACGTCGATCGCAGGCGGTCGGCCGTACGACGTGATGCTCATGGGGGTCGGTTGGATCCCGCCGTTCGCAGCCAAGGGCGCCCTGGCCGAGTTGGACGAGAACCAGCAGGAGCTCGCCGAGCGGTACAACGAGCGGGTCGTCGAGCCTGGCATCTACCAGGGCAAGGTGTACGGCCTGCCGATCATGTTGGACACCCGGTTCGGTCTGTACCGCAAGGACATCTTCGCCGAGGCGGGCATCGCCGCCCCGCCGAGCAACTTCGCCGAGCTGCGGGAGATCGGGCGCCAGCTGACCGTGCGGGACGCACGCGGCAAGCTTACCCGCGCCGGCGTGGACATCCTCTCCAACGATCTGCGCCAGACGTTCCTCCCGCTGATGTGGGCCAACGGCGGCGAGCTGTGGACCTCGGATGGGCAACCGGCCTTCAACAGCCCGGAGGCGGTCGGGGCGTTGCAACTGATGGCCGACATCATCCTCACCGACAAGAGCGAGGACTTCGGTTTCACTCAGCCCGGTGCCACCGGCCTGCCGCTGGCCCAGGGGCGGGCGGCGATGATGGTGGGGCACAACAACCACCTGCTGGCGATCGAGGAACAGGCACCGGAGCTGATCGAGGAAGACAAGATCGGCTTCTTCATGATCAGCAACGAGCGTCCCGCGATGTTCCAGGGTGGGACGCTGGCAACGGTCTCGGCCAAGTCGCAGCGTCCGGCGGCGGCCAAGGCGCTGGTCAGCTTCCTCACCGACGAACAGGCGTCGCTCGCCGCGAACGAGCAGCGGGGTAACGTGCCGGCCCTCAACAGCCTGTCCGACTCCGATTACGTACAGCGCAACCCGGCCGCGCAGTTCGCCATGGCGAACCTCGACGCCGCCTACTCCGAAGGCGGTGTGCCGGCCTGGTTGGAGATCCGGGGCGACTTCAAAGCGGCCATCGAGTCCGTCCTGCTGGGCCAGAAGGACCCGCAGCAGGCACTCGACGAGCTGGTGGCCAAGGCCCAGGCAGCGATCGCCAAGGGCTGACATGACCAGCACCCTCGAGACCGTGAGCGTGGCGTCCGCGAGTCGGGCGCCACGCCCGCCCCGCCGTCGCCGAAGGCTGGGTGCCGAACGTCGTCGCGCGGCGTACCTGATGCTGGCCCCGTCGGTCATCCACCTGATCTGGTGGATCGGCCTACCCGTGGTGGCCACGTTCGGCCTGGCCTTCACCGACTACGACATCATCGCCGGCACCGTCGAGTGGGCCGGCCTGGACAACTTCCGTCAGATCTTCGCCGACGACATCTGGAACCTGTCGATCTGGCACACCGTCGTCTTCACCTTCTTCACCGTTCCGGTGGCGATGGCGATCGCGGTGGTCATCGCGGTGCTGCTCAACCAGCGGATCAAGGCGCTGGCCTGGTACCGCGCGGCGTTCTTCATGCCGCACATCACCGCCACCGTCGCGATCGCACTGGTCTGGATGTGGATGTTCGAGCCCAACCTGGGACTGTTCAATCTGCTGCTGGGCTGGATCGGGGTCAACGGGCCGGCCTGGCTGTCGGACCCCGACTGGGCGATGCCGGCGGTCATCCTCGTCAGCATCTGGAAAGGCATCGGCCTGAAGATGCTCATCTACCTGGCAGCGCTGCAGAACATTCCGCACGACCTGTACGAGGCGGCGAATCTCGACGGTGCCTCCGGCCCCCGCAAGTTCTTCGCGATCACCCTGCCGTTGCTGAAACCCGCCACGTTCTTCGTCTTCATCGTCTCCATGATCGACGCGTTCCAGGTCTTCGACCAGGTGTACGTGCTGACTCCAGACGGCGGCCCGGCGAACTCGACGACCGTCATGACGTACGAGATCTACCGGACGGCGTTCGGCGAGTTCGACATCTCGGCGGCCTGTGCGCAGAGCGTGGTGCTCTTCGCCTTCCTGCTCGTCCTGACGGTGATCGGGCGCCGACTGACCGGGAAGGACGGCGATGAAGCGTAAGTTCGACGCCCGCTGGGTGCTGCACCTACTGCTTGGCCTCGGCGGACTCATCATGGTCGTTCCGTTCGTCTGGATGATCCTGACGTCGCTCAAGAGCCGCGCCGACATCGCCGCCTACCCGCCACAACTGCTGCCGACCGAATGGGTGTGGAGCAACTACCAGGCAGCACTGGACTACGCCCCGTTCGGGACGTACTTCCGCAACAGCCTGCTGATCGCCATCGGGCACACGGTGATCAACCTGATGCTGGCAACGATGGCTGGCTACGCGCTGGCCCGGGTTTCGTTCCGGGGTCGGACCGTGCTGTTCATGGCCATCCTCGCGATGATGATGATCCCGACCTACACGAAGATCGTCCCGCAGTATCTGATCGCCAAGGGGATGCCGTTCTTCGGCGGCAACGACCACCTCGGCCGGGGCGGCTACGGCTGGCTCGACTCGTGGTGGGTCCTGATCGTTCCGGGCGCGCTCACCCCGTTCGCGATCTTTCTGTTCCGGCAGTTCTACCTCTCTCTGCCCCGTGAGCTGGAGGAGGCCGCCCGAATAGATGGTATGGGGGAGTTCGGGATCTTCGCCCGGGTGATGACCCCGTTGGTGAAACCAGCCGTCGCGACGGTCGCCCTGGTTACCTTCGAGAACAGCTGGAACAACTTCCTCTGGCCGCTGCTGGTCACCACCCGCGACGACCTGCGGGTGATCCAGGTCGGTCTGGCGGCCTTTCAACAGGCCGAGCGGACCGAATGGTCCTACCTGATGGCCGGATCGACGCTGGCCACCGTACCGATGATCGTGCTGTTCCTGTTCGCCCAGCGGTACTTCGTGCAGGGCTTTGCCACCGCCGGAATCAAGTAAAGGGGTATCTCGATGAATATCGATCTAGCTGGGCGTCGGGCCCTGGTCACGGGTGCCGGCCACGGTATCGGAGCCGCTATCGCCGTAGCACTCGCCCGGGCCGGGGCGGACGTGGCCGTCCACCACGGACACTCCGCCGGTCCGGCCGCCGAAGTGGCCTCGGCCATCGAGACGCTGGGTCGCAAGACTGTCGTCCGGCAGGCCGACCTCACCCGGACCAGCGAGGTGGCCGATCTTGTCGGGGAGGCCACCAGCTTTCTCGGCGGTCTGGAGATCCTGGTCTGCAACGCGGGTGGAATGGTCGGCCGCAGCCCGGTGGCGGAGATGACCGACGAGCACTACGCCCAGGTCGTTGATCTCAACCTGGGTGCCACCTTCCGAACGGTGCGGGCCGCGATCCCGCACCTGCGGGCCGCCGGTACGGCGGGGCGGGTGATCACCATGTCGTCGTTGGCTGCGCACAACGGTGGCGGTGCCGGATCAGCGGTCTACGCGGCGGCGAAGGCGGGGGTGCGGGGCCTGACCAAGGGGCTCGCCAAGGAGTTGGCGACGACCGGGACCACGGTGAACGCGGTCGCCCCGGGATTCATCGGCGGCACCGCCTTCCACGAGACGTTCACCCCGGCACAGACTCAGGAAACGATCATCGCCGGGGTGCCGCTCGGTCGTGGCGGCCGGTCCGAGGACGTCGCCGGCGCAGTCGTGTGGCTCGCCTCCGAGTCGGCCTCCTACGTCACCGGGGCGACGATCGACATCGACGGTGGAGCCTGGTTCCGGTGACCGTGCCGACGCCGACCCTGCGTCCGCCGGTACTCCCGCCCGAGCGGGGCGGTTGGTGGCACGCGTACGTCTGCCCCGCGCACGGCGTGGAACTCGATCACGACCGGCTGCTCGACGGTGAGTTCCCGGATGCCGGCGCGCGGTGCCGCCACGGCTGCCGGATCGACGATCCGTCGGTGCGGGGTGGTTGGACCGTCCTGGCGCATCAGGCGAGTGCCCGGCGCATCCGGTTGCTCGCCCGGTCACCCCGGGACGACGACCGCCGCACGGCTGTCGACCTGCTGACCGCATACGCCCGCCAGTACGCGGCACTCGGCGCGGCACCGCACGACGGAGCCGCCGGCTGGATGCTGCGTGGTCGGCTGTTCCATCAGGCGCTGACCGAGGCGATCTGGGCGGTGACCATCGGCCAGGCCGCCGCAGCGCTGCGGGCGGGCGGTGAACCACTGCCCATGGAGGTGAACGAGTTGCTCCAAGCCCTCGTCGAGGCGGCCGGGCAGGCCCGCCAGGCGCTGGTCGACGCCGGCAAGTTCGAGTCCAACTACACCGCGTGGCTGATTGCCGCCGGCGCGGTCTGCTCGGGCCGCCCCGACTGGCTGACCGGTCGGCACGGGCTGTGTGACCACGTCTCGACGGCGATTCGTCCGGACGGGTGGGAGTGGGAGGCAGCCACCTACTACCACGGCTTCGTCCTGCGGGCGTACCTGTTGACGCTGCAGTCACTGCCGCAGACTCCGGTGCCACCGCAGACGCAGAGCCGACTCGCCGCCATGGCCACGGTGCTCGAGACCCTGGCCACCGACGGAGGTCTGCTACCAGCCCTGCACGACGGCCCGTACGACCGGCCACCGGCCCGGTACGAGCTGGACGAACTCCGGGAACTGCTGCCCCTGCTGGACCGGGGGCCGACGGAGCCGCAGCCGGTGACGATCTTTCCCGACGGGGGCTATGTGGTGCTGCGTGGATCGGGGCTGCACGCTGTCGCCGACTTCGGCCCGCACGGTGGCCCGCACGGGCACCGCGACAAGCTGGCCCTGTACCTGTACGGTGCCGACACTCCCTGGCAGCCCGACCCGGGTCAGGTGCCGTACGGCCACCGTGGCTGGCGGCACCACTACGCCTCGACCGCCGCCCATCCCACCTTCGCAGTCGACGGGCTCGAGCAGGCGGAGTGCACCGGGCATCTGATCGGGTACGACAGCAGCTCGGTCGCCATCGGCTGTGACACCGCGTATCCCGGGGTGACCGCCCGGCGCCACCTGACCCTGCGCGGCGGTGTGCTGGTCGACGAGCTGCGGGTGGAGACCGACCGGCCCCGCCGGATCAGCGCGCAGCTCAGACCGGATGTCGACCTGGCAATTCGGGCTACCGCCGACCGCACCCTGGAAACGGTCTGGCCCGGCCGGCAGACCCTGCGCGGCCGGCACACCGTCTCGGTCGACGCCGATGTCGTCTGCCGTCCCGGACCCGGACCGGCGGACGACCCGCAGCGTGTCCGCCGCTGGGTCGACTGGACCGCGAACGACGCGACCACGGTGACGTTCCGATCGATCTACCGGATGGAGAGCTGATGCAACCCCTGCTCATCGGTGACCGCCTCGGGCAACTGCGCGCGGCGCTCACCACCACCCACGCCGCCCAGTGGCGGCGGCTGTACGAGCAATGCGCCTGGTACCGCGGACAGAGTCCGCCCGCCGAGCATCCGACCGCGAGCATCACCTACCTCGGCCCGGCCGCGATGAACCTGGCCCTCGCCTACCGCCTCACCGGCCAGCCCGGCTACCTGCTCGAAGCCCGCCGCTGGATCGGTACCGCCGTGTCCTACCCGCACTGGGGCAAGGCGAAGATGCCCGACCACGACCTCGACGCGGGTTGGCTGCTGCACGGGCTGTCCCTGGCGTACTCCTGGCTGCGCGACGACCTGCCCGACGACGAGGCGGCGGCGCTGCGGGCGAAGCTCACTCTGCAGGGTGAGCGCCTGTACGCCTTCGCCGTCGAGACCGAAGGCTCCTGGTGGTCGTCGAGCTACTGGCAGAACCACAACTGGATCTGCTACGCCGGCCTGGCCGCCGCCGGATACGTCCTCGACGAACCACGATGGAGCGACCGGGCACGGGAGAACCTCGCGACGGTGCTGGACCTGATGCCGGGCGACGGATCGGACTCCGAGGGTGTCGTCTACTGGCGGTACGGCGTGCCCTGGCTGGCCATCCACCTCGACCTGCTGCAACACGCTGAAGGCATCGACTGGTGGCGGCGCGGCGACTTTCTGAGTCGCACCTTCGAATGGCGGCTGCACCAGTGCGCCCCCGGCTTCGAGGAGAACATCGACCACGGGGACTGCCACGACCGCCGGTCCGGGCACAGCGTCGCGCTCTACTACAAGCTCGCCGCCGCGTACCGCGACGGCCGCGCCCGCTGGCTCGCCGACCACGTCGCCGATCGGCACTTCTGGCGGGAGGCGTACGCCTCCGGCGTCAGACCGGGCGTGCTGCCGGAGGCCGGCTACGAACTGCTCTGGTACGACCCGCAGGTGCCGGCCGTGGAACCCGCCGACACGGTGCCGACCTCCGCTCACTTTCCCGACCTCGGACAGGTGACCGCCCGTACCAGCTGGCAGTCGGGCGCGGCCTTCGTCAGCTTCAAGGCGGCCCCTGGCGGGGGACACACCGCATGGGACACCGCCGAGCGGTTCCGCCGGGACAAGGGCTGGCAGACCCTCAACGCCGGTCACCACCACCCCGACGCCGGGGCGTTCGTGTTCGGCGCGCACGGCGAGTTCCTCGCCGTCGACGACGGGTACTGCAACCGTAAGCGGGCCGCCTACCACAACCTCGTCCTGGTCGACGGGCAGGGTTGGGCCGGCGAGGACCGCTACCAGGTCTACCAGGACCTGCCCCACGAGCGCCAGGCCCGCCTGCGGGACGTGCTCACCGGGGACGGGCTGGTGCACGCGACGGCCGAGTCTGCCGCGATGTTCGATCCGGCGCTCGGCGTCCGGCGCGTCGACCGGACACTTGTCTTCACCCCGGCCGGCCGGCTGGTCGTGCTCGACCTCCTCGCCGCCGACCAGCCACGCGAGTGGACCTTTCTGCTGCATTCGGACTGGCCGGCCGAGCTCGTCGGCGGCGACATCGTGCTCCGGTCCGGACCGGCGCAGGCGTACGTCCGCCAGGTCGTCCCGGACGCCGCCACCGTCAGTCAGGCGACGACGGAGATCGAGGCCAACCCCACCGGCAGTACGCCGAGTCTGCGGATCGTCCGCACCCTGCACACCGTTCGGGTCCAGGTGGCGCCGGTCGTCCGTACCCGGATCCTCACCAGCGTCGAACCGACCTGCGCGCTGGCCCCGCGCGCGGCCGTCGCCGAGCCGGTGGGCTGTGCCGAAGGAGTCGGGGTGCGGTTCGGGACCGACGGCGAGACGGTGCTGCTGGCGCCGGCCGACCGTCGGATCGACGGCGCCGACGTGCGGGCCGCCGCCGCCGCGGTGATCCTGCTGCCTGGCTCCGCCGACCGCCCGGCACAGGTGGGGGTGGTCGCGGCGACCCACGTGGACGTCGCTGGTCGCGATCTGGTACGCAGCGACGAACCGGTGACCGGGGTGCTGCCGTGGCCGGCCTGAGCGCCGCGCCGTCCGCCACCGGACGGGGGACGGCCCGGCGCCGAAGCGAGGTGGCGGCCGTCCAAGGTGGCTGGGCGGCCACCACGTTGCGGGTGCTGGAGTTCGGCGCCTACCCGGCGCTGGCGGGCTGTGCCCTGCTCCTGTTGAGTCTGGGCGTCGTCACCTGGCTTGCGGCGCTGGCCGCCACGGCACACGCGCTGCAGCAGTGGCGTACGGATGGACGGGCCCGGCCGTTCGTCGGTGCGCTGGCCATGTTCGGGCACTACTGGCGGCGGCTGTGGCGGCACTCGATCCTGTCCACGGTTGCCGCTGCGCTGTTGGCGGCCAACATCGTCTTCCTGGCCACCCGTTCAGGTGCCTACGCCGCAGCCCTGCTGGCCCTGCAGATCGGGCTGATCCTGGCACTGGTGCCGTACCACCTGGCACTGGCCGTCACCGCCGCCGGTGACCCCGACGGGGAAGCCGGACGCTGGGGACGTGCCGCGCTGCTGTTCGCCTTCGCCGCTCCCCGACGTGGGTTGGCCCTGCTCGCGGCTGCTGTCGCGGTGCCGCTCGTCACCGCGCCGCTCGCCTTCGGGCCGTTGCTGCTCGGTGCCACTCTGCCGCTGCTACTCGGCCTGCGGCTCGCGGACAGCACACGACGACGAGGCACCGTCACGGCGTGGGTCGGTACGACCGGCGACCGGTCCGATGCGGCTGTCGCGCGGGCGACGGAGCGTAACGGCAGACCCAGGGAGCGGGTTCGATGACCCTGACGATCCGTCCCGCCGCCGAGTGTCAGTTCGATCTGGTCTCTCTCGGTGAGGTGATGCTTCGTCTCGATCCCGGTGCGGGCCGGGTACGGACCGCACGCACCTTCGCCGTCTCGGAGGGCGGTGGCGAGTACAACGTCGCACGTGGGCTACGCCGGGCCTTCGGCCTGCGGACTGCCGTCGTCACTGCTCTGGCCGACAACGAGATCGGCCGGCTCGTCGAGGACCTGATACGTCAAGGGGGAGTGGACACCTCGTTGATCCGGTGGGTGCCCTACGACGGAGTCGGCCGTACCGTCCGTAACGGGCTCAACTTCACCGAACGTGGCGAGGGTGTGCGCGCCGCGGTTGGCACCTCGGACCGCGGCCACACTGCGGTCAGTCAACTCGGCTCCGACCAGATCGACTGGGACCACCTGTTCGGCACCCTCGGGGTCCGCTGGCTGCACACCGGTGGCATTTACGCGGGCCTGTCCGGTGCCGCCGCTGAGACCGCATCCACCGCCACCGCCGCCGCCCGCCGGCACGGCACAGTTGTCTCGTACGACCTGAACTACCGGTCGAGCCTGTGGCGCGACATCGGCGGCCAGGACCGGGCCCGACTCGTCAACCACCGCATCGCCCGGACGGTCGACGTGCTGATCGGCAACGATGAACACTTCCGTACCGTTCTCGGCGCCGGCCGATCGGACTCCGGCGTGGACCATTGCGAAGGCCGGTGGGAGGTGCCCGGCGACCGGGTCCGTCCCGACCTGGGCGATGTCCAGACGTCGCTGGAGCAGGTAGCCCGGAGCTACCCCGATCTGTCGATCGTGGCGGCGACGTTGCGCACCGTGCGGTCCGCCTCGGTCAACGACTGGGGGGCCGTCGCCTGGTCCGCTGACGCCGGCCCCGTCGCAGCCCGGTACCGACCGGGTCTGGAGCTTCTGGACCGGGTCGGCGGCGGCGACGGCTTCGCCGCTGGCCTTGTCTACGGCCTGCTGCGGCTCGGCGACCTGCGCATCGGTGTCGAGCTCGGTGCGGCGTACGGCGCGTTGGCGATGACCACGCCGGGGGACGCATCGATGGCCGCTCTGACGGAGGTCGAGGCATTGGCCGCCGGATCCAACGCCCGGGCACTCCGCTGAGTACCACCCGTCGTACGAGTGTCGTCCCAGGGCGAGGGCAGCCGGTGTCCTCCTCGGGGGAGGCGCCGGCCGGCCGCCGGCGCATGCGGTGGTCGTCCGGCCTGCGGATCATGGTCGCCGACACGTTCCTCATGGGGCTCGGCTTCTACGCCCTGGTCCCGCTGCTGGCGTACCACCTCCTGAACGACCTGGGGCTCAGCATCGCGCTCACCGGGTTGCTCGCCGGGGTACGGTCGGCCAGTCAGCAGGGCATGATGCTCTGGTCGGGGATGCTGGCCGACCGGTTCGGTCACCGTCGGGCGATCTGCGTGGGCGTGCTGCTGCGTGCCGCCGGCTTCGCCGCGTTCGGTGTCGTGGACGCCGTACCGGGACTTGCGGTCGCCTCGGTCCTGGCCGGCCTGGGCGGATCCCTCTTTCACCCGGCCAGCTATGCCCTGTACGCCGAGCTGACACCGGCGCCGTTGCGTACCCGTGCCTACGCCGTGCGGGAGATGGCCAGTAACGCGTCCTTCGTCCTCGGGCCCGCACTCGGTGGCCTCCTCGCGGCCACCAACTTCCCGGCACTGTGCATCGTCGCGTCCAGCCTGTTTCTGCTCGCCGGTGCGATCACCTGGATCGGACTGCGACCCGACCCTCCTACCGCCGAAACGTCGGTACGGATGTCCTCCCTGCACCGGTTGCGGACCGTTGCCCGAGATCGCGGGTTTCGACGGTTCGTTGTGGTCAGTGCTTTCGCATGGGCGCTGTTCAGTCAGCTCTACCTCGCCGTGCCGGTGCGGGTCGGTCAGGTTCTGCCGGGAGCGACGTCGCTGGGCCTGGTCTACACCGTCGCGGCGGTCGTCATGGTCGTGGCGACCGTCCCGTCGACCCGTCTTGCCGAGCGGTATCTGACGACCGGCCGGACGCTAGCCGTGGCCACGGTCATGCTCTCTGCCGGTCTGTTGCTGCTGGGTGTGCTGCCGGGACCGGCTGGAGTGGTCACCGGTGTCGTCGTCTTCACGCTCGGGCAGGTCCTGCTGCTACCGACGGTCAACGGCACCGTTTCGCGGCTGGCCCCGCCGGGCGCGGTCGCGTCCTACTTCGGTGCGAACGGACTGGTGCTCTCCCTCGGTGGACTGATCGGCAACCTGGGCGGCGGGTGGCTGCTCGACCTCGGCGACGACACCGGAAACTGGCTACCGTGGACGGTGTTCGCCGGCTGGGGCGCGGCGGCTGCGGTCGCTTACCTGTTGGTGCTCCGACCGTCAACACCAGTCAGGAGCGATTGAGCGTCGATGCGGCGGCCCACCTGGCCGGCCGCACCGACGCTCCTGCACCCCGACGATCCGGACCGGGTGCAGCCGTACGCCGACTAGACGAGTAGTTCCGAAGTCAGGGGTCGATGTCCGGGCATGAGGAGAGGGCATCCAAGATCATGTTGTGACGCAAGACCTGGACACCCTCTTGACCGCACTGTACGTGAAGATCGACGACAGCATCCGCACGCCCCGGTGGCGCGGCAGACCACCACTGCTGACCGACTCCGAACTGGTCTGCCTGGCCGTGGCGCAGGTCCTGCTCGGCGCCCGTTCCGAAGCCCACTGGATCCGCTACGCCCGGGTCCACCTGGCCGGCATGTTCCCCTACCTACCGCAGCGGCCCGGCTACAACAAACGGCTCCGCGCCGCCCTCCCGCTGATCAAGAAGACGATCCGGAACCTGGCCCGCGACAGCGACTTCTGGTTCGACAACCACTGGATCGTCGACTCCACCCCGGTGCCGTGCGGCATGTCCCGCCCCACCGTGCAACGTTCGGACCTGGCCGGCTGGGCCGGATACGGCTACTGCGCCTCCCACTCCCGGTTCTTCTGGGGACTGCGCCTGTACCTGGTCTGCACCCCGACCGGGATGCCGATCCTGTGGGCCCTGGCGAACCCGAAGATCGGCGAGCGGGAGGTCCTCGCCGCGATGCTGGAGGTCGAGGCCGGTGTCGTCGCCGAACACGACGGCATCCTGTTGATCAGCGACAAGGGCTTCGCGTCCGGACCACTCGAGCGGGAACTCGCCGACCAGGGCATCACCCTGCTACGCCCGTCACGCAAGCGGGAGAAGGCCCGCTACGGCGAACCGATGCTCAAGAAGGTCCGGCAGCTGATCGAGTCGGTCAACGACACCCTCAAGGGCCAGCTTGATCTTGAGGAACACGGTGGGCGGACCTTCGTCGGCGTCGCCGTACGGGTGGCCCAGCGACTCCTCGCGATGGCCGCCGCGATCTGGCACAACAACAAGACCGGCGCACCCGTCACCCGGTCCCTGATCGCCTACGACCACTGACGGGACTTCGGAACAACTCGTCTAGTACTTCGGGCTGGGACCGAAGCGGTTCGGGCCGGGGGTGCCGTCCTGCACGGTGAAGATCAGCATCACGAGGGGGCCGATCAGCGGGATCGGCGAGATCAGCACCCACCAGCCGGATCGTTCGGTGTCGTGCAGGCGGCGGACGGCGACCGCCAGCGAGGGCAGTGCGAGCGCGAGGAGGGCAACCACATAGAGAATGCCGAGGTTGCCCCCGTCCAAACCGGTCCCCAGCAGGAGGTCGAGGATCGACCCCACGATGGCGACGGCGGTCGAGAACAGGACGAACCACCAGTACTCGGCGCGGCGAGCCCGGCCGCTGAACCCTACGTACCGGGTCAGGGCCGAACGGACAGCTTCGGTGAACGACATGACGTTACTCCAGCATTGTGGACATATGAGCAGCGGTGCGGCATCAGGGTACGCGAGCGTCCGCCGCGCTCTGGCGTCCGATCCGTCAAACCCTGTCCGGGATGATCTCCCCGCACATCGAGCCCTCGGTCCCTTCGGTCGCAGCGTCGATCTCGAAGGTGTTCACCTGGATGCTGGGAACACCGCCTCGCCGTCTGCTGGTGCTGATAGCTTGTCCACCTTCTCCGTACTCCGCTGTACCAAACGTTCTTGCACGGCGGGCCGTTTGCTGGTCGACACCGCCCGGGTCGCGTCCGCCGAGGTCCGGCTACGCCCGTCCGCCCGTACAGTGGTCGCCGAGGTCGCCCGGTGCACACCGCCGGCTGCCGGGGTGGCCGCGACGCTCAGGCCGACCCGGTGAGGTTGTTGCACTCCGGGGCAAACCCGAGGTGCTTCCGAGGACGTGATGCCACAGGTGCATCTCGATGCATCTCTGGCATCAAGCTTAGCTGGTACCCCGACCCGGTGAGGTGACACTGCATCCACCGGCTGATGACCGGCAAGAGGAACGACGTCGACCCGGTCGAGGTCGAGCGGTGGATCACCGCCCGCATCGCCAAGCACAAGGGCAACCCGTCTTCGTCGAGCTCGGCAAGCGGCTCGCCGCCCGGCGCGAGAAGTACGCTCACGCGCAGCAGGCCAGTCTTGAATTCCTCAAGAAACTCTTCGCCCTCGCCCGTAACACCGTGGCTGCGGAAAAGGCCGCCGCCGGGGTTCCGCCCGAGGAGCAGGGGAAAGCGGCGCTCACCGAACTCTTCGAATCCCTCAAGGGCGAAGACACCCCCGATCATCGTCGATAACGTCGTCGACGAGGTCGACGAGGTGGTCCGCGCGGTCCGTTTCAGCGGATGGCAGGACACCTACGAGGGTGACCGTCTGGTCCAACAGGCACTGCGGAAGACCCTCTACATCAAGTTCAGGATCCGCGACAACGCCGTCTTCACCCGCGCACTCGACTACATCCGCGAGTACTATCAAGGCACGCCTTCAATAGAAGACTTGGTAACTACTCGTCTTGTCGTAGCTGGGGTTATCTGGCGCGGCGACAACCAGTAGCGTGGCAGGAGGTGCGATCCGGGGTGTGATCGCGTTTCCGTGCGACGAGGAGGTTCGGGATGGACCCCATGCCTGGGTTGACCTTCGGGCAGCGTCTGAAGGTCTACCGTGAACGATCCGGCAAGACCCGGGCCGTGCTTGGTGGCCTCGTCGGTCGCAGCGCCGAGTGGGTCAAGGCAGTGGAATCCGATCGAATCCTGCCGCCGCGCGTACACATGCTGGACCGCATCGCCCGCGTGCTGAAGGTGGATGTATCCGTGCTGGTCGGTGAGCTGGGCGGCCGCTCGGCCGTGGTGAACGGACCGGAGCATCCCGCACTGGCGTCGGTCCGTGACGCCGTGAATCGCACGGCACTGTTCAATGACGTCGCGCCACCGCCGCTGAACGAGATCCGCGAACGCCTCGCGGCGGCGTGGCGAGCACGCCATCAGGCGGCTGATCACCGTACGGTGCTGGGTGCACTGCTGCCCGAGCTGTTGCGGGATTTGCAGCGTGCGGCGCTGACGTACCAGGGCGACGAGCGACGGCAGGCGCAGGCGCTGCTGTCGCAGGTGCTGGGGCTGGCGCAGATGTTCCTGGCTTACCAGCCGGCGGCGGAACTCCTGTGGCGCGTCGCGGACCGTGCGATGGTCGCGGCTCAGGAGTCGGGGGATACCGAAGCATTGGCGTGCGCCGGTTGGTTTCTATGTCAGGTGCACCGGGATGCAGGAGACTGGGACACCGCTATGGCGGTGACGCTGGATGTCGTTTCGACGGTGGAACCTCAGATGGCCGAGTCGAGCGCGAACTTGCTCGCGTTGTGGGGAGCGCTGAACTTCGAGGCCGCCTACACCGCCGCCCGTGCCGGCGAGGAGGGCCGTGCCTGGCGGTACTGGGACCGCGCCGACCAGGTTGCTCAGCGACTTCCACGAGGCTTCTACCAGCAGCAGACGTCGTTTTCCCGGATCATCATGGGCGTGCATGCGGTGACGGTGGCCGTGGAGCTGCAGAAGTCCGGCGAGGCGGTGCGGCAGTCACGACGAATCGATCCTGCGGCAATCCCGTCGCGGCCCCGTCGAGCCCGACATCTGATCGAGGTAGCCCGTGGCCATCACGGCAAGGGCCACACCGAGGCGGCTGTGGCAACTCTGCGGCAGGCGTACGAGTCGGCGCCGGAGACAATTCGCTTCAACGGCTACGCCCGGCAGATCACCCTCGACCTGCTCGACGGGCCACGGGCGATGCGGGATGAGGCCCGTGACCTTGCGCTGAAGGTTGGCTTGCTCGCGTAGCTCGCCGTGAGCGCCGGCAATCACGACGAGCGGTGTTGACTGCGGCGACGCGGTACCAGGTACCGTCTGGCATGGCGGCGCGCCGGGAGGTAGAGGCCCCGACCGCGCCGCCGCCCAGCCTCTACCTGGGGAGACATCATGGATACGTTCGGATCACGGCTGCGGACATTTCGCGAACGCAGCGGTAAGACCCGGGCCGTGCTCGGCGGCCTCGTCGGCCGTAGTGCCGAGTGGGTCAAGGCCCTCGAATCCGGTCGGTTGCTTACCCCCCGGCTGCCGATGCTGCTGCGGCTCGCGGAAGTCCTGGACATCGACGACCTGTCCGTGCTGACGGGAGATCAGTCTCTTCCTGTAGCCTCAGTCACCCGTGCCGGCCACCCCGCCATCGACAGCATTGCTGCGGCAATGCACCGAACCACCCTTCCGGTCGGTGATCCGTTGGCGGCCGCTGCCCTTCGTGCTCGGGTGGACCAGGCGTGGATCGCCTGGCATCACGCCAGTGCTGAGCGGACTGCGGTTGCCGCGCTGCTGCCCAGGCTCCTTGTCGATGCCCGGCTCGCGGCACGTCTTCTCGACGGCGCCGATCGTCGACAGGCTGCGACCGAACTGGCTCGGGTCTACCATCTGGTGCAGTTGTACGCGGCGCACCAGCCACAGCCACAGCTGGTCTGGTTGGCGGCCGACCGGGCGATGCTGGCTGCCCAGGATGCGGACGACCCTGGCGCGATAGCTGCTGCCGCCTGGTATTACGCCCACGTGTATCGCTCCGATGGGCAGCCCGACGCCGCCGAGCAGGTGCTCGTGGACGCTCTCGATCTGTTGGACGGCAGCGGTGGTGACGATCAACTAGCCAGGTGGGGACAGTTGCAGCTGGGCTTGGCCCTGGGCCATGCGCGAGCCGGCCGGGCAGGGCAGGCCTGGCGCTACTGGGATTCGGCGGATTCCGTCGCACGTCGGTTGGGTACCGGGTACGTGCACCCGTGGTTGATGTTCGGTTCGGTGGTCGTCGACGCTTTCGGGGTGACTATCGGAATCGACCTTGCACGCCCGGGCGAGGCGGTGCGCCGGGCTACGGGGGTCGATTACTCGGCTTTACCGTCACGGACCCGGCGGTCCGGTGGACTGATCGACGCCGCTCGGGCGCATCTGATGCGACGGGACGAGGTAGCGGTGGTGCATCTTCTGGGCCGGGCCCTGCGCGAGTCGGTAGAAACTGTCCGCCACCAGCCGCACGCCCGGGGCATGGCCATGGAATTGGTAGGGCGAACCGGCGTGGTGGGCGAGGACGCCCGGGAACTCGCGCTGGCGATGGGAATCGATTGGTAGTTGTACCTGGGGTACAGATTGTCCCTCTTGGATGACCGGCCTGCTCATAGCGTGGTGTGTGGGCCCGACGCCGTACCCGCGATCGCCCTTTTCGCGCGTCGGGCCCGCCTAGCGGCGGCGGCCCAGGGTCGACACGGAGAGCCACCCCGGGTCGCCGCCCTCCACATGCCATGAGGGGGACATCGTGCTCGGAAAATGGTTTCAGCGGCCGGACGTCGTGATCGACGTGGTCTACCCGGTGCCGGGTCGTCGCCGGTACGCCGACCGGTGCGCGCCGCCGGACCGGCGGCCCGCCACCCGTACCGATCGGGCGGAGCGCCGTGGCGGTAACGCCGGCCGGCACTACCTGCCGTGACCGGGCCGGAGCCTTCCCGACCGCCGGAGCCGCTGCGGCCGCCCGGGTCGCATGAGCCGGCGCATGAGCCGTGTCGGCCTGCGTGGACGTGCGCGGTGTGCCCGGACGGCACGCCGTGGCCGTGTTCCCCGGCGCGGGTGCAGCTGACCGAGGCGTACGCCGTCGACCCGATCGGTCTGGCGGCGGGCCTGGCGGCGATGATGCCGCGCGCCGCCGACGAGGCCGGCATCGTCGACCCGGCGGAGCTGCACGAACGGTTCGTCTCGTGGACGTTCGCCGGCGCGGCCGCGCCGGCACCCGAGGTGAAGCGGCGGTGACGGTCGACGGTGGCGCCGTACGGGTCCGTGACGACCTGCCGATCGGTCGCCGGGTGGCGCAGTGGCGGGCCCGGCGGCGGATGACCCAGCAGGTGTTCGCCGACCGGATCGGCAAGTCGAAAAGCTGGGAAGGTCGAACGCGGTGCCCGCCGGTTGGACAGGTTCTCGGTGATCCACCAGATCGCCGAGGTGCTGCGGGTCGACCCGGCCGAACTCGTCGGCGCGGCCGGGTCGACGACCCCGCCACCGGGAGTCGGTTCGGCGGTGCCCGGGGTGGAGGCGGTGCGCGCCGCCCTCGCCTGCTACGACATCTTCGGCGTTGCTGCCGTCGCCGACACCGGCACGGCACCGCCGGATGTCGGAGCGACCACCCGGCGGGTCGAGCATGCCTGGCTGGCGTACCGGCACGCCCACTACCCGCAGCTGCTGCGAATGCTGCCCGACCTGCTCACCGCCGCGCGGCGGCGGCACGCCGCCGACCCGGTCGGTGGCGCGCAACCGCTGGTGCAGGTGTACCGGATCGCCTCGTCGGTGCTGGTCAAGCTCGACGAAACCGACCTGGCCTGGTTGGCGGCCGACCGGGCGATGACGGTCGCGTCGACCGCCGGTGATCCGCTGCTGGCGGCGACGGCGGCGGTGCCGCTGGGGCAGACGCTGCGGGCGGTGGGCCACGGCAGGTTGGCGATGTCGGCGACGATCGCCGCCGCGCACCGACTCGACCCGGCCGGCCCGGCCGACGACGGTCCGCCGCCGCGGCTGTCGGTGTACGGCACGCTGCTGCTGCAGGCCGCGTTGGCCGCCGCCGAATGCGACGACGCCGCCGCCGTGCGGGAGCTGACCGGGCAGGCCGGAGACGTCGCTGACCAGATCGGCGACGGTCATGACCACCAGTGGAGCGGGTTCGGGCCGACGGCGGTCGAGCTGGCCCGGGTGGCGGCGGCCGCCGACCTCGGCGAGGCGGAAGAAGCCGTACGCCGACACGATGTGCTGGTGCGGCGTTCCGGCTGGCGCGGGTTGCCGGCCGAGTACCGGGCGGCGTACCTGGTCGACGTAGCGCGGGCGGCACTGCAGTCCGGGGACCTGATCATGGCGGGCCGGTCGCTGGTCGACGCCGACCGGGTCGCGTCCGCCGAGGTCCGGCTGCGGCCGTCCGCCCGTACGGTGGTAGCCGAGGTCGCCCGGTGCGCGCCGCCGGCTGCCGGCGTGGCCGGACTGGCCGCGACGCTCGGGCTGACCCGGTAAGACTGAGTTGCTGGTGACCAGCCCGGATCAAGGAGCAGCGGACCAGCGGCGGCTGCCGTTCAGTTCGGCACTGGCACCGCTACCACGGTCACCAGACCCTCCAAGCCGGCGAAGTCGTCGGGGTTTGTGGTGTAGATCGGTAGGCGGTTGCCAATGGCAATACTCGCGATCATGAGATCTGCCGTACGTGCTCTCGGCTTGCGCCCTGCGGCCAGTACGGCTGCGACAACTCTGCCGAACGCCCGGGCCGCCTCAGCATCGAACGGAAGCGGGTCGAACTCCGACTCGGCCCGCTGGAGCACGTCCAACCGGCGCGCACGCTCTACTGGGTCGTCGGTGTGATGTGGGCCTGCGGACAACTCGGCGAGGGTGACTGCGCTGATCGACATCGTATCCGGAAGTCGGGCATGGTCGATTTGTCGGCGCAAGATCAGTATGTTGGTGTCGAGCAGCCCGTGGACTTCAGAGTTCATAAGGGTCCTGAAGCTCGTTTTCCATTGCGCTGTCCAGATCACTTCGGAACCGCGCCGCGTCGATGACCGGCGCGTTCGCAGACACCCCCGCGAACTGCTCCCGCGTCACCACTCGATGCCGACGCAGTGGGATCAGCTCCCCAATCGGGGTGCCGTTGCGGGTGACGACGAACGACTCGCCATGCGCGACGGCGTCCATGATTTGTCCGGATCTTGCCCGAAGATCCCGCTGCGTCAGTTCCGCTGCCATACCCGGACCCTAACATGATGTGGCACCAGGTGCTACGTGGTGGCACGATCGGTCGGGCGGAGTGGCGGGGTTGGCCGTGACGCTCGGGCGACCCGGTGAGGCTGTTGCACTCGTCCGGACTGCTGCTCTAGGGTCGCGCGGAAAGCGCTTGCCGACCCAGCGAGGAGGGCGCGTGCCGGCGACCAGTCCGAAGATCCACAGCGGCATGTGTTCCGTCACCCTGCGGCAGCAGCCGGCTTCGGCAGTGCTGGACGTCGCCGCACGGGCCGGCCTGCGTCGCGTCGAATGGGGCGCCGACGTGCACGTACCGCCGGGTGACACCCGCACCGCGACCTCGGTGCGCGACGCCGGCCTGGACCGGGGCGTCGGGGTCGCCTCCTACGGCTCCTACTTCCGGGCCGGCTCCGACCCGGACGAGGACTTTCCGGCCGTACTGGCGGCAGCGGTCGCGCTCGGCGCACCCCGGATCCGGATCTGGGCCGGCACCCTCGGCTCGGCGCAGGCCAGCGCCGACGAGCGCCGCGCGGTCGTGACCGCCACCCGGGCCGCCGCGCAGCGGGCCGCCGACGCCGGCGTCACCCTCGCCTTCGAGTACCACTCCGGCACGTTGACCGACACGGCCGAGTCGACGCTGCGGCTGCTCGCCGACGTCGACCATCCGGCGGTACGCACGTACTGGCAGCCGCCGCTCGACCTGCCCGACGCCGCCGCCGTCGACGACCTGCGGCAGGTGATGCCCTGGGTCGACGCGGTGCATGTCTTCTCCTGGTGGCCCGGCTACCAGCGACTGCCGTTGACCGCCCGCGACCGACTCTGGCGCGACGTTTTCGCCGAACTGCGCGGTGCCGGCCGCAACTTTGACACCCTGCTGGAGTTCGTGATCGACGACGATCCCGGCCGGGTCGCGATCGAAGCGGCAACGCTGACCCGGCTGATCACAACGGACCGTCGTGCCGGCTGAGCCAGACCCGGCGGCAGCAGCGGCAACGGCCGGGCCCGGGCCGCTCGCCCGTCGGTGGGCGGCGCTGGACCCGCAGCTGCGGACGGCAGCGCTCGGCCGGGCACGGCAGGTGTACGACATCGGCGGCACCGGCCGGGCGGCCTGGCCGCACGTCGACGAGGTCACCGAGCGGGCCATCGTGGCCGCCGCCGAGGCCGACCGGGGCACCGCCTGGCCCCGACTGCTGCTGTCCGACTACGCCCGCTACTGGCGCGACGGGGTCCGGACAGCGTACGAGCAGCCCGCCGGTGGGCTGCGGCGGCGTACCGCCACAGCCGCGCTGGCCGCCGCGCTGCACGGCCAGCCCTACCTCGACGAGGCCGCCGACGGGCTGCTGCAGCTCTGCGAGCAGACCACCTGGTGCTGGGCCGCGCACGAGCAGTTTGCCGCCGACCGCCGGCACGTGGTGCCCGACGTCGACCGGCCGTACCTGGACCTCGGGGCCGCCGAGACGGTGGCCGTGCTTGCCTGGGCCGACCTGATCCTCGGCGCGACGCTCGACGAGCGCACCCCGGGGCTGCGCCAGCGGATCCGCCGGGAGACCCGCGCCCGGGTGATCGAGCCGTTCCTGGGCAGCCGTGACTGGCACTGGCTCGGCCTGGACGGGCACCTGCACAACTGGAACCCGTGGATCCACGGCCATCTGCTGGCCGCCGCGTTGTTCCTGGTCGACGACGCGGACATTCGGACCCAGGTGGTCGACCTTGTCGTCGACGGGCTCGACCGCTACCTCGGCTCGCTGCCCGCCGACGGCGGCTGCGACGAAGGCTACGCGTACTGGTGGAACGGCCCGGCCCGGCTGGCCGAAGCGCTCGACCTGCTCGACCGGGTCCTCGACGGGCGGTTGGATCCGTGGCGGTGGGCGCCGCTGCCGCAGCTGGCCCGCTACCCGCACCGGATGGCCCTCGGCGGCGGCTGGTACGTCAACGTCGGCGACGGCCCGGCCCGGCCGAGCGACGCGCAGCCGTGGCAGGTCCTGCACCGCTGGGGCCGGGCCACCGGCGACCGGCAGGTGATCGACTTCGCGGCCAGTCACCGTACCCTGGGCGAACCGGCCGTGACGGTCGCCGCCGGGCTGGGCCGGGCGGTACGCGGGCTGACGGATTCGCGGTGGTTCACCCAACCACCGACCGCTCCGCCGCTGCCGGTCACCACCTGGCTGCCCGACCTGCAACTACTGGTCAGCCGGGAACGGGCCGGCAGCTCGGCCGGGCTGACCGTCGCGGTCAAGGGTGGGCACAACGACGAGAACCACAACCACAACGACGTCGGCTCGTACCTCGTCGCCCTGGACGGGTGCCCGGTGCTGGTCGACCTCGGCCAGCCCACCTACACCGCGATCTCGTTCACCGACCGCCGGTACGAACAGTGGGTCACCCGCAGCCAGTGGCACAACCTGCCGGTCGTCGGCGGTCACGGTCAGGCCGCGGGCCGCGACTTCCGGGCGTCGGCGGTCGCCGTCGACACCGGTGCCGACGCCGACGCGCTGCGCCTCGACCTGGCTGGTGCCTACCCGCCGGAGGCCGGCTGTCGGTCCTGGCGGCGGCAGGTGCGGCTGGACCGACGCCGGTCGACGGTGACCGTCACCGAGCGGTGGCGCGTCGACGACCCGACCGGGCTGCGGCTGCACCACGTCCTCGCCGGCGAGCCGCTGGCCCACGTCGCCGGGCGGCTCGCCGTACGGGCCCTGGCCGGCGGGATCCTCGTGCTGACCTGGGAACCGCAGCTCGGTGCCGGTCGGCTGGACCGGCAGCCGGTCGACGACCCGCTGCTGCGCGACGTCTGGGGCGACGCCGTGCACCGGCTGGTGCTCACCCTGCCGGCCCAGCGGACCGGCTCCGTCACCGTGACCGTCTCCGGAGGTCCCGAATGAACGCCGATGACCAGGCTGCCGAGGAGCAGATCGCCGACGACCGGCGGCTGTCCCCGTACACCGGTTACACCCGCGCGCACTGGGGGGCGGCCGCCGACCGGATGCTGCTGGCGCTGCGTCCGTACGCCTCGCCCGACCACGCCCGGATCGGCCTGCCCGGCCGGCCGAGCGCCTACGGACCGGACAGCGACTCGCTGGAGGCGTTCGCCCGGTCGTTCCTGCTGGCGGCGGTCCGGCTACGCGGCGAGGCCGGCGCCGACCCGCACGGGCTGGCCGACTGGTACGCCGCCGGGCTGCGCGCCGGCACCGACCCGATCTCGCCGACCGCCTGGCCCCGCCCGGACCGACTGGACCAGGCCAAGGTCGAAGCCTGCTCGATCGCGCTCGGTCTGCACCTGACCCGCCCCTGGCTGTGGGACCGGCTCGACGAGGCGACCCGGCAGCGGACCGTCGACTGGCTCGGCAGCGTCGTCGGGCAGCGGTACCCGCCGATCAACTGGGTGTGGTTCCAGATCGTCGTGGAGACCTTCCTGCGCTCGGTCGGCGGCCCCTGGTCGACTGAGGACATCGAATCCGGGCTGCGGGTGCACGAGTCGCTGTACCGGGCCGACGGCTGGTACTCCGACGGACCGGAGCGGTCCTACGACCACTACGTCGGCTGGGCGTTGCACGTCTATCCGCTGCTCTGGGCCGACCAGGCCGGTGAGCTGTGCCCCGACGGGCTGCGTCAGGCGTGGCGTCAGCGGCTCGCGACGTTCCTCGACGACGCGGTCCGGCTGATCGGGGCCGACGGGTCGCCGCTGATGCAGGGCCGCAGCCTGGCGTACCGGTTCGCGGCGGCCGCACCGCTGTGGGTCGGGGCGATGACCGGCGCGACCGAGGTGGCGCCGGGGGTGTTGCGCCGGGCGGCGAGCGGGATGCTGCGTCACTTTCACGACCACGGGGCACCGGACCGGCGTGGCCTGCTGCCCATCGGCTGGCACCATGAATGGCCGGCGATGGCCCAGTCGTACTCGGGGCCCGGGTCGCCGTACTGGGCGGCGAAGGGGATGCTGGGGCTGGCCCTGCCGGCCGATCATCCGGTGTGGACGGCGACCGAACAGCCGTTGCCGGTCGAGCGGGCGGACCTGCTGGTGGCGGTGCCGACGCCGGGCTGGCTGGTCACCGGCACCCGCCGTGACGGTGTGGTCCGGGTGGTCAACCACGGCACCGACCACTCGGTGCCCGGCGACGAGCGCGCCGACTCGCCGCTGTACGCCCGGCTCGGCTATTCGACGGCGACGATGCCGCCGCTGACCGGGGCCACCGTTGGCGACCCGTCGGACAATTCGGTCGCCGTCGTCGACGCGACGGGCCGGCGCAGTCACCGCAACGGGTTCGTGACGGTCGACTGCCGGCTGGTCGACGGGGTCGGTTGGGCGGTGTCGCGGGCCGACGCCCACTGGGTCGACACCGACGATGACGCCGGCCCGGACCACGGGTCCGGCCGGCGGGGCCGGCTGCGCCGGGGCCCGGTGGTGACGGTGGCCTCGGCGGTGCGCGGCCCGACCGAGGTGCGGCTGGCCCGGGCCGACTCCGCCGACGGTCTCGACGGCGGCACCGGGCTGGAGTTCAGCGGCTGGCCGGTCGCCGGTGACGTACCGCCGCCGGCGCGTACCGGCGACGACCCGCCGGTGTCCGTCGTGGCCGGTGCCGCGGTGACGTCCCGGCTGGTCGGCCTGACCGGCTTCGAGCATGCGCTGGTACGCCGCGAGCGGGGTACCTCGCCGCTGGGTGATCAGGTGGCGGTGCCGGTGTTGCGGACCGCCGCCGCGCCGACACCCGGCCGGGTGTACGTCGCCGCCGTGACCCTGACCGGCGCCGGGGGAGACCCGGCCGACGCGGCGGTGCCGGTGGTGACGGTGACGGCCGGCGGCGCGGGCGACTCGGTCGACATCCGCTGGCCGGACGGTCACGCCTCGACGCTGCTGCTGCCGGCCGCGCCGGGGTGAGCTCAGCGGGTCGGCCGGGGCGTGGACGAGTCACGGATCACCAGTTCGGGGGTGATCAGCACCCGTTGCACGGGGCGGCG
The DNA here is from genome assembly GCF_027497395.1 of Solwaraspora sp. WMMA2080. Lineage (GTDB taxonomy): Bacteria > Actinomycetota > Actinomycetes > Mycobacteriales > Micromonosporaceae > Micromonospora_E. Next base: position 2,000,956 of record NZ_CP114910.1, on the reverse strand, counting down.
TCGGCCCTCGACCAGCCGGGCCACCATCAGCTCGACCGCCACCCGGCCCACCTGGCTCTTCGGTGGGCGGACGGAACTGAGCGCCGGCTCGGCCAGGTGTGCCACCTCGTCGTCGTAGGAGACCAGGGCGAGCTGGTCGGGGATCGGCACGCCCTGCTCGGCGCAGTACTGCGCGACCGACATGGCGTCCGGGTCGCCGTGCACGATCAGCGCGGTGACGCCTTCGCGGCGGCACCGCCGCAGCACGTCGCCGATGATCCCCCGGTGCCCCGGGGAGTCCAACGCGACCGCCTCCCGGATGACCAGGTCGGCGGGCAGGCCGAGGTCCGCACAGGCCAGCGCCCAGCCCTGGGCGAGGTGGGCGGAGGTGGGGCTGCCCTTGGACAGCACCAGCCCGATCCGGCGGTGGCCGTGTTCGTGCAGGTGCCGTACGGCCATCTCCAGGCCGAGGGCGTGGTCGCTGCGGACCCATTCGAGCTGGCGCAGGGTCGGGGTCCACCGGGGGGCCTGCCGTTCCACCAGGATCGTCGGCACCGGCAGGTTGCCGATCCAGGCGATCATGTCGGCGGTGCCGTCGGTGTCGAGGCTGGGTGCCAGCAGCAGACCCTGCACCTGCTGCGCGTCGATCAGCCGGGTGATCTGCCGGCGGTCCTCGGTCGGGTCGTAGCTCGACCCGCGCAGCTGGATGTGCACGCCGAGCGAGGCGGCGGCGCTGCGGGCGCCGGTGACGATCTGCGGCCAGTAGTAGTCCAGTGACGGCACGACCATGCCGATGGTGAACCGGGTCGGTGCCACCCGGGGCCGTCGCGGTGCGGGCCCGAGCTGGGTGGGCAGCGTGGCGCCACCGTGCACCCTGGTCAGCAGGTTGCTCTCGGCCAGGGCGGCGATGTCGCGCCGGACGGTCAGCTCGCTGACCCCGAGCAGCGGGGCGAGGTCGGCCACTCGTACCGAGCCGTGTCGGCGCAACTCCTCCAGCAGCCGCTCCCGGCGCTGCAGGTTGAACATCCGATCCGCCGGCATGGGCACTCCCGTCCATGTTCGTTCGCGAACGTTTCCGACCGAATGAGATCGGCTGGTAGCGAGCATGTTCACCGAAGGTTAACCATGTCACATCGGCGAATCCAGCAGGTCCCCACGACGTCGGACGTCGGCCGGAGATTCGCCACCCGAGGAGACACGTTGACGGTGCACACCCCGCCGCAGGCGCTCGTCGTGATGGACCGGGACTCCTACCGGGCCCACTTCGACGAGGCTCGGCTGGAGCGCCTCGGCCGCGTCGTCGTCCTGGCCGATCCGGTCTGGGCCGACGAACTCGACTCGCCTGCCGTGCGCGCCCGACTGGCCACGGTCGAGACGCTGGTGACGTCCTGGGGAGCACCCCCGCTGACCAGGCAGCGGCTGGACACCGCGCCGGCCCTGCGCGCCGTCTTCCACGCCGCCGGCAGCGTCCGCTCCCTGGTGACCGACGAGGTGTGGCGGCGCGGCATCCAGGTCAGCACCGCCGCCGACGCCAACGCCGTGCCGGTCGCCGAGTACACCCTGGCCGCGATCATCTTCGCCGGCAAGAAGGTGCCGTTCATCGCCGCCGACCCCGACCGGGCGTACCGGGGATGGAGCCACCACCACGGGCACGGCGACCTGTCCAACTACCGCCGGACCATCGGCGTCGTCGGCTTCTCCCGGATCGGCCGGCGGGTCGTCGACCTGATCGGCTGCCTCGACTCGGCCCGCTGCCTGGTCGCCGACCCGTACGCCGACCCGGCCGAGGTCGCCGCAGCCGGCGCGACCCTGGTCGAGCTGGCCGAGCTGCTGCCGCACAGCGACATCCTCACCCTGCACGCGCCCGAGCTGCCCAGCACGCACCGCATGATCGGCGCGGCCGAACTCGCGCTGCTGCCCGACCACGCGACCGTGATCAACACGGCCCGGGGCAGCCTGGTCGACCCGGCGGCGCTCGCCGCCGAGTGCCGCTCCGGCCGGCTGTACGCGATCCTCGACGTCACCGACCCCGAACCGCTACCCGTCGACGCCGCCCTGCGCGGCAGCCCGAACGTCATGGTAAGCCCGCACCTGGCCGGTTCCCTCGGCACCGAGATCCACCGGCTTACCGACCACACCCTCGACGAACTCGTCCGCTGGACCGTCGGGGAACCGCTGCATGCCGAAGTCACCCCGGACGCGTTCACGTTGCACGCCTGACCGGCCGGGCTCCGTACCCCCACGAAACCCCGCACCCTCCGCAAAAGGAGTCACCTGATGAACCGACACACCGGCAGGATGAACCGACACATCGGCAGGGCGGTGGCCGCCGCCACCGCACTGGTTCTCGTCACCGCCGGCTGCGGCGGTGGCGACGAGCCGGCCGTCGGCGACGACGGCCGCGAGATCCTCACCATCGCCCTGTGGAACTACGACAGCACCCCCGAGTTCGCGGCCCTGATCGACGGGTTCGAGGCCGCCCACCCGGACATCGACGTGCAGCCGGTCGACATCCTCGCCGACGACTACTCCGAGAAGGTCACCACCATGCTGGCCGGCGGTGACCAGACCGACGTGCTCACCATGAAGAACGTCACCGACTACTCCCGCTACGCGCTGCGTGGCCAGTTGGCGTCGGTCGCCGACGAGGCGGCCGACCTCGACCAGAGCAGGTATCTCGGCCTGGAGCCGTTCGACCTCGACGGGGACTACTTCGCGCTGCCGTACCGGCAGGACTTCTGGGTGCTGTACTACAACAAGGCCATGCTCGCCGACACCGGCGCCGACCTGACCAGCCTCACCTGGGCCGAGTACGCCGACCTGGCCAAGCAGCTGACCAGCGGCAGCGGCCAGGACACCGTCTACGGCACCTACCACCACACCTGGCGCTCCATCATCCACTCGACGGCGGCGGCGCAGAGCGGCGGCGACCTCGTCGGCGGCGAGTACGGCTTCCTCAAGGACCGCTACCAGATGGTGCTCGACCTGCAGGACGCCGGTGCCACACTGCCGTGGGCGACCGCGTCGACGCAGAAGGTCCAGTACCACACGATGTTCTCCACCGGGCAGGCCGCGATGCTGCCGATGGGCACCTGGTACGCCGCCCGGTTGATCGAGGAGAAGAAGGCCGGCGACATCGACGTCGACTGGGGCATCGCCCCGCTGCCGCAGGTCACCGAGGGCGGCCCGGTCACCACCTTCGGCTCGCCGACCGCGTTCGCGGTCAACAACAAGGCCCGCAACTCCGAGGCCGCCCGGACCTTCGTCGCCTGGGCCGCCGGCCCCGAGGGCGCGGCGGCGATCGCCAGCATCGGCGTCTACCCGGCCTACTCCGACGAGACGATCACCGAGACCTACTTCGGTGTCGACGGCATGACCAACGACGAGGTCGCCCAGGCGGCGTTCCAGCCCGACGAGGTGATGCTGGAGATGCCGGTCAGCGAGAAATCCTCCGATGTGGACGTCATCCTCACCGAGGAGCACGAGCTGATCATGATCGGCGAGCGGTCCGTCGACGACGGGCTCGCCGAGATGGGCGAGCGGGTCACCTCCGAGGTCGACTGACCCGCACCATGGCGATCCACACCCCGATCGACACCGTACGCACACCGGCACCCGGCGGTCCGCCGCCGGGTGCCGGTGCGGCACGTCGGCTGCGCCGACGCAACACCCTGGCCGGCTGGAGCTTCATCCTGCCGAACTTCGTCGGCTTCGCCGCGCTCACCCTGGTGCCCGTCGTCGCCGCGCTGGCGCTGGCCTTCATGGAGTGGAACTCCTACAGCACCCCGGAATGGGTCGGGCTGGACAACTTCCGCCGGATGGTGGGCAGCGAGACCTTCTGGACCGCGCTGTACAACACCACCTACTACGCGCTCGGCCACATCCCGTTGACCCTGGTCGCCGCGCTCGGCTTCGCCGTACTGCTCAACCGGGCGCTGCGCGGCGTACGGTTCTTCCGTACCGCGTTGTTCTTCCCCTACATCACCGCGCTGGTCGCGGTGGCCGTGGTGTGGAACATGCTGTTCAACCCCGACGCCGGGCCGGTCAACCAGCTGCTGCGGGCGATCGGCGTCGACAACCCGCCGGGCTGGACCACCTCGACGACCTGGGCGATGCCGGCGGTCATCATCACCAGCGTCTGGCGGGACATGGGCTACTACATGGTGCTCTACCTGGCCGGGCTGCAGACCATCCCGGCCGAGCTGTACGAGGCGGCCCGCACCGACGGGGCGTCGGCCTGGCAGCGGTTCCGACACATCACCGTGCCGTCGCTGCGGCCCACCACCTTCTTCGTGCTGATCATGCTGACCATCTCCAGCTTCAAGGTGTTCGACCTGATCCAGGTGATGACCGAGGGCGGTCCGGGCCGCGCCACGCTGGTGCTGTCGCAGCTGATCTTCCGGGAGGGGATCACCCAGGGCCGGTTCGGCTACTCGTCGGCGATCGCCATGGTGCTGTTCGTGGTCGTCCTGGTGATCACCGTGGTCCAGTTCCAGCTGCAACGGAGGGGGGAACGATGAGCCTCGCCGTGCTGCGCCGGGCCGTCCTGCAGGTGCTGCTCACCGTCCTCGGCCTGGCCGTGCTGGTGCCGTTCGCCTGGATGCTGGTCTCCTCGGTCAAGCTGGACTCGCAGGTGCTCACCGTGCCGATCCAGTGGATTCCGCAGGAGTTCCACTTCGACAACTACGTCCGCATCTGGGACCGGATCCCGCTCGGCACCTACCTGTACAACTCGATGTTCCTCAGCGTCACCATCACCTTCCTTCAGGTGCTCACCGGCAGCTTCGCCGCGTACGGCTTCGCGAAGATCAGCTTCCCGGGCCGCGACCTGCTGTTCCTCGCCTACATCGCCACGATCGCCGTGCCGTGGCAGGCGTACATGGTGCCGCAGTACATCATCATGGAGCGGCTCGGTCTGGTGAACACCCACCTGTCGCTGATCCTGCTGCAGGCGTTCGGGGCGTTCGGCGTGTTCCTGATGCGGCAGTACTACCTGACCATCCCCGACGAGCTGACCGAGGCCGCCCGCATCGACGGCCTCAACGAGTACGGCATCTGGGCGCGGATCGTGCTGCCGTTGTCCAAGCCGGCGCTGGCCAGCCTGGCGCTGCTCACCTTCGTCAACACCTGGAACGACTACATGGGACCGTTCATCTACCTGACCAGCAACGACCTGTGGACCGTACAGATCGGGCTGCGGACCTTCATCGGGCTCTACGAGGCCGAGTACGCCATGATCATGACCGGTTCGGTGCTGTCGATCCTGCCGATCCTGCTCGTCTTCCTGTTCGGCCAGCGCTACTTCGTGCAGGGCATCGCCACCAGTGGGTTGAAATGACGGCGGCCGGGGTGCGGCAACCCGTCCGGCAACCGCTGCGGCCCTCGCTGGCCGCGCGGGTCAACGTCGGCGCGGACACCTGGTCAACGATCTGGTCACTGGTGCACCGGGTGCTGGTGGTCAACCTCGGGCTGGCCGTCACCAACCTGCCGCTGCTGGTCGCGCTGGCCGTGGTCGCCCAGCCGTGGCGCTACCCGGTCTTCTTCGGGCTGCTGTCGGTCAGCATCGGGCCGGCGGTCGCCGCAGCGTTCGGCTACCTGCGGCGGGCCGAGGACGACGACCGGGCACCGGTACGCGAGTACGTCCGCGCGTACCGGCGGAACTTCGCCGCAGCGACGCGGCGCTGGGCGGCGGCGACGGCGCTGGTGGCGGTCCTGGTGACCGACATCGTCTGGCTGCACGACGCCGGCACTGCGGCGGTGCTCGTACCGCTGCTGGTGGTGCTGACCGTGCTGGTGGCCGCCACGACGGTGCTGCTACTGGCCATGGTCGAGCTGGCCCCGGGCCTGGGCATGCGCGCGGCCGTCCGGGCCGCGGCCTGGTCGGCGGTACGCCGGGCGCCGCTGGGCCTGCTCAGCCTGGTCGTGCTGCTGGCCGCCCTGCTGTCGGTCAACCAGGCGCCGCTGCTGGCGCTGGCGACGCTGCCCGGCTGTGCGCTGCTGGTCGTCTGGGTCAACAGCCGCGCCGCACTGTCCGATGCCCTGCCCCTTGAATCGCCTCGGACGTACTAGCGTCGAGGGCGTGCGGAGTAACGATGAGAGCTACGAGCCGCTGACGGTGGCGGGGCTGGGCGCGCTGCTCGTCGGCGCTGACGAGGCGCGACGGTGGCGGTTGGTGGCGGAGTTCCTTGAGGAGCACCGCTGGGAGCCGGCGCAGGAGCGGGCCGCTTTGCTGGAGCAGGAGCCGGCTGTCACCGGTGACGAACACTGGGACGTGTTCCTGGCCGCGTTGACGGAACACCTGGCGACCAAGGATGGTCGCGGGGCACCGGCATGGGTCGAGGCACGATCACTGCGCCGGTTCTGGTTCCCGTTCAACACCCGGGCCGCCCGGGTCGACGCCGTGGTGCACGCCCCGGCGGCGTTCCGCCGTCGCGGAGTCTACGTATCGCCGCAGGAATTGAACGTCGCGTGAGCGCCGCTGATCCGCTCCTGGACCGCGCGGCGATCGAGGACACCTTCCGGCGGCTCGGAGATCGCCTGCACTGACGACAGCACCTGTTTGGTCATACAGGTGCTCCCGGCAGGTGAATGACGGGTCACGTGTCTCCTCGTCACTGCCGAGTTTCGCTACGGGCGAGCACGATGCTGGTCCGGCTCGACGGCGAGCTGAAACGCCTTCCTCCACGGGAACGCGGCACGTCGGTCGGTGCCGGTGCCTGGTGGGTGTGGTGTCCAGTCGTCGTCCGGGCCGGAGATGACCCGGACGCCTTCGGCCCGTAGGTCGGCGATGGAGCGTTGGAAGGGTGCACGGGCGGCCAGTGCGGCGTTGACGAACGGCACGATGACGGTGGGGACACCGCGTCCGATCAGTTCGGCGGTTGAGGTGAGCGGGTAGGTGTCGGCGACGCCGCAGGCGAGCTTGTTGACTGTGTTGTACGTCGCGGGTGCGATGATCACCGCGTCCACCGGTGGCAAGGTCCGCCGGCCGCCGACGTCCGGGGTCTGGTAGGTGCTGCGTACGGGGTTGCCGGTCAGCCCGGTGACGGCGGAGGCGTCGATGAAGTCGAGTGCACTGGTGGTTGCGACGACCGTCGTCGCCCACGACTGCTCCTGTGCCGCTTCAACGAGTCGGAGAACATCGGCGGCGGGCCCAGCACCGCACACAACAATCCGGAGGTGTCCTGAGGTCACAGCCGAATCCCTGCATTGGCGGCGAACTCGGTGACGTGGCTTCGTAGGTGCCCGCGTGACAGAGCGGCGAGGTTCTCGACGATGCGGTGCACCGCCGGGCGGGCACAGATCTCCTCCGGCGCGATCCCGAAGGCGGTCCGTAGCGCTGACAGCCCCTGCTCATGACGTCCCCACTGGGCGTACGCCTGTGCGACGTCGACCAACAAGGCTGCTTTGCGTTCCTTGAGGATGATCTTGTCGATCTGTACCTGGCGAGCGTAGGTGATGGCGGTGCCGGCGTCGCCGAGGGCGAGTGCAACGTTGACCCGGTGCTGCAGCACGTTGGTAGGGCCGAAGCCGGTCCACCGGTCGTTGCCGTCGTGCCCCAGCCGGTTGGCGGCCTGAGTCGCCTCGTCCAGCATGGTGGCGGCAACGTCGCGGTCTTCGATCCTTGCAGCGGCGATCGAGCCACGGAGCAGGAGCGCGCCGTAGACGGCGAGGGCGTGTTTGGAGTCGAGCCCGGTGACGTCACTGACGGTAGTGGCGGATACCTGCGCGAAGGTGACAGCTTGTCGGGTGTGGCCGTTGCTCATCAGCGCGTGGGTCATTATCCGTGCACTGGTGCCGATCGCGAGAGGATCGCCGCTGTCGAGTCCGTATCGGGTGCTGCGCTCGGCTGCCACAAGCGCCATCGAGGTGTCGCCGTGCTTCAGCAGCAGGCTACCGACGACGTGGTAGAGGTCGGCGGCGAGTGCATCGAGTACGGAACGCTCGCTTGCCTGCTGCGATCTCGCTGCGGTGAAGGCTGGGAGGAGGGTCACGAGCCGGTCGAGGGTGCGCCCGTAGTGGCATGCCTGGTAGTCACCCTTGACCTGAGCGACCTGGGCGGCGAGGTCCTGCGCGGAGTTGGGTGAACCAGGTCCGGCAGCATCACGGCCGGGAGACAACAGCACGTCGAGCAGGTGCGCCACGGTCGGGATCGCGGCGGCGCCTTTGACAGCCGTATCGGTCAGAAAATCTCTGCGCCGCACGTTCTCATCCTGGTCAAGATCGGGATTGCCTCCGCCGTCAGTATGAGCCAGACAACCGGCGTGGAGTGCGACGAGGGCAGCTGACTGACCCGTGGGTGCACCGCTGGTGCTCGCATCGCAGAGCTGTGCGAAACGCTGACGAGCCTCCGCCGACGCTTGGGCCAGGACGGTGCACAGCGCCGCCTGCATCTCGGCACGCAACTGGATGTCACGGCCTCGACTGCTCCACTTCGCCACGGTACGTCGCGCTGCCCCGAGATGCTCGGCGAAGTCGGTCACACTCATTCGTAGTGCCTTGCGTAGCGCGTTCGCTTCCCAACCGGTCCAGGCACTCACGGTCGTCATCTGCACGTCCTTTCGACGGGCAAGGCTCAGGTGCGTGCCGCTGATCGTAACCGTACGTAGGTTCACGGACGTGCACCGTCAGTGCACCGTGCGGACATTTCCGCTGAGGGTTCAACCGGCCAACCTGGACATGTGGCCCCGCCGCCGTGCACGCCTTTGAGCTGCGGCGGCGGGTGCCGGGCGGCGGCTCGGGGTTGACGTGGAGAGCCACCTCGGGTCGCCGCCCTTCCAACTCTCGTTGAGGGGGCAGCGTGTTCGGGAAGTGGTTTCAGCGTGCGGACGTGCCGGTGGATGTGGTTTATCCGGTGCCGGGCCGCCAGCGGTACGCCGACCGTACGGTGCCGCCGCCGGACCGTCGGCCGGCGACCCGTACCGATCGGGCGCAGCGCCGGGGTGGTAACGCCGGCCGGCACTACCTGCGATGAGGACACCCGGAACCGGCAAAGGGCCGGTGCACGAGCCGGTGCGTCCGTCGTGGTGCTGCGCGGTCTGTCCGGACGGGACGCCGTGGCCGTGTCCGCCGGGTCGGACGCAGTTGGCGGAGGCGTACGTCGGTGAGCCGCTGGCGCTGTCGATTGACGTCGGTGAGCTGCTGACCGTCGCCGCCGAGGAGGCCAGGATCACCGACCCGGCCGAGTTGTACGAACGCTTCGTGTCGTGGACCTGGATCGACGCGGGTGGCAGGCGATGAGCGTGGCCGTCGGGCGTCGGGTCGCCTTGTGGCGGGTCCGCCGGCAGATGACCCAGCAGGTGCTCGCCGACCGGATCGGCCGGTCGAAGAGCTGGGTGGAGAAGGTCGAGCGTGGTGTCCGGCGGTTGGACCGGTTCTCGTTGATCCGGCAGGTCGCCGAGGTGCTGCGGGTCGACCCGGCGGAGTTGATCGGCCCGGCCCGGCCATCGGAGCATGGCGGGGCGGTCGACGGGGTGGCGGCGGTCCGGGCGGCGCTGGCCAGCTACGAGGTGTTCACCGCCGCCGACAGCGGCCCGGCCGTGGAACGCGAGGCAACGCAGCAGGTCGAGCACGCCTGGTCGACGTACCAGCACGGCGACTATCCCCGGCTGCTGCGGATGACACCGGAGCTGCTGGACGCCGCCCGGCGGCTGCACGCCACCCGGCCTGGGCCTGGGGCGGAGTTGTTGGTGCGCGCGTACCGGATCATCGCGCTCGTGCTGGTCAAGGTCGGTGAACCTGAGCTGGCCTGGTTGGCGGCCGATCGGGCGCTTGCCGTGGCCGGCGGTGATCCGGTGCTGGCCGGGTCGGCGGCGGTGCCGCTCGGGCAGGCGCTGCGCGGGTTGGGCCAGGACCGGTTGGCGATGACGACGACGGTCGCCGCCGCCGACCGCATCGCGACGGCATCGGTCGAGTGCGGCCCGGTGTACGGGACGTTGCTGCTGCAGGCCGGGTTGGCCGCTGCCGGCTGCGGCGAAACCCGCAGCGTCGACGAGCTGCTCGGCCGGGCCGCTGACGTCGCTGGCCGAATCGGTGACGGGCTGGACTACCGTACTGCGAGCTTCGGCCCGGCGGCCGTCGAGCTGGCGCACGTCGTGGCGGCCGTGGAGTCGGGCGACGCCCGGCAGGCGGTACGCCGGCACGAGACTGCCACCCGGCAGCTGACATGGCGTGGGCTGCCGGCCGAGCATCGGGCGGCGTACCTGGTGGATGCCGCGCGGGCACACCTCGGCGTCGGTGACTTCGCGGCGGCGGGACGGTGGCTCGTCGAGGCGGACCGCGTCGCACCGGCTGAGATCCGCTGCCGGCCCTCCGCCCGTACGGTCGTGGCTGAGATTGCCCGGTGCGGGCCGGACACGGCCGGCGTCGCCCGGCTGGCGACGGCGCTCGGGCTGACGACCGGCGTTTCGTGACGAGGGAACCTGTATGACCCTCAACCCGCCAGTTCTTCGACAATGCAGGTTCCCTCGTCGGCGTCAGCCGGGTGGGCTGCGTCACCGCGTTCCTCGGCGAGGTGGAAAGCGCTGATCCATGCCTCGGTACGCGCACGTTCGGTCGCCAGCGCGGTGGAGAAGCCGGCGGAGATTTTCGACCGTGAGGTCGAGTGGGACGAGCTGGTCCGGTTCGCGCGCCTGCCGCAGGGCGGGGCCACGCTGGGAGTGGTCTCCGGTCGTCGTCGTCAGGGCAAGACGTTCCTGCTCGACGCGCTGGTACGGGCGGCTGGCGGGTTCTTGTTCACGGCTACCGAGTCGTCCGAGGCTGACGCGCTGCGCCAGTACGGTGAGGCGCTCGGTGACTATCTGGGTGAGGCGACGCCGCTGCGGTTTGCGGACTGGGACGAGGCGGTCACCCGGACGATGACACTCGCCCCTGCCGGGCCACTGCCGGTGGTGATCGACGAGTTTCCGTTCCTGGCCCGCGTCAGTCCGGCGCTGCCCTCGATCATCCAGCGGGCGCTCGACCCGGCGGGACAGCGGTCGAACACCCAGGTACGGCTGCTGTTGTGCGGTTCGGCGCTGTCGTTCATGGGCAACCTGTTGTCCGGCGCCGCGCCGCTGCGTGGACGGGCCGGCCTGGAGTTGGTGGTCCGGACTCTGGACTACCGGTCTGCGGCCCGGTTCTGGGGGATCGCCGACCCACGCACCGCCCTACAGGTCAACGCGATCGTCGGCGGCACCCCCGCCTATCGGCACGAGTTCACGCAGGACGACTCACCGGCCGGGCCGGACGATTTCGACGACTGGGTGGTGCGTGCCGTGTTGAACCCGGCCCGCCCGCTGTTCCGGGAGGCCCGCTACCTGTTGGCGGAGGAGCCGGACATCCGCGACCCCGCGTTGTACCACTCGGTGCTGGCGGCGATCGCGGACGGTCGTACCCGGCGTGGGGAGATCGCCAACTTCCTGGGTCGGCAGCCGTCCGACCTGGCCCAGCCGCTGGGTGTACTAAAGGACGTCGGCCTGGTCGTGCGGGAGACCGACGCGTTCAAGAGCAACCGGGGCGTCTACCGGATTGCCGAGCCACTGCTCGTCTTCTACCACGCCGTAATGCGGCCGGCGTGGGGCGACCTGGAGCGCTCGGGTCGGTCCCGGCAGGTCTGGCCCCGGCTGCAGCGCACGTTCCTGAGCAAGGTCGTCGGGCCGCACTTCGAAACGATCTGCCGCGAATGGGCCCGGTGGGAAGCCGATCCGGACGTTCTTGGCGGTGTTCCGACCCGGGTGGCTGCCGGTGTCGTCAACGACCCCGCCGCCCGCACGCGGCACGAGGTGGACGTGGCGGTATTCAGCCGTGACGAGCAGGGCCATGAGGAACTCCGCGCGATCGGCGAGGCCAAGTGGCAGGAGGCCGTCGGGACCGGTCACCTGCGACGCCTGGTACACATCCGTAGCCTGTTGGCCGGTCGCGACGGGGTCCGGGCCGACCGGTGCCGGCTGCTGCTGTTCAGCGGCGGCGGCTTCGCCGACGACCTTCGCGCCGTGGCGGCCACGGACCCCGGCGTCCAGCTCGTCGACCTGGATCGCTTGTACGCGGCGAACCGATCCTGAGCGAACGACGTCAGCTCGACCGTTCGGCCTGACGTAGCACCCGGAGCAGGTCCTCGACCAGGTCCTCGGCGCTGGCGCGGCCCTTTCCGTCGGCCGCCAGGTGGCCGCTGATGGACAGATCGGCGGCGCCGTGCGCCAGCGCGCGGACCAGAGCGGCGGCCCGTTCCGGGTCACCTGCGGGCAGGGCCCCGGCCGCCTGGGCCTCGGCGGTCAGCTCGACGAGTCGCCGCCAGGTGGCGCCGGCCCGCTCGTGCAGGTCGGCGGAGGCGTGCATCGACCACCCGTAGACCAGCGCGAACCGTCGCGGATGGTGCTGTGCCCAGCGTACGTAGTCGAGCAGGACGTGTCGCAGCAGCGCGGCGGCCTCGGTCCGTGGCGTCGGTGTCGCCGTCATGACCCGTTCGAGCCGGTCGAATTCCTGGATGGCGACGGCCTCCAACAGCGCCTGCTTGTCGGTGAAGTGCTTGTACGGCGCGTTGTGTGACACCCCGGCCCGACGTCCAACCTCCCGCAGGGTGACCCGCTCCGGGCCGCCCTCGTCGAGCAGTGCGGTCGCTGCGGCGACGAGGTCGTCCCGGGTGCTCATCGTCCGATCCTAGATCAGGTTGACGCTGTCAACCTGGGCGACGTAAGGTCAGGTTGACAACGTCAACCTGTCGAAGGGTTCACTCTGATGAGAACCGTCGTCATCACCGGGGCCACCACCGGCCTCGGGCTGCGCGTCGCCGGGCGGCTCGCCGCCCAGGGCTGGCACGTCGTGCTCGGTCACCGGGCAGAGAGCCGGGGAGAAGCGGCGGCCCGGCAGATCCGTCGCCGGACCCCTGCGGCGAGCCTCGAACTGCTCCGGATCGACCTGGCCGACCTGCGATCGGTCGCCGACGCGGCCGAGGAACTGCGCCGGTCCGGGCAGCGTCCGCCGCTGCATGCCATCGTCGGCAACGCCGGCATCCAGGTCATCGACGGGGTACGCCGGTCCGCCGACGGCTACGAGCTCACCTTCGCGACCAACCACCTCGGTCATCACCTGCTCGTCACCGGACTGCTCGACGACCTGGCCGCCGGGGCCCGGATTGCGATCGTCAGCAGTGGCACCCACTGGCGGGAGAAGAGCATGGGCTTCCCGGAGCCGCGTTGGACGAGCGCCCGCGAACTCGCCGACCCGTCCGACGCCGACGCCACCCCGACGGCGGGCCGGGTCCGCTACTCCACCTCGAAGTTGGCGAACATCTACTTCGTCTACGAGCTCGCCCGCCGACTGGACGGACGGCCGATCAGCGTCAACGCGTACGACCCGGGGCTGATGCCCGACACCAGCCTCTCCCGCGACTACCCGACGCTCGCTCGGACCGGTTTTCGGATGGCCGCCCCGCTGATCAGCGCGCTGCTGCCCGGCGCGCGCAGCTCCCGGGCCTCCGCCCGGCACCTGGCCGACCTGGTCAGCGACGCCCGGTTCGACGGCACCACCGGTGCGTACCTGGAGGGTCCGAAGGTCGCCCCGTCGTCACCCGAGTCATACGACGTCGCCCGGGCGCGGCGGCTCTGGGACGACAGCGAGCAACTGATCGACCAGGCGCTCGCCCGCCGTTGAGTCGGGTGGGGCCGGTCCGGGTCGCCTCACCAGCTGCCATGTTACGGTTGATGTTCGGGAAGTCCTGAACATTCGTGATGATGGCGTTCTTCGATGGTGGCGGTCCTCATGATGGGGCGTTCTCGGCGAGGAAGGAGATGCACGTGGATCCGGACGCCGGGCGGCGGTACGCCGAAGAGGTCGGTGTCGCCCTCGCCCAGATGGGCACCACCCCTGCGTTCGGCAAGTTGCTCGGCTGGCTGCTGATCTGCGACCCGCCGGGCCAGACCACCGCGCAACTGTGCGAGGCGGTCGGGCTGTCCAAGGCATCCGTCTCGGCCGGGATGCGGGCGCTGGAGCAGTCCGGCATGGTGCGCCGGGTGCCGACCAGCGGCCGGGGCCACGCGTACGAGATGCACCCGGACGCCTTCGCCCGGGCGATCGACCCGACCGACAAGATGCGCACCTTCATCGACCTGATGCAGCGTGGCATCGATCTCGTCGGCGACGCGGACGCCCCGGAGGCGGACCGGCTCCGGCACACCCGCGACTTCTACACCTTCATGATCGAACGGACGCCCGCGCTGATGGAGGAGTTCCGGCGCCAGACCAAACGGGACGTGTGACGGTGCGGGTCCTGATCGTCACCGTCGGGTCTCGCGGTGACGTCCAGCCGTACCTGGCGCTCGGCACCGGGCTGCGGGCGGCCGGTCACGACGTCACCCTGGCCACCTGCGCCCGATTCCGGTCCTTCGTCACCGACCACGGCCTGGCGTACGGCCACCTCGGCGACGAGATCCTGCAACTGCTCGACTCGGCGGCGGGTCGCGCCGCGATGGAGGACACCACCGGACTTCTCGGCTCGGTCAAGACCAACATCCGGCTGGCCCGGCGGGCCAACCCGATCAACCGGGGCCTGCTGGCCGATGTCTGGCAGGCGGCCCGCCAGGCCGACCCGCAGGTGATCGTCTACCACCCCAAGGCGCTGGCCGGCCCGCACGTCGCCGAGAAACTCGGCGCGCCGGCGGTGCAGGCGGTCCCCGTTCCGATGTCCGTGGCGACCGGCGACTTCCCGCTGATCGGCGCACCTGCGCTGCCGCTCGGCCGCGCGTACAACCGGCTCACCTACCGGCTCGTCGGTGCCGGCTACCGGATGTACGACGGCATGGTGAACACCTTCCGCCAGGAGACGTTGTGCCTGGCCCGACGTAGGGGTGCGGCCCTGGCCACCCGGCTGCCCGACGGGCGGCCGATCCCGGTGCTGCACGCGGTCAGCGGTCATGTGCTGCCGCGCCCGGCCGACTGGCCCGGGCACGCCCAGCTCACCGGATACTGGTTCCTCGACGATGCCACCGGCTGGCAGCCACCGGCCGAACTGGTCGACTTCCTCGACGCCGGCGACCCACCGGTGTACGTCGGCTTCGGCAGCATGGCCGGGCGGGATCCGCAGCGCCTCACCCGCGTCGTCGCCGAAGCGCTGCGCCTGGCCGGCGTACGCGGCATCGTCGCCACCGGCTGGGGCGGGCTGGACGCGGCTGGCCTGCCGGGCAACGTCCTGCCCATCACCCAGGCACCGCACGACTGGTTGTTTCCCCGGGTGTCCGCCGTGGTGCATCACGGCGGTGCCGGCACCACCGCCGCCGCGCTGCGCGCCGGCCGGCCCTCGGTGATCTGCCCGTTCATCCTGGACCAGTTCTTCTGGGGTCGGCGAGTGGCGGCGCTCGGCGCGGGCAGCGCCCCGGTTCCGCAGTCGACGATCACCGCGCAGCGGCTCGCGGCCGCGATCCGCCAGGTCAGCACCGACGTCGATGTCCGGGATGCGGCGGCCGGGTTGGGGCGGCGGCTCACGGCCGAGGACGGCGTCGCGAGCGCGGTGGCGCGGATCGAAGCCGCAGCGGCGTGACCGACCCCGAATAGTCGACGTTCACGGTCCCGAGTCGGGTTCAGGCGCACGATGAACCAGATCGCGTGCACGGCCCGGTCGCTGCGGCTCTCCAGCAGGTGCGGGCGGGACGAGTCGAACACCATGCTGTCCCCGGCGCCGAGCACGACCTCCTGGAAGCCGACCTGGCAAGGTCAGCTCACCCTCCATGATGTAGGCGTGCTCGTGGCCGGTGTGCCGCTGGACCCGGCCGGACACACTGGACTTCGCCCCCGGTGGGTAGGCGACCGCGACGGGTTGCCGGCCCCAGTTCGAGGACGGCGAGTTCATCGAGTCCCGTCGTCCCTGAGGGTTCGTGATCTGCTTCTGGCCACCACGCGTCAGGGGCGAAGGTGTGCCCGTATGCATAGCCGACTACGTCGGTGCTGATCTCCACGACGATGGTGGAGAAGCCGGGCCGGGAGGACTCCTCTAGAGGTCTACGAGATGCGGGCGATAGTGAGGCAGGTCGGCTGGAGCGGACGGACGTGAACAGCGGCAGTGCCGTGGCAACGACCTGGCAGGCATCAGTCTGGTTACCTTCGACCAGCAACAAGAGGCCGAGGCGGACGCTGTAGTAGGCGCGGCTGCGCTGGGACTTGAATCATCCATCCACAGCGGATTGCATCGCACTGGCGGCCTGCTCGGGTCGTTGAGGGGGTGTCGTGTACGGGAAGTGGTTTCAGCGTGCGGATGTGCCGGTGGATGTGGTGTATCCGGTGCCGGGTCGAGCGGCGGAGCCGCGTCGCCGCAGGTCCGGGAGGTGTACGGGACGTTGCTGCTGCAGGCCGGGTTGGCCGCCGCCGGCTGCGGTGAAACCTGCAGCGTCGACGAGCTGATCGCACAGGCTGATGAGGTCACCAGGCAGATCGGGGACGGCCCGAACTACCTGCAGGCGAGTTTCGGACCGGCCGCCGTCGACTTCAAAGCGGGGGGACGGTAGTTGGTCGAGGCGGACCGCGTCGTACCGGCTGAGATCCGCTGCCGGCCCTCCGCCCGTACCCTCGTGGCGGAGATTGCCCGGTGCGGGCCGGACACTGCCGGCGTTGCCCGGCTGGCGACGGCGACCGGGCTGACGACCGGCGCCTCACGACGAGGGAACCGCTATGCCCCTTGAACCGGCGGGTTGAGGGTCATGGCGGTTCCCTCGGTGGCGTCGGCCGCCGTGCCGAGTACGCGGATCTGGTCGCCGGGCCGGATGACGCCACCGACCACGACGCGGGCGTAGAGGCCACGCAGCCGGGCCTGGCGACCCTGCTCACTCCAGACCAGCTTGTGCGCGTCCCGCCCGTAGCGGTTGGCGAACTTCGCACACCCGTTGTGCGGTTCGGCCGTCACCTCGATGACCGCCTCGTCGCCGACCGCCAGCCGGGTGCCGGCGGGCAGTGCGTCGGTGTGCAGGTCGAGATCGGCGAAGAGCTGGTCGCCGGCCAGCCCCCAGTGCTGCGGGTCGTCGCCGGCGACCAGCCGGACGAGCCGGGAGTTCATCACGGTGAGCTGCCGATCCGGGTGCGCCGACCCGTCACTGGTCTTCGAGCTGCCGCGCTGCGCCCAGCTGTCGCCCACCAGCCCGTCGGTGATGTCGAGCGTCCCTTCGGCTAGCAGCTCCCGCTCGTCGACGGCTGGCCGGCGGACCACGAGGTCCAACCTGCCGGAGCCGCGTGGGGAGCGGGCCACCTCCGTGAGCCCGGCGGTGAGCTCGGCGGCGGGCAGGTGACGGGGCGCCGTGGTGTGCGCCGTGGGCCGGTCCATGCCCGTAGTGTGCCAGAGCTTTTTCGCGTCGTCGCCTGCTGTCTGGCCGACCGCGTTCCCGCCGACTGAAGCTTCGTGATCGGTTCTGTTTCTTTGTGACCACCTTGCGCCGCCGCGCAGGGCGGCCGGCTGCGGTTACTGGCACCACGATGCCAACCGGGACTACCTGAGGGCGCACCTGGCCCGTGCGGTGTGGTCGATTGTGATCGGACGCGATCGAGTCTGTTCATTCCTGTTATTGACTGGTGTCTTTCGATCGATTTACTGTCGCGAGACCAGCCGTGCATCGGACAGAAACATGCGGTCGGCAGAAGGAGACATTCATGGGACGTGGATCGGCCGTCGCAGCCCTGCTCGTGCTCGGGATGATCGCGCCAGCTCAACTGGTCGGTGGTACGTCTACCGCTGCGGCTGCACCTGCGGCTGCGGCGACCGTCGACATCACCGTGGACGCGAGCCTCGTCGCGGCCGACAACGTCAACGGCCTGACCTTCAAGGGCTTCGGTGTGCTGAGCGCGAACAGCACCAGCGCCGTGCTGATGGACTACAAGGCCCAGCACCCCGAGACCTACGCGCGGCTGCTGCGGGTTCTCTTCGGGGGCGACCGACCCGTCATGAGCCACGTCAAGATCGAGATGGGCAACGACCGGAACAACTCGACCGGACCCGACCCGGCCACCATGCGCCGGGAGACGGAGCCGGCGAACGTGGCCCGGCACCCGGGCTTCCAACTGGCCGCCGACGCCAGGAAGGTCAACCCCGACGTCAAGGTCAGCATCCTGCGGTGGAACGCGCCGGCGTGGGCGAACACCAACGACAAGATCTACACCTGGTACAAGAACACCATCCTGGCGGCCTACCGCGAGTACGGCTTCATGGTCGACTACGTCAACCCCGGGGTGAACGAGCACACGGCCGATCTCACCTGGACCAAGCAGTACGCGAACCAGGTGCGCAGCGACACCACCGGCTACGTCAGCGACGATCCCGCACTGGCCGGCTTCCGTCCCGGCGAGGCGCAGCTCTACCACCAGATCCAGGTCGTCATCTCCGACGAGGTCGGCATCGGCAGCTTCGGCGGCGCGATGGTCGGCGACGCCGAGCTGCGCGACGCAGTCGCGGTGGCCGGCTACCACTACAACACGAACGACGACGGTCAGCAGAACTTCACCCGGCTTGCCGAGCAGTTCGACAAGGAAATCTGGAACAGCGAAGCGCAGGCCACCTTCAGCAACTCGTCCTTCCGACAGAACAACAACACGGCAGACCCGACCGTGCCGGGCACCGGCATCGGCGGCACGGGCAGCGCGCTGGAGATGGCCAACACCATCGTCAAGGGCTTCGTGATGTCGCGGCGGACGCACTTCGTCTACCAACCCGCCATCGGCTCGTTCTTCGAAGGCGGTCAGTACTCCTTCAAGGAGCTCGTGTCCGCCCGCGACCCGTGGTCAGGGTGGATTCACTACGACGCGGGACTCGCCGTGCTGCAGCACTTCACCAGCTTCGCGCAGACCGGTTGGGAGAACGACTCCAACACCGCCGGGGTCTGGCGGGCTGTCCCGCAGGCCAGCGCCTCCACCGCCACCGGCACCAACCCGGTCGTCGGGCGCAACGGTCAGCCCAACTACCTCACCATGGCCGCGCCGGACCGGTCGGACTTCTCGACCGTGATCGTCAACGACTCCGAGTACGCACGGACCTATGAGATCACGCCGGTCGGCTTCGATCTAGGGGTCGACCCGAAACTCGCCGTCTGGCAGACCCGGGCTACCGGCGGCGGCGAGGCGTTCGACGCCAACTACAAGCGCCACGTCGCCGATGCGGTACCCGGCGTCACCGGCGGCTACCAGGTCAGCGTCGAACCATACTCCATCGTCACCGTCACCTCGCTCGACGTCACCGCAGATCCGGAGTGGGCCACGCCGCTTCCGGTCGAGGGCGAGCGCACGGTGCTCGACGCCGACCCGGAGCACGGCGTGCTGTGGGCCGACGACTTCGACTACGTCGGCCGGACCGTGCCGGTGATCGGTCCGGGTGGCGTCGTCACGAGCCAGACCGAGAGCTTCATCGACTCCCGTGGCGGCGACACGGGCGCCATCCCGCTGTACACCTGGGACCGGAACGGTGCCTTCGAGACGGTGCGGACCGGCGACGGGAACAACGTGCTGCGCCAGCAGATCGACCGGGCGACGACCGGTGTCGGCGGTGCCTGGAACAGCGCCGATCCCGTCACCGGCGTCGGTGATCTGCGCTGGACCAACTACCAGGCGGGCGTCGACGTGCGGTTCGACCGGGGCCCGGCGTCGGACAACTACGCGGCCATCGGCGCGCGTTCGACCGGCGGCGGCAGCTCACACAGTCTGAGCGGCACACCCTATGCGTTGCTGCTGGCCTCCGACGGGACCTGGCAGTTCCGCCGTACCGGTAGGACGATCTCCGGCGGGACCGTCGCCGGATTCGACGCCACCGCCTGGCACCGGTTGGCGATCCGGGTCGCCGGTCACCAGATCACCGGCTTCGTCAACGGCGACCAGGTGTTCAGCTGGACCGACGACCTGCCGTACCTGTCCGGTCGCGTCGACCTCGCCAGCGGCTTCCACCACACCCGGTTCGACAACCTGACGATCGAGCGGGTGCCGGGCCACCTGCCGTACTACCGCGAACTCCTCGACAACCTGGAGATGAACGACCTGGCCGACCCGCCGGCCGCCCGGCTCGCCTACAGCGGAGACTGGCGGCACGCCAACGGCGGCAGCATGTACGAGTATCATCGCTCGTCGTCGACCAGTCGGGGGCCCGGTGCCTCCCTCGCGTACACGTTCACCGGTTCCGGGATCGACGTCATGGGAGTCAACGACGGCAGCGCCCGGCTCGACGTGCGGGTCGACGGCGAACTCGTCGCGACGAACCTGCCGACCAGGTCCGTCACCAACTTCCAGCAGACCGTGGCCGTGCGAGGACTGCCGTGGGGTCGGCACACTGTGACCTTTGAGGTGATCGCCGGGACGCTGGTGGTCGACTCGGTCGGTGTCCTGGGGACGCCGGCAACCGAGCCGGCGTCGAGCGATGCTGTCAGCCAGGCGTTGGCGGTAGCCTCGCGGATCGAGCGGACCGAGGACTTCACCGACCGGGACTGGGCGCTGCTGCAGTCCACCATCGCGATGGCCGGTCGTGCGGTGGCTGACCCGGCGGGTTATCGGCTCGACGGGGAGGGCGCCCGGCAGATCGTCTCCCGGCTTCAGGCGGCCAGCTACCCGCTGGCCAATCGGGTGGCCGCGCTGCCGCAGGTCTGGCGGGCGACCTTCCTCGGCCAGGTGCCGGGCGACCTGCCGGCGACGCTGCCCGCCGCGCTCACCGACGGCACCACCCGGGATCTCGCGGTGACCTGGGATCTCGACGGACTCGACGTCAGCCAGGCGTGGACGACGGTCGCCGTCCGGGGCAGCCACGGTGGTGCCACCACGACCGCCTGGGTCGAGGTCGTGCCGCCAGGGCTGAGGTACTTCGCGGACGTCAACGGGACCGCAACCGGCACCCTGGGCTACAACTCGCCGGCCCACGCGGCGGTCGCCGAACTGCTGGGCGACGATCTGCGCAACGGCGCACCCGACCAGGTCCTCGAAGGCGATGCGACCTGGGGCCTCGGGGCGTACAACGCCGCCGGCGACCGTGACATCCGGTACAAGGGGATCGTCGCTGGTGACTACAGCAAGACGACCACCACGGGGGTGTACACGGCCAACCAGGTGGGGGCGATCCTCAGCTACACCTTCACCCTGCCGGCGGGTCGCCACACGATCGTGGCGGGCAGCCACTCCTGGTGGCCCGGCAACAGTCGCGGCTACGACGTGTTCCTGGACTATGACGGTGCCGCGCACCAGGTCGGAGCGCAGGTCACCCTCGACACCGCCACGCCGTCGAGGGTGTTGAGCTACGACATCGACCTGGCCGCGGCCGGACCGGTGACCATCCGGCTGCGGGCGACCAACAACCAGTCGCCGATGCTGTCGTGGGCCGCTGCGGTCGAGGGGGTCTACTCCGTGTCGTACGACGTCAACGGCGGCATCGGCACGGCACCCGAGGCGCGCAATGGTTTGTTGCGGACCGATGCTGGTCTGGACGCGCCGGGCACCGGTCTGCGCAGGCCCGCGTTCGAGTTCGCCGGTTGGAACACTGCCGCCGACGGCAGCGGCACCACGGTGACCGCCGCGACCGAGGTGTCGGCCCTGGCCCAAACCGCGGCGACGCTGTACGCCCATTGGACGCCGGTGGTACCCACCTGGGAGCCGTCGCAGGTTTACACCGAGGGTGATCTCGTGTACCACGCCGGCCGTGCGTACCAGGCCCAGTGGTGGACGAGGAACCAGGTACCGGGTGCCACGCAGCGGGGTGCCTGGGCCGAGCTCGGTGCCTACCAGCACTGCGGCAGCGATTTCTACCCGGAGTGGACGTCGTCGTGGATCTACACCGGCGGCGAGACCGTCGAGCATGACGGGCAGCTGTGGACCGCACAGTGGTGGACGCGGGACCAGCAACCTGCCGCCTCCGGGTGGGGCCCCTGGAAACGGGTTGGTGCCTGCTGATCCCGCTCCGCCCGCCCGTCCCGCGCCGATCATGTCTGCCGGCCCCGGCCAGCTCGTCGACGGCCGGTGTGAGCGCGGTCCGGGCGCGGCGCAGCACCGTACGGTCGTCGAGGGCGATCGCGGCCTGTGCGGTGAGGCACCACAACGCCTCGGCCAACGGGTCGCGCGCTGGGTCCGGGGTCTGCCGCAGCGCCGTCGCCGCGTCGGCCGGCCGGTCCCGCGTCAGCAGCAGGACCGGGCGCGCCCAGGGCCGGTAGCGACCCCAGCCGGTGTCGTCGTGGAAGCGGATCGCCTCTACTGCGCCGGCTCGGTGATTGGTCCGTACCCGTATCCGTGGATGGTGCGGACCTTCCAACGGGTCATTGGCGACGAGGCGCGTGGCCAGTGCGCCCGCGAGCTGGTCAACGCGGTGCCGGACCACGTCGTGGCCTGCGTCGGCGGTGGCTCCAACACCGCCGGCACCTTCGCCGGTTTCGTCGATCGGTGCGGCTCTCGTCGGCTCGCGCCGCAGCCCAGTTGCGAATCGCGCCGGGCGAGCACGCGCTGCGGCTGGAGCGACTGCGTGAGTTCGCCGGCCGTCCCGCGATTTACCAGGTCTCCTGGGTACGCCAACCGCACGCCGACCGGCTCCGCAGCCGCTCGGCCGCCCCGGTGGCCCGGGTGAGCGCGGTCCTGACCTCGGCCGCTCCCCGGCCACACTTGATCATGTAGAAGAGGAAGAGGTTGATCGACGCCACGGACAAGGCGTACACGTACACGTCCTGCAGCGCGCCCTGGTAGACCGCGAGCCCGATCGTCCAGACGATCCCCGCGTAGAACAGCGAGGACGGCGTCCACTCCGCGAACGACGCGAGCCCGGTGACCTTCGCGTCGCTCGGCGGTACGGTGCTCAGCCCACGCCGACGTGCGTCCGCCAGGGCACGTCGGGCGAACAGGAGGACGGCGCTGTTGGTGAACAGCGACAGGGTCTGGCCGATGGCGCTGTTGATCGGCCACAGCCGGGGGTCGTAGAGCACGATCGGCAGCACCAGGACAGCGCCGGTGACCGTCTGTATCCGGATGGCGAACTGGGCGAGGGCTGCGCGGACGGTGAGGCCGCCGGCCCGCCAGCCGGCGGCCAGCGGATTCATGCTGGCGAAGATGTTGTGGTAGTACTTCGCCGACACCATCGCGTACGTCAGACCGACCAGCAGGGCCGGCGCGTTCGCCTCGATGTCCGGTATCGAGTACCCGGGAGCGCGTAGCGAGTCGAGGACCGGGAAGTGATCTTCCGAGCCGCCCAGCATCCGTTGCAGGGACTCCACCATCCGGTTGCCCCAGGACCAGTCGAACTGCCGGATGATCCAGATGAGGGTGATGGCGCAGGTCACCGCCCAGGCCACGGAGGAGAGCCAGGACCAGGCCAGCAACCGGGCTGCGGCGAGGGCCGACGCACGGCCGGCGGCACCCGGCTCAGCCCGGCGCGTCCGGTAGATGCGACGCAGCTGACCGGGGGCACCGGCGAGTGGTCGGAACAGTCCGAGGGTCAGTCGGGTCTGGAACAGTTCCCAGGTGCCTCGGACCAGCCGGTCGTCGGTCGGCGGCGTCCGGGCCGCCTCGGCGTCGAGTTCCGCAGCGAACGTGTCGTGGAGTCGGGCGTACCGGGAGACGTCCGGTGCCGGTTGCTGTTCTTCACCGGCTGCGGCGTGCCGCTCGGCGGGGTCGGTGTCCGGCGAGAACAGCAGCAACCGATGGTCCGGGTGGGTGTCGATGAGGTCCTCGATGAACCGGGCCAGCAGCGGCGCGTGGGCGTAGAACTCGTCTGGAACGACATCACCCGGTTCCCCGCCACCGAACATGGTCAGCAACTTGCCCAGCGAATAGACGTCGGACTTGTCACCCGCCGTCCCGTCGGCCTTCACCTCAGGAGCGACGAACTGTCCGTCCGGGCCTTCGAGTGCGCCGAAGGCGTACGTGTACAGGTAGTTCGCGCCGATGTCGATCAGCCGGAAAACGGGTCGGCCGTCCCGGTAGGTCACCATGATGTTCGACGGGGCGAGGTCGCCGTGCCCCCGCCTGGTCGGCTCGGTGGGGTGGTTGCCGGCGTTGAGGAACCGGTCGAGCTCCGCGAGCGCCAGGAACGCGGCCGTGCCGTAGTCCCGCAGGTCGGCCAGGAGCGCGAACCGGTCGACCGAGGTCTCGCCGAGGCCCTGGTCGTCGCCGGATGTCGCCGAGCGTCCGGGGCGGGCACGTCGCGCGGTGCGGCGTCGCGCGGTGCGTTCCCGCCACACCTCGTGCAGCGGACGCCCGGCGACGAAGTCCATCAGGATCCAGCTGTGCGAGCTGGCCCAGACCGCGACCAGATGTTCCGCCTGGGCACCGGCGAGATCGTAGAGCCCGGCGTACGCCTTCGTCGTGCTCGCGATGCGCGGGATCCGCAGGTACGGGTAGAGAATCAATTTGAGGGCGAAGGGTCGACGCAGCCCGCCCCGTCGCGTGCCGGACCCGCGCAGGATCAGCGAGGTGGTGCCGTGCTCATGGAATTCGAGGGTGTCGAAGTCGACTCCGGCGGTCCACTCGGACCCCGCGACGGCATCCTGACCGGCATGGTCCGGAAGCGGTCCGCCGACCGGCCGGTACAGCTCGCGGATCGTCTCGCGTACCGGCCGCTGCCGGACGAGACGCCCGCACACGCCGGGACAGTCGTGACCGGGTGGGGGTGTGCTCCCGTCGGTGGTACCCGCCCGGGCCGGCGCGGCGGCGGTTCGGCGGTCACTCGATTCGGCCAGGCCGGTCAGAGTGATCAACAGCAGCGCCAGGAAGCCGACCGTCTGCCGACGCGGCGGCGGCAGGTCGGCGGCACCATCGGCGAGCCGGTCGCAGTGCCGCGCCAGTCCGTCGAGGACCGCCTTCCAGCTGCCTGGGCGGAACCGGTCGTCGAAGGACCGCTGATCGAACGGCACGTCACGCAGCAGCGCCCGCCAGGAGGTCAGGTCATCGGCCGTCGGTCGGTTCGTCGCCGTCGTCCGCCGCCCGGCGGCCGACTCACCGCCGGCCGGCAGCAGCAGTTTCGCCAGCCGGTCGAGCTCCGGACCGGGCGGCGTGGGTGGTCGGGAAAGCTCCTCGACCAACTGGTCGAGGGTCGGTTGTCCGGCCATCAGCGCTGGTCCACGACCATCAGACGGGGTACCGCGTGCAGTCGTCCCGACCGGAGCAGATCCACCGGCCGTCCCTCGACCGCGCAGTACATCAGGGAGTACGCCCGGCGCGCCGCGCTGATCAGCAGGTGCGAGCGCAGTTCGTGCCGCTTGACCTCGGTGTCCTCGGGCAACGGGGCGAGGTCGAGGACGTACGGCGGCAGCTGGCTCGCGGTGCCGCGCCGGGCGGCGAGGTCGACCTGGTCGCGGAGCCGTTGCCGGACCGAGGCCAGGTAGGCGGCACCCAGCCCTTCCTTGATTCTCTCCAGGTAACGGCAGGTGTACCGGTGCTGCAGACCGAGCCCGCCATTGCCGCTGCGCATGGGCCGGGTACTCAGGGAGAGCACGTGGGTGCATCCGTCGCGCAGCGCGAGTCGGAACGGCAGCGCGGTGACCACGCCACCGTCGAGAGCCCGCCAGCCTCGGAACTGCGCCGTTCCCCGTACGGCGATCGGCAGCCAGGCGGAGGCCAGCAGCGCTGCCTTGAGGTCGGCACGGTCGGAGAAATCGGATACCAGCCGGGTGGAAATTGCATCGACATCGGTGATAGCTACATGAAGTGGGAGGTCGGCTGCCAGAACGCGGTCATAGGCGAGCGGCTTGATGATCTCGACGATCTCTCCGAACGCGTAGTCGAGATCGAGGATGTTCCCGCCACGCAGGCCGCGGGTGAAGTCGATGAACCGGCGGCTGGTCAGATCGTCGTAGTAGATCGAAACGGGGTACCAGGTCCCGCCGGCGAGGAAATAGGCGCTGTTCACCGCGCCGGACGAGCAGCCGTACACCGCGTCGAACGCGTCGCTGAAACCCTGGTCCTCCAGCGTCGCGAGCATCGACGCCGAGACGACTCCCCGCATCCCGCCACCCTCGACCGCGAGGCCGACCTTCGCCGTGTCACCGTGATCGCGGGCACCGGGCCGGCTGCCGGAGTCGCGCCGTTTCCGAATGATCTTGAGCACCGGGTGCTCGGCGTCCCAGGGCTGCATCTCGATGGCGTCCGGTGACTCGCCCACGATCTCAACCGACCTTATTGGCGGAGCCGTGACCGGTGGGCGACACCATCGACGATGGACTCACTCTATCTATGTTGCCAGTAGGTGGATCTGTTCGGCAAATGCGAGTATTCGCAGATGTCGGAGACGAGGTGGGGCCGCCCCAGAATTGATCTTCTAATTCGGCGTCCCTTCGCGAAGAATACTCATTATCCGCCGACGGGGACCTGATGCCACAGGTGCATGCTGATGCATCTCTGGCATCAAGCTCGACAGGTACCCCGACCGAGTGAGGTGATGCCCGCGGCCAGGGCGCCGGGAGTGGCCTGCGCCGCCGGCAAGGTACGACCGCAGCAGTGCGGCGCTCGCCCGGGCGTCCGCCAGCGCGCAGTGCGCGTCGGTGAGCGGTACGCCGATTCGTTCGCAGCAGTCGGCCAGCCTGCGACGGTGCAAGTCGGGAAGGTGGTCCCAGTTTGCCTCCATTGTGCACATATGTGGGCAGGTAGGCATCGTCCGACCTGCCCTTTCGTCCGCCGCCGGTGGCTGGCGGCTGTTCGCGATCCGCAGTGACCGCGGGGCGGCGTCAGCGCTGGTTTGTCAGCGCGGCGGGGGACAGGTGCCGGGCGTACGCCTCGGTGGTGAAGAACGCCGGCAGGTCCTCGCCGAGCGCCGTCTCCTCGACGATCCGGGCCGCCGCCTCGGCGCGGTCGCGGTCCGGACCGTCCCGCCCGTCGACCAGCGCAACCAGCTCCCCGGCCAGGACCGACCGGACTAGGTCCTCGGTGACGCATCCACCGTCGGCCAACGGGGTGCCGTGGTGCAGCCACTGCCAGACCTGACAGCGGGCGATCTCGGCGGTCGCCGCGTCCTCCATCAGGTTCCACAGGGCCACCGCGCCGGCACCGCCCAGCCAGGCATCGACGTACCGCAGCGCCACCGCGACGTTGGCGCGGACCCCGGCCGCCGTCACCTGGCCGGGCGTCTTGTCCACGGCCAGCAGGTCGGTCGCGGTCACCGCCACCTCCTCGCGCAACCGGTCGACCTGGTGCGGACGGTCGCCGAGCACCGCGTCGAAGACCTCCCGGCAGGTCGGCACCAGGCCCGGGTGGGCCACCCAGGAGCCGTCGAAGCCGTCGCCGGCCTCGCGTTGCTTGTCCGCCCGCACCTTGCCCAGCGCGGCCTCGTTGACCTGCGGGTCCCGGCTGGGGATGAAGGCGGCCATCCCGCCGACGGCATGCGCGCCGCGTCGGTGACAGGTCCGCACCAGCAGTTCGGTGTACGCCCGCATGAACGGCACCGTCATGGTCACCTCGGCGCGGTCCGGCAGCACGAAGTCCGGCCACTGCCCGAAGTTCTTGATGATGCTGAAGATGTAGTCCCACCGGCCGGCGTTCAACCCGGCCGAGTGCTCCCGCAGCTCGTACAGGATCTCCTCCATCTCGAACGCGGCGGTGATCGTCTCGATCAGCGTGGTCGCCCGGATGGTGCCCTGCGGCAGGCCGAGCCGGCGCTGGGCGAGGACGAACACGTCGTTCCACAGCCGCGCCTCGCGGTGGCTCTCCAACTTCGGCAGGTAGAAGTACGGCCCGGCGCCGGCGTCGAGCTGCCGGTGGGCGCAGTGGAAGAAGTACAGCCCGAAGTCGACCAGGCTTGCCGAGATCGGCCGCCCGTCCACCACGATGCCCTTCTCCACCAGGTGCCAGCCGCGTGGACGGACCACGATCGTGGCCGGCTCCTCGCCGAGGGCGTACCGCTTGCCGCGCTCGTCGGTGAAGTCGATCCGCCGGTCGAGGGCGTCCATCAGGTTCAGCTGCCCACCGATCACGTTGCGCCAGGTCGGGCTGGTGGCGTCCTCGAAGTCGGCCAGCCACACCTTCGCGCCCGAGTTCAGCGCGTTGACGGTCATCTTCCGGTCGGTCGGTCCGGTGATCTCCACCCGCCGGTCGACCAGCCCGGGTGCGGGCGGGGCGACCCGCCAGGTCGGGTCGGTGCGGATGTGTTCGGTCTCCGGCAGGAAGTCGGGCAGCTGGCCGGAGGCGTACCGGGCCCGCCGGGCGCGGCGGGTGTCCAGCAGCGCCACCCGCCGGGCGGCGAACTCGCCGTCCAGGGCGATCAGGAACTCCAGCGCCTCGGCGGAGAGCACCTCGTCGAACCGGTCGGCCATCGGACCGAGAATCTCGTACCTCACGCGAACTGCTCCTCCTCGGTCGAGCCGCGCAGCGCGGTGGTCTCGCCGGCCGGGTTGAGCACCGTCGAGATCAGGTCGAAGTAGCCGGTACCCACTTCCCGCTGGTGTTTCACCGCCGTGTAGCCGGCCGGTTCGGCGGCGAACTCGCGCTCCTGCAGCGACACGTACGCGCTCATCCCGTCACTGGCGTAGCCGCGCGCCAGGTCGAACATCGAGTAGTTCAGCGCGTGGAAGCCGGCCAGGGTGATGAACTGGAACTTGTACCCCATGTGGCCCAGCTCCCGCTGGAACTTGCCGATGGTCGCGTCGTCGAGGTGCTTGCGCCAGTTGAACGACGGCGAGCAGTTGTACGCCAGCAGCTGGTCCGGGTACTCGCGCTTGATCGCCTCGGCGTACCGGCGGGCGACCTCCAGGTCCGGGGTGCTGGTCTCCATCCACAGCAGGTCGGCGTGCGGCGCGTAGGCCAGGCCTCGGGCGATGCACGGTTCGATACCGTTGCGCACCCGGTAGAAGCCTTCGGCGGTGCGCTCGCCGGTGACGAACGGCCGGTCCCGCTCGTCGATATCGGTGGTGAGCAGGGTGGCGGCCTGCGCGTCGGTGCGGGCGATGACCACGCTCGGCACGCCGGCCACGTCGGCGGCCAGCCGGGCGGCTTCGAGGGTACGGATGTGCGCGCCGGTCGGGATCAGCACCTTGCCGCCCAGGTGGCCGCACTTCTTCTCGGCGGCCAGCTGGTCCTCCCAGTGCACCCCGGCCGCGCCGGCCGCGATCATCGCGGTCATCAGCTCGTACGCGTTGAGCACGCCGCCGAAGCCGGCCTCGGCGTCGGCGACGATCGGGGCCAGCCAGTCGGTCGCCGGGCCGTCCCCGCCGCCCGGCCCGGCACTGTCGGGTCCGGCGCCGTCCGCACCGCTCTCGGCGGTGCTGATCTGCGCTGCCCGTAGCAGCGCGTTGTTGATCCGGCGGACCACCGCCGGCACCGAGTTCGCCGGGTAGAGGCTCTGGTCGGGGTAGGTGTGCCCGGCAAGGTTGGCGTCGGCGG
This sequence comes from Solwaraspora sp. WMMA2080, assembly GCF_027497395.1. Classification (GTDB taxonomy): domain Bacteria; phylum Actinomycetota; class Actinomycetes; order Mycobacteriales; family Micromonosporaceae; genus Micromonospora_E. The sequence goes on along the minus strand of NZ_CP114910.1, from coordinate 1,971,718 downwards.
CCACCTGCCAGCCGGACAGGTAGATCGCCTTCAGCCCGGCCCGGACCATCTGCACCGCCTGGTTGCCGGTGAGCGCGCCGAGGGCGTGGACGTGGTCCTCGCTGTGCAGCAGCTGCCACAGCCGCCGGGCGCCGTGCCGGGCCAGGGTGTGCTCCTCGGTGATGGCGCCGCGCAGCCGCACCACGTCGGCGGGGCGGTAGCTGCGCCGCACCCCGTGCCAGCGCGGGTCGGTGTCCCATTCGTGTCGCAACTGATCCACTGCGCTCTGCACGGTCTCCACTGCGGTGTGCATCGTCGTCTCCTTCGGGTGGCGTGCGACCAACGGTCACACGACGCCGGCGACTGGTCGAGAGACGGAAGTAGCCAATTACTGAAAAGTCGTCGGCCCATTTTGCCAACTTGCAAAAGCATCTCTTCGCAGCCCTGCTAATGCTGGCCGGGCGCGTGTTAACGTTGGCGGATCGCAGCCGGGACGAGCGTGGAGGTGAGGGCGATCGCCAAGACCTTCGCCGGTGCCAGACTGCGCCGGATGCGTGAGGACCGGGGAATCAGTCAGACCGAGTTGGCCCGGCAGCTCAACATTTCAGCGAGCTATCTCAACCAGATCGAGCACGATTCCCGGCCGTTGACCGTCGCGGTGCTGATGCGGATCACCGAGGTCTTCGGCGTCGACCCGACCAGCTTCGCCCCGCACGACACCCCGCGACTCGTCGCCGGGCTGCGCGAGGCGCTCGGCTCCCGCACTGGCATCGGCGACCTGACCGAGTTCGCCTCCCGGCTGCCCGAGGTGGCCGAGGCGGTGCTCGACCTGCACCGTCGTTACCAGCAGGCCGACGAGCAGCTCTCCGAGCTCGTCGGTGACCGGGAGCGGGTTGGCCACAGCCCGCACGACCAGGTCACCGAGTTTTTCTACCGGCGGCAGAACTACGTCCCGGCGGTCGACGAGGCCGCCGAGCGGCTGTCCGATCAGATCGGCATCCGCCGGGGCGAGGCGCGGGCGGCGCTGCGGGACCGGCTGGCGCAGCGACACGGCGTACGGATCTCCCGCGACGACGCCGACTCCCTCGGCGGCGAGCTGCACCGCTACCGGCCGCAGACCCGCACCCTGCACCTGTCCACCTCGCTGCGACCCGGACAGGAGGCGATCCGGATGGCCGCGCAGATCGCCCTGCTGGAGTACGCCGACGTGATCGACGAGATCATCGAGGAGGAGAGGTTCGATGACGTCCAGACCCAGATCCTCACCCGGGTCGGCCTGGCGAACTACTTCGCCGCCGCGCTGATCCTGCCGTACGAGCGGTTCCTCACCGCCGCCGAGACCCGTCGCTACGACATCGACCTGCTCGCCGAGCACTTCGCGATGGGCTGGGAAACGGTCTGCCACCGGCTGAGCACCCTGCAACGGCCCCGCTCGCGCGGGGTACCGTTCTCGTTCGTCCGGGTCGACCGGGCCGGCAACATGTCCAAGCGCCAGTCGGCGACCGGGTTCCCGTTCTCCCGTACCGGCGGCACCTGCCCACTGTGGAACGTCTACGAGGCGTTCGGCTCGCCGGGCCGGGTGGTCACCCAGGTCGCCGCGATGCCGGACGGCCAGCGCTACCTGTGGATCGCCCGGACCGTCATCCGCCACCACGGCGGCTACGGTCAACCCGGCAAGGTGTACGCGATCGGACTCGGCTGCGAGACCCGTCATGCCGGTCGGCTGGTCTACTCGGCCGGGATGGACCTGCACGCCGCCGACGCCGCCACCCCGATCGGCCCCGGCTGCAAGACCTGCGAACGGATGACCTGCCCGCAGCGGGCCGCCCCGCCGATCAGCCGGCGGCTCGACGTCGACGAGAACCGCAGCACCTTCATTCCGTACCCGCTGCGGGACTGACCCGTACCGCCGGGGGACCGGACGGCGTGACCGCGCCGTCCGGTCCCGCAGCGGACACGGCGCAGATTCAGGAGACCCCGATCCGCTGCCACTGCTGGTTGCCGCCGGTGCCGCAGGTGTACTGGATCACCCGGGCGCTGTCGGCGGTGGAGTACCCGGCGACGTCGAGACACTTGCCGCTGTGCCGGGCCACGATCCGCTGGTAGCCGGAGCCCGCGTCGACCAGTTGCCACTGCTGGTCGGTGCGGCCCGGCTGGCAGGCGTACTGGGCGACGGCGGCGTGGTCGGCGGTGGAGCCGTTCGACACCGTCAGGCAGCGGTCGCTGTGTCGGGCCACCAGCTGGTGGTAGCCGGTACCCAGGTCACGTAGTAGCCAGTGCTGGTTGCCGCCGTTGTGGCAGCCGTACTGGGCGACGCCGGCGCCGTCCGTAGTGGACTCGTTGAGCACGTCGAGGCACTTGCCGCTGTGCCGGGCCCGCAGCGTCTCGTAGGCGTACCCGCCGCCGACGCCGGTGACCTGCCCGGTCGCGGTGTCGATACTGATCTGTGGATGCCAGGCCATGCTCAGCGACGTGTTCGACGGGAAGGTCAGCGGTAGCCAGACGTAGCGGGACTCGTTGACCCGGCCGCCCCAGGCGCTGGCCCAGCGGTCACCGAGGTACAGGTACGAGGTGGTGGCGGTGCCCTGCACCGGCAGGACGTAGGCCGGCTGCGAGCCGTAGGTGATGCTGTCACCGAACGTGGTCGGGGCGGTCCAGGTGCCGGTGATGCTGTAGGCGGTGGCGTACCGGGCCTGGTTGGGCTGCCAGCCGGTGGCGCCGGAGGTGACCAGGAAGTAGACGCCGTTACGTTTGAACATGGCCGGCGCCTCCCGGTAGTTGCCCGGCCACAGGGTCTGCACCAGGGCGGCGACGCCGGTGTAGTCGGGGGTCAGCCGGTAGATGTTCAGGTCCGCGTTGACCCGGGTCGAGGAGATCAGGTACGCGGTGCCGTCGTCGTCGCGGAACACGGTCATGTCCCGCGAGTCGTACCCGAGCGGCCGGAAACTGCCCAGGTACGTGTAGTCGCCGTCGACGGTGTCGGAGGTGGCCACCGCCACCCGGGCCTGGCCGTAGTCGACGCCGTTCTCCCAGTGCATCCAGAGCACGTACTTGCCGGTGGCCGGGTTGTAGAGGATCTTGGGGCGCTCGATGTTGGCGACGGCGAGCTCCGGGCTGCTGGACTGTCGCAGCACGTGGTTGCGCAACTCCCAGGTGCGCAGGTCGGTTGACCGGTAGACGGAGACGTACCGGAAGGTGTGGTCGTCGTGGCGGTTCTCACCGAACCAGTAGTAGTACCCGCCCACCTTGATCATGCCGCCGCCGTGGGCGTGGACGCCGGCGCCGGTGGTGTCGGTGAACTGGGTGGCATTGGTGACGGTGACCGGTGCGGCGGCGGCCGGTGCGGCGGCGAGCGCGAGCGCGGCGACCAGCATGAGCGGGACGGACAGGGCGGCGCAGGCGGTGCGGACCAGGCGCCGCCGCCAACGGCGGGGGTGTTCCCCGGGGCGGGGTGCGGCAGGCATCGGCTGCCTCCTTCGGGGTGGCCGGATGTGGCGTCGCGGACGTACGGCACCACGTGTGTCGATCCAGACTAGGCGTAAAAGCGATATGAATCGATGGCATGGCTCGCCGGTCACCTGTGGATCGTCGTACCGTCGTACCGAGCACTGAGCACCGACACACTGGATACTCGACACTCTGTTGTCGACCCCGACCCCGACCCCGACCCCGACCCCGACCCCGACAGGAGCACCCGGTGTCCGACGTCCCGAAGACCGCGACCACGGCCGAGCCACTGCACCCGCTGCTCGCCGACCGGTGGAGCCCGCGCGCCTTCGATCCCGAGCACCGGCTCACCGACCGGCAGCTGACCGCGCTGCTGGAAGCCGCCCGCTGGGCGCCCAGCTGCGGAAACAGCCAACCCTGGCGGTTCGGCGTGGTCCGCCGTGGCGATGCCGGCCACGCCAGCCTGCTCGACGCGCTCGACCCGGGAAACCGGGTCTGGGCGCATGCCGCCGCCGCGTTGATCGTGGTGGCCGCGCAGACCGTCGCCGACAGCGGCGCGACCCGCCCGTGGGCCGCCTACGACACCGGGCAGGCGGTCGCGCACCTGTCGATCCAGGCCCAGCACGAAGGGCTCGCCGTGCACCAGCTCGGCGGCTTCGACGCCGAACGGGTCGCGGCGCTGCTGCCCACGGCGGCGCTCAACCCGCTGGTCGTCGTCGCCGTCGGCCGCCGGGCGGCCACCATCGAGCTCGACGAGCCGCTCGCCACGAGGGAGCGCGCCGCCCGGCACCGGCTGCCCGTCGCCGACCTGCTGCTGTCGGTACGCCCGGCGTCGGTGCCCGACCCGGCGTAGCCGTCACCCCGGTTGACCTGGGTGGCTAGCATTTCGCGGGACCGGTGCGCCGAGCTGGCCGAGCCGGGCGCCGACTGAGATCTGCGGAAGGGGAACCGTGTCACGGGTCCAACAAGGTATACGCAACGCCGCCTACGCGATAGCTGAAGGTAACGATCCTCGCCAGATGGCCATGGCCGAGCTGCGCCGCCGTGGCGGTGCCGTGACCGGTGGGGCCGGTGGGGCTGGCGGCGGTCAGCCGGTCGAGGACGGGATGGACCCGGTCGACTTCCCGGCGGCCCGCGACCTCGGGGGCAGCATCGACACCGTCATGGAGCAGCGCCGGGTGCCGCTGGACGACGCGGGTGAGGTGCTCAACCGCAGTGAGCAGCGGCGCGGCGAGGGCGGGGCGGCGCACGTCATCTGCCCGATGGTGATTCCGCGCGGTCGTTCGCTGCTCACCATGCTGCCGGTGTCGCTGCTGCTGGTGCTCGGCGTACTCGGCTCCGCGGTGGTCGCGGTCGCCGGCGGCAACCTGTTACTCAACCCGCTGTTCGGTATCCACTACTGGGTGCTGTCGCTGTTCGCCGTCGGCTTCGTCTGGTGGCGCCAGGGCATGGTGATGGTGCCGGACGGCTGCGCCGCGCTGATCACCCGGTTCGGCAAGCTGGAGCAGGTCGTCGGCCCCGGCCGGGTGATCCTGCTGAACCCGTGGAAGCGGGTGTCGTACATCGTCAACACCACCCGCGAATACCCGTTCAACGCGCCGGTGCGCGAGGCCCCGACCAAGGGCGGCGTGAAGGCGTCCATCGACCTGTTCATCCAGTTCCGGATCAGTGACCCGGTGGAGTTCGTCTACACCCTCGGTGCGGTCCGCGGCTTCGAGGAGAAGCTCAGCAACGCGGTCAGCGAAACCATCCGCAGCCTGATCTACGAACAGCAGGCCGCCGACATCTACAACATGGTCGGCGAGGACACCGGCCGCCTGCTGGAGCAACTCAACCAGCAGTTCCTCCCGGCGGTCGAGCTGACCAACGCCAACATCACCCACGCCGAGCCGTCCGACCGGGAGTACCGGATGGACCTCGCCGCGCCCGAGATGGTGCGGGTCGCCAAGGACGCCTACACCCACCAGTACGCGTTGCAGCTGCGCAAGGAGCAGGACGAGGGCGACCTGACCAAGGAGCTGGCCACCCTGCACGAAACCCTGTCCGGCATCCAGGCCGAGATCGCCCAGTACCAGGCGCAGATGGACACCGCGGTCGAGCGGGAGACCAACCGCGCCGAGGCGCTCGCCCGCCAGCGGTACGTGCTGGCCGAGTCCGAGGCACGGGCCAACGCCGCCCTGCTGGAGGCGCAGGCCCTGGACATCCGGGCGGTCACCGCCGCCGAAGCACCGGAGATCCTCGACTACCGCTACCAGCGGGAGGTGCTCGACACCCTGGAGGAGGTCGCCGACCACCTGCCCCGGCTGGTGCGCATCGGCGGCTCCACCGACCCGGACGGCGCGGTGGGCGTGGACCTGCTGAAACTGGCCCGCGAACTGGTCGGCGAACGAGGTGCCGAACTGTTCAGCGAGACCGACATGGCCACGATGCGCACCCGGCTGACCGAGGTCGCCGCCCGGATCGCCGAACGCGAGCCGGAGATCGCCGCACTGCGCGAGGCCGACCAACCGACCGTTCCGGGCACCGACGCCGGCGTTTCCCTGGCCCCCGGTGCGCCGGAGCCGACCGACGACGAGACGGAGGCACAGCGGTGATGAGCAAACTCAGCGGCGGCAGGTCGGTCATCTCCGAGGCGGTGGCACCGTGGAGCGAGCTCGCCCAGCTGCTGCGCGGCGGTGACGCGGGCAGCCTCGTACCGGTGGTGATCCCCAAGCACCGGCGCCGGCTCGGCTGGATGGTGCCGCTCTGGCTCGGTCTGCTCGCCCTGCTGTCCGGCGTGATGTTCACCCTGAACGGGGCCGACGGGCTGGTCGGCGCCGCGTACGGCGCCCTCGCCACAGCCAGCTATCTCGCTGGCGTGGCGCTGCTGCTGCTCGGCGCGCTCTGGTGGTGGCGGTCGTCCATCGTGGAGATTGAACAGGGCACTCATGGGGTGCTGACCCGCTACGGTGCGGTCGTGCGCACCCTGGAACCGGGCCGGCACTACCTGTGGCATCCCTGGTCTCGGGTCGACTTCGTCGTCGACGTGGCCACCGAGATTCCGTACTCGGCGCCGGTGATGGCCTGCCCGACCCGGGAGAACGTGCCGCTGCGCTCGATCGAGTTCTTCATGAAGCTGCGGATCACCGACGCGGTGCTGTTCGTCCGGGCCATCGGCGCCGGCAACTTCGACCTGGTGCTGTCCAGCGCCGTGCAGGACGCCATCCGGCAGCGGGCCCGCCAGGTGCAGACCGAACGGGCGTACGACCTGCGTGGCTCCGACGTCGCCGACATGCAGGAGCTGCTCAACCGGCAGCTGTCCCGCTACGGCGTGCGGATCACCGGCTGCAACATCCCCGACGTGCAGCTGCCCACCCAGTACCAGCAGCACCTGGCCACCCGGGAGCGGGTCGCCAAGGAGCACGCCGCGTACGAGCAGGAGTGGGGGCTGACCCGCAAGCGGCGCATCGACAGCCTGCAGATGGACATCGAGCGGGCCAAGAAGGTGCGTGACGCCCGGTTCGTCGAGGTCAAGGCGGCCCTGAACAAGGCCCGTGAGCAGGTCGCGCAGCTGTTGGAGGAGCAGGAGACCAACGCGCAGCGGGTCCGGTTCGAGATCGAGACCCGGGGCCGCAGTGGGCTGATCGCCGCCGAGAACGAGGCCAAGGCGCAACGCCGGCTGGCCCAGGCGTACCGGGACAACCGGGCGGTCCTGCAGTACGAGCTGGCGCTGCGCCGGCTGGAGGTGGGCGCTGCGCTCGCCGGCAAGGCCCCGCAGCCGGTGGTGGTACGCACCGACGGTACCGGCGGCGGGGACGTCTCGGCACTGTCCACCCTGCTCACCGCGCAGTTGCTGCCGCGTACCGTTGCGTTGCCGGCCCGCGGCGCCGCCGCGAGCGCAGACGACGCCGACTGACAGACCCGATCGACTCGCGATCGGCGTGACCGGGCGGTCGGACCGGAAACGGTCCGCCCGCCCGGTGGCTCGGGATCAGGCGAGGGCGGCGCTGATGTTCTCCGCGTTGGTGCGGAACACCGTCAGCAGGTCCAGGTCGTCACCGGGGTAATTGATGATGTCGACCCTGGCGGCCCCTTCGACGTCTGGGTTGGCTCCGGGCAGGTGCGCGTTGGCCAGCACCACGGTCGGCTCTGCCGCAGTCAGTTCGGCCAGTTGGCTCGCGGTGACCGGCTGCGGGCCGTAGGTACCGGCGACCTGCAGACCGGCGAACTCCGCCCAGTACGCGATGAACAGCTGGGCCACCGCCGTTCCCGGCTCCGGCGCGGCCGTCTTGACCTGCTCGGACAGCTCCGCGTAGGTGCTGTCGAACTCGGCGAGCCAGGCGGTGGCCGCGTCGGCGGTGCCGAACAGCGCACCGAGCCGGTTCACTTCGGCGGTGATCGCAGCGGGAGTGTTCTCCAACTGTACGGCGATCAGCTCCGCGTCGCCGCCGGCAGCTTCGGTCAGCCGGTCGGCGAATCCGTCGAACTCGGCATACAGCACGTAGTCGGCGTCGGCGACGGCGGCCAGGTCACTGGGCTTCGGGTCGTAGTCCGGCGGATGCTGCACGTTGGCCGGGGCGATCACCGTGATGTCGGCGACCCCGGCGGCCCTGGCCAGCGCGCCGACCCAGGTGGTGGAGGCGACGATCGCCGGCCCGCCGGCCGGGGGGCCGTCGGCGTCCGGCGCGGTCTGGCCGGCGTCAGTGCTGCCACACCCGGTCGCCGACAGGGCGAGTGTGGTCGTCGCGGTCAACGCGACGACGGTTCGTGACCAGCGCATGCAGTGCTCCTTCAGGGATGAGATAGGTGAGCAGGGTCAGGGTGCCGGCCACCAGGACCAGGACGGGGCCGGGTGGCTGGTCGAGCAGCAGCGCGGCGGTGAAGCCGACCGCGTTGCCGAGTACGCCGAAGGCGACCGCCCAGGCGGCCATCGAGGTCAGCGACCGACCGAGGTTGCGGGCGGCCAGGGCCGGCAGGATGGTCAGCGCGTCGACTAGCAGCGCGCCGGTGAGCCGGATGGAGGCTCCGATCGCGACCGCCACGACGATGAGCAGCGCGAGCATCAGGCCGCCGGCGGCCACACCGGAGCACAGCGCCAGTTCGCGGTCGAACAGCAGCAGTGCCAGCTGCCGCCGGTATCGCCAGAACAACAGGTGCACGGCGACGGCGAGGACCGTCAGCACGACCAGGTCGACGTCGCGGGTGGCCAGGATCGACCCCCACAGAAGCTCGAACGCACCGGTGGCGTTCACCCCGGACACCGACAGCACCAGCAGCGCGGTGGCGATCGCGAAGGTCATCAGCAGGCCCATCGCGCCGGGCAGCCCGGCCGGCCGGCGGGCCAGCGGGGCGACTCCGGCACCGGCCAACCCGCAGGCCACCAGCCCGCACAGCATCGGGTCGAGCCCGACGAGCAGACCGACGGCGATGCCGAGCAACGCCACGTGCATGATCGCGAACCGGACGGCGATGATGTCCAGACCGACGATGAACACCCCGACGATCGGCAACCCGACGGCGGCGACGGCCAACCCGATCGCCGACCGCTGGACCGCCGGCAGGGCCAGCAGCTCGAGGAAGTGCTCCACCTGGTCAGACCACCCGTAACGTGCCGGCGGCCATCTCGGCGACCCGGTCGCAGGCACGGGACATCGCCCGGTCATGTGAGACGACGATGACGGTGACCGGCAGCCCGGCCAGCAGCCCGGCGACCTGTTCCTGACCGCCGAAGTCGAGCGCGGCGGTCGGTTCGTCGGCGAGCAGCGCACGGGCCCCAGCGGCGACCGCGCCGAAGGCCCGGGCCAGGAACACCCGCTGCAGTTGCCCGCCGGAGAGCGTGTGCAGTGGCCGGTCGTCGAGACCGCCGACACCGAGGGCGTCGGCCGCGTCGGCGGCGGCTGCCGGTGCGCCGCCGCTGGCCAGCAGTTCCTGGACCAGCAGCGGGAAATGCCCCGGGGTGAGCCGCTGCGGCACCCAGGCCACCTCGCGGCGTCGTCGTGCCCAGCCGTCGCGGCCGGCCGCGACCACGCCGTCGACCGAGACGGCACCGGCGGCCAGCGGGTGCAGCCCGAGGACGGTGCGCAGCAGCGTCGTCTTGCCGGAGCCGTTCGCTCCGGTCAACGCCACGTGCTCGCCGGCGTCGACGGCGAGGTCCACCGAGTGGACCACCGTGCGTCGGCCGTACCGGCAGGTCACGCCGCTGAAGGTGACGGGAGCACCGCCGGCCGGTCGCGCCACTGCCGAGGCGGCGGTGGCTGATGGTCGGGTCATCGGGGCGATCCGGCGGTGAGCTGCTCCCGCAGCCACCGCTTGTCCACCTTGCCGGCCGGCGACAGGGGCAACGCGTCGAAGATCCGCAGGTGCTCCGGCAACTTGGCACGTTCCAGGCCGTGCGTCTCGGTCAGGTAGCTGGTGAGTTCGTCGAGGGTTGGTGCGGACGCCCCGTCGCGCAGTGCCAGGCAGGCTGCCATCCGTTCACCCATCAACCGGTCCGGTACTCCCACACAGGCGACCTGACGCACCGCCGGGTGCTGTGCCAGGAGCAGCTCCACCTCGACCGGTGAGAGGTTGCGCCCACCCCGGATGACGATCTCGTTGCGCCGGCCGACCACATGGAGGAAGCCGTCCGGGTCGATCCGACCGAGATCACCGGTGCGCACCCAGCCGCCGTCGGTGCGGTACCGGGCGTCGAACTCGGCGTCGACGTAGCAGTGCGGGCTCATCGGCCCGAGCCCCCAGATCTCGCCGACGGCGCCCGTTGTGACGTCGCGGCCGTCCTCGCCGACGATCCGGACCGCCGCGACCGCCGGGTTGGGCCGGCCGACCGCGTCGTGCACCGCGGCCGGTGAAGCGGCCGGGTCGGTGGTGCAGTTGACCCCGTCCGCCGAGCCGTAGCAGTTGACGTAGGCGCAGCCGAACCGGTCCCGGCAGGCGGCCACCGTCGCCGGGTCGACCCGGGAACCGCCAGCCACTACGGCCCGCAGCGTCGAGGTGTCCACGTCGGCTACGGCGGGATGGTCCAGCATCATGGTGAACATCGTCGGCACCCCGAACACCAGGTGCGGGCCGTGCCGGTCGATCAGGTCGAGCGCCCCGGCGGCGTCGAACCGGGACTGCACCAGCAGGGTCCCGCCGAACCGTGCCACGGTCACCGCCGACCCGGACGACCCGAACGACGACGCCAGCGGCACCAGGAACAGGTTACGCATCGGACCGGGCCCGGTGTGCAGCGCGCCGATGAACGTGCCCCGGCCGCCGGCAAGGGCCTCGTGTGAATAGACGATCATCTTTGGGGCGGCCTCGGAGCCGGAGGAGACCAGGATCCGAGCGGGGGCGTCCGGCGCCACCGGCGGCCGGTGCGACAACGCGGTGCCGTCGACGGCCAGGCTTTCCAGACTGTCCGGGCCACCGGTCCCGGCCACCAGCACGATGCGCAGGTCCGGCAGGTCATCGCGCAGCCCGGCGAGCACATCGGCGTACCCGACGTCGCCGAACTTGTGGGCCACCACGACGGCGGCGGCGCGGGACCGGCGCAGCAGGGTCAGGGTGTCCCGGCGGCCCCGACCGATCGGGTACGGCAGCACGACCGCCCCGATCGCGGCTGCGGCGAGGTCCACTGCCACCGCCCGCCAGCTGTTGGGCAACTGGACGGCGATCACCTCGCCCGGCCGGACGCCGGCGGTGTGCAGCGCGCCGGCCAGTCGGTTCACCCGGTCGGCGAGCTCCGCGTACGAGTGGGTGCCGTCGTCGTCGATCACCGCTGCCCGATCCGGCGCGGCGGCGACCTGTCGGGTGAACAAGGTGTACAGGTCGGCGTCGGGGTAGTAGCCGGCATGGCGCCACCAGCGGCGCAGCTCGGCGGGGACCAGGTCGGTGGCGGTCAGCACGGTCACCGGAAGAACCTCCAGGGGGGTGTGACGAAGGCGCAGCCGTCGATGTCGAGCAGCGCTGCCAAGGTGGGGTCGGCGGCGAGCAGGCCGGGCTCCGGGCAGACCGGCACCGCGGCGACGCCGCCGGCCCGCAGCTGCCCGACGGCGTCGGCGACCGGTAGCTCGGCCAACCGGTCGAGCGCACCGGCCAGGCCGGCCCCGCCGGTGATCCGGGCCAGCGACGTGGCCGTGGTGCCCTCGGGTACGGCGAGGTGCCCCCCGGCCGCCGGCAGCGGGCCGTCGAGCGGACCCCCGCGCGGGTGGGCCGGCTGCTCACCGCGCAGTACCGGTCCCTGCAGCACACCGGCGGCCGACAGCAGACTGCTGTCCACCCGTTGGCCCCGGCCGTCGCGGTGCCCGGCGACGAGTCCGGCGAGGACACCCTGGGCGGCGACCAGCCCACCGAGCACGTCCAGCATGGTCATCAGCGAACCTGCCGGAGGCTCACCGGCCGGCCGCAGCTGGGCGCCGAGCCCGGCGTACGCCTGCACCATGAAGTCGGTGCCCGGGGGCGGATCCGATCCGCGCGCGTCACCCCAGCCGGAGGCGTACGTGTACACCAGCCGTGGGTTGGCCGCCCACAGGTCACCGGCGTCCAGCCCCAGCCGCGCGGCCTTGCCCGGTGCCCAGTTGTGCAGGAACGCGTCGGCGGACGTGGCCAGCTCCCGGACCGTGGCCCGGCCGTCCGGGCTGCGCAGGTCGGCCTCGACGATCCGCTTGCCCCGGTTGAGCGCCAGAAACCGGGCCGAGCAGTCACCCACCATCGGCGGCATCCCCCGTAGCGGATCGCCGCCGGCCGGTTCGATCCGGATCACCTCGGCACCGAGCAGCCGCAGCACCTGCCCGGCGAGTGGCCCCTGGATCCGTCGACCTGCCTCGACCACGCGCAGGCCGGTCAACGGTCCGCCCCCGGTGCCCCCGGCGGCACCGCCTGAGTCGACGCCGACGGCTCGGCGCTGCGGTCCAGCCGCGATCGTCCAGGGTGGTGTGTCGGCTCCCGGCAGGTAGTTGTCGCGGCTCCGGTCGGCATGGCCCCGTACCGGCTGGACCGCTACCCCGGCGGCTCCGGCCAACTCCTGCAACCGGGCCAACGGCACGGCGGCGACGGCGGCGTGCAGCTGCGCCGGCAGCGGAGCGGTCGCAGTCGCGTAGCGCAGCACGAAGGCCCGCCACGCGCGGGCCGCGACGGACGGCTCGACACCGAGACCGGTCCACAACTGATGCCACGGTGCCGGATCGAGGGTCTCCAACTCCACCCACACCCCGTCGGCGCAGACGAACGGGGGCGGCGAGCCAGCCGCGGTCGGTGCCTCGACGTACTCCGGATCGTCGGCACTGCCGGCGGCAAGGTACTGCGACACGGTCAGCAGCGCCGCCCCGGCCACCGGCACCCGCACGCTCTCAGGCGCCGGGCCACCGCGCAACCCGGCCAGTAGCGCGGCCAGCACCCCCTGCCCGGCGACCACCGCGGCGGCGGTGCCGACGTAGTCCAGGCTGATCCGTGCCGGCCCGCCCCGGGCCCGGCCGTGCACCGCCATCAGACCGTACCGGGCCTGAGCCGTCACCTCGTCCAACTCGGCCGGCCGCCCGGCGCCACCGGCCGGGTCCGCTGGCTCCGTCCAGTCCAGCTCGATCGGCAGCTGCGCCTCGTCCGGCCCAATCAGCCGCAGCGGCCCGGCGTCGCTGACCCGGTCGGCACCGAGTTCGACGAGGTGACGGGCGAGTACCCGGTGCGCGGCGGTGCCCCCAGCGCCGGCCAGCCGGTGACCGGCCAGCGGACCGGCCGGAACTGGAACGCCCTGCGGTCCGACTACGGTACGGGTGCCTTCGGCATCAACTGTCACGTCTGCTGTAGTCGCATGGGTCGTCTGTCCAGTTCCCGGGCGCTGCGATTTCCAGCTGTCCGATCACGATGGTGCGTTTGGGAGGTTCGCCGTGCATGTCCTTCAGCCTCAGGTGGCGGAGTTCGTCCGCAGCCAGGTGATTCCCGCCGAGGCCGCGCTCGCGGCCGGCGGTGAGCAGGGCCGGGCAGCGCTGGGCGCGCTGCAGCAGCGGGCCCGTGCCGCCGCGCTGTGGGCGATCCCGTTGCCGGTGGCACTCGGCGGGCAGGGGCTGGGACTGACCGACTACGCGGGGATCGCCGAGGCCGAGGGGTACAGCGACTACGGCCCGGTGGCGCTCGGCTCCGATTCGCTTCTCGACGCCACGATGCTGGACACCTACGCGACGGCGGCGGTGCGTGACCGGTACCTGGGCCCGATGGTCGCCGGCAGATGCCCACCCAGCTTCGCGATGACCGAGCCGCAGGTGCCCGGGACCGACCCCGCGGCCCTGCGGACCAGTGCTGTCCGCGACGGCGACGACTGGGTGATCACCGGCCGGAAGTGGTTCACCAGTCGGGCCGCGGACGCCGGCTTCACCACCGTCGTTTGCCGAACCGGACCGGGGTCGGCCGACGACGACCCGACCGGTCGGAGCTCCCTCAGCCTGCTTCTGGTGCCGACCACCGCACCCGGCTACCGGATCGTCCGTCAGCTGCCGGTGCTCGGCGCCGGTGGGCAGTACGAGATCGCCTTGGACGGGGTCCGGGTGCCTGGCGACCACCTGATCGGCGCCGCCGGGGCCGGCCTGCGGATCGTCGCCGGCCGGCTGTCGCTCGGACGTACCCTGCGGTGCCTGCGGTGGCTCGGCCAGACCGCGCGAGCCTTCGACCTGATGTGCCGACGGCTGACCGGGCGCCAGGTCGGTACGGCGGTACTCGCGGACAAGCAGCTGCTGCACGGCTACGTCTTCGACAGCCACGCGGAGCTGGCCGCCGCCCGAGCTCTCACCCGGGCCGCCGTCGCGGCTCTCGCAGCCGGGGGCGACGCGCGGACCGCCACCGGCACCGCGAAGGTCGTCGCCGCCCGGGCGTTCCATGCCGTCGTCGACCGCGCCGTGCAGGTGTACGGGGCCGAGGGGCTCACCGACGACACCCCGCTGGCCATGCTGTTGCGCGCCGCCCGGGCGGCGCGGATCCTCGACGGCCCGGACGAGTTGCACGTCACCACCGTCGCCACCCGGCTGCTCGCCGACTACCAGGCGACCAACGGTGGCGTGGCGGACTGCGCGGCCAGCGCCGCGGCCAGGAAGTAACTGCCCCAGACGACCTCGTGCCGGGGCGCGACGGCCCTGTCCAGGTCGTAGCATCCGTCGCGTAACGTGCCGTCGGCGGCCAGGTGACCGGTGACGAGGGCAGCGGTCGTCGCGGTGGCGGCCGACCGGTAGCGGGCCGCCCACGGCGCGGGCCGTCCGCCGAGTGTCCACAGCGCGGCGGCGGCGATCGCCGCCGCCGAGGTGTCCGGCGGCGCACCGGCGCGACCGACCACCGCCGGCGGCACCCGGGACGCCGATCCGTTCTGCCCGGTGACCGCCAACCAGTGGTCGGCGGTGCGCCTCGCCACCTCGGTGAAGTCGCCGCCGAACCGGTCGGCGGCCACCGCGAAACCGAGCATCCCCCAGGCCTGCCCACGCGTCCACATCTCGCCGTCGGTCGACGGTGCACCCACGGCCGGTAGTTCGCGTTCGGCCAGCACCTGACCGTCGGCGGCCACCAGCAGGGTGGCGCAGCTCGCGGCGTGGCGTCGGGCCAGCTGCCGGGCTCCGCTCAGCGGCCCGTCGGCCCAGCACAGCAACGCCACCACGGCGGCCAGTGCGTCGATGCCGATCCGGGGCGTCGGTGGTCCACCGAACGCCGACCCGACCGGGAACACACCGGGACCGGCGTCGAACGACCCGGCGAGCGCACGAGCACCGGTCAGGGCGACCCGGGTCGCCGTCGTGTCCCGGCAGATCCGTCCGCCGACCGCGGCCGCCCCGTACCAGAACGTCATGGCCCGGGTCACGGTGTCGTCGCCGGCCCGTGCGGCGAGGCGTCCGGTCATCTCGGTCGCGGCGGCCCGGCAGGACGGGTCGCCGCGGACCGCGGTCCCCAACCAGTGGAGCCCGGCCCAGAAGCCGCCGGTCCAGGACCCGCGTCGGGTGCTCGTCCAGTCGCCGCTGGCCGGGTCGGCGTAGAGCGGGAACCGCTCGCCGACCACGGCACGGACGTGCGGCAGCCGGTCCAGCATCGCGTTCAGCGCGGTCCGGGGCTGCGGTGTGCCGACCCCGACCGGCGGCCGGGGTCCCGGCGGCGCGGTCACGCCGGCACCGGTTCGGCGGCGGTGCGGCTCCTCAGGCGCAGCCCGGCGAGCGCGGCGACGGCGAACACTACGGCGACCGCACCCCAGGCGAGCGGGTAGCCGCCATTGTCGGCGAGCAGACCGAAGCCGGTCGGCCCCACCACGAAGCCGCTGAAGAAGCCGGTCGAGACCAGCGCCGAGGCATGACCGGCCGGAGCCTTGCGGCGCACCACGGCGAGCATCGACACCGCGTTCGCGCCGGTGGCCGTCATCCCCACCCCGATCGCACCCAGCCACACCAGCGGCGTCCACTGCCCGGCCAGCAGCACCAGCGCGGCCGAGACCGCCGCCGCGGCCGACAGCAGTGGCAGTGCCGAAGTCACCACCGGAAGCCGGTCCGCCCAACGGGTCCACCACAGCCGTCCGAACACGCCGGCGGCGCCGAACACCGCCAACAGCGCGCCGGCCGACCAGCCGGCCAGTTGCAACTGCTGTACGCCGTACAGCGGCAGGTAGGTGTTGACCGCGGACAGGCCGGTGCCCAGCAGCAGCGAGTAGCCCATCAGACCGGCGACCTCCGCCGGTGGTCGTGACCACTGCCACCACGGTCCGGCCGGTGTGTCCCGTCGGGGTGGCCGGGGCACCTGCCACCACACCACCGCGAACAGCCCCACCGCGAGCAGGCCGGCCAGTCCCAGCGCCGTACGCCAGCCCGAGGCGGCCGCGACCGATGGCAGCGCCAGCCCGCAGATCACCGCGGCGAGCTGCACACCGGACTGTTTCACCCCGACAGCGGTGCCCCGCCGGGGTGCGGGTACCACTGTGGCCACCAGCACGTTGGTCGCGGGGTTCGCCAGCGCCATCCCCAGCCCGGCGACGGCGACCACCGCGACCAGCACCGGGTAGCTGCCGGTGACCGAGCCCGCCAGGAGCGCGGCCGCGACGACCGTCGCCAACCACAGCAGCCCCCGCCGGGGCCCGACCGCGTCGACCAGCCGTCCGGCCGACAACGACACCACCGCCGCCACCGCGAACGCGACCGTCACCGGGACGCCTACCGCCGCTCGTGACACGCCCAGGTCCTCGGCCAGATACGGGCCGAGCGCACTGACCGCGTACAGCGGTAGCATCGACACCGCCATCGCCCATGTGGTTACCATCGTCGATGTCCGCCACCGCGTGGCCATCCGACGCCTCCCTTCATCGCCGCAACATCAGTCGGCCCGGCGAACCGTCGGGTTCCCGTTATCGTCGCCGGTCGTCGATCGATGATCGACCGACACACCGCGCAGGGCAGACGACAACTGGCGCGTCCCGGCGAGCTGGCTCGCCGAGACGCGATAAAGCCGCCGAGAACGAGGCCAAGGCGCAACGCCGGCTGGCCCAGGCGTACCGGGACAACCGGGCGGTCCTGCAGTACGAGCTGGCGCTGCGCCGGCTGGAGGTGGGCGCTGCGCTCGCCGGCAAGGCCCCGCAGCCGGTGGTGGTACGCACCGACGGTACCGGCGGCGGGGACGTCTCGGCACTGTCCACCCTGCTCACCGCGCAGTTGCTGCCGCGTACCGTTGCGTTGCCGGCCCGCGGCGCCGCCGCGAGCGCAGACGACGCCGACTGATCGACCGACCGAGGTCCGACCCCGGTCCGGGTACGGTGCATCCACCGCACACCGGACCGGGGAGGACGACATGACAATGGACGGATGGGTCGACGGTGGGTTCACCAACCCGGTGCTGCCCGGCTTCCACCCGGACCCGAGCGTCTGCCGGGTCGGCGACGACTACTACCTGGCCTGCTCCAGCTTCGAGTACTTTCCCGGCGTACCGATCCTCCACAGCCGCGACCTGGTCAACTGGACCCAGATCGGCAACGTGCTGGACCGCCCCGAGCAGCTGGCCATCCCCGCGTCGGCACCGTCGTCCGGCGGGATCTACGCACCCACCCTGCGCCACCATGACGGCCGGTTCTGGCTGATCACCACCAACGTGGCGGACGGCGGCGGCAACCTGCTGGTCTCCGCCGCCGACCCGGCCGGTCCGTGGTCGGACCCGGTGCCGCTGCCCGGCGTGGCCGGCATCGACCCCGACCTGGCCTGGGACGACGACGGCAACTGCTGGTGCACGACCGCTGGCGTCGGGCAGGTCCGCATCGACCCGCGGACCGGTGCCGCGCTCGGACCGACCCGCCGGCTGTGGTCCGGCACCCCGGGAGCCCAGGCACCGGAAGCCCCGCACCTGTACCGGATCGGTGCCTACTGGTACCTGCTGATCGCCGAGGGTGGTACCGAACGCGGCCACGGTATCTCCGTCGCCCGGGGCCCGGCACCGGACGGCCCGTTCGAGCCGTGCCCGGCGAACCCGATCCTCACCCACCGCGGCACCGACCTGCCGATCCAGAACACCGGTCACGGCGACCTCATCCAGGCACCGGACGGCTCCTGGTGGCTGGTCCTGCTCGGCGCCCGACCGCGCGGCGGCACCCCCGGCTGGCACGTGCTCGGCCGGGAGACGTTCCTCGCCCCGGTCGACTGGGTCGACGACTGGCCGGTCGTCGGCGCGCTCACCGAGCGGATGACCGCCCCGCGCTGGCCGGCGGAGCCGGTGACACCGCCGCCGACCCGCGACGACTTCGACGGCGACCGGCTGCACCCACGGTGGCTGTCGGTGCGGTCCCGGCCCGCCGACGCCTGGTCGACGAGCCGGCCGCCCGGCTGGCTGACCCTGCACGCGCGCGGCGCGTCGCTCGACGCCCCGGACGTCACCTTCGTCGGCCGCCGTCAGCAGCACCTGTCCTGCCGGGTCCGGACCCTGATCGACCCGGGTGCCGGCCGGGGCGGCCTGGCGGTGCGGATGGACGAGAACCACCACTACGCGGTCGAGGCCGGCGGCGGCGGGGTGCACGTCGCGGCCCGGATCGGCCCGCTGCGGCCGGTGCTGGACGCCCGACCGGTGCCGCCCGGGCCGGTGGTGCTGCGGGTCGACGCCGTCCCGTCGCCGACCTGGCATCCTCGGCAGGGGCCGGACGTGCTGCGGCTCGGCCTCGAAACCGCCGACGGTGAGTTCACCGTCCTGGCCGAGCTCGACGGCCGTTACCTGTCGACCGAGGTCGCCGGAGGCTTCACCGGCCGGGTGATCGGCATGTACGCCGCCACCGGCACGGTCCGCTTCGACTGGTTCGACTACCTCCCGGACCACGGCTGCCAGGTGTGACGGCTACCGCCATCGTCGCTGGTCACAGCCGGGGTGGCAGGTGTGACCGGCGTCCTTGGTGCCGATGATCACCGGTGGTTAGCGTGACCGGATGGTCTCACCCGGCACGGCCCGCGCCGACAGCCCGGCCGGTGTCCCACGGCCGCAGATCCCGCTGCTGCTCGGCGCGGTCTTCCTGGTCTTCCTCGGTCAGATGTCGATGAACCCGATCATCGCTCCGCTGGCCCGGGAGATCGGCCTCGCCGAGTGGCAGGTCGGGGTGACGATCAGCATCTCCGCGTTGACGGTCGTGGCCACCAGCCAACTGTGGGGGCGCCGGTCCCAGTCATGGGGCCGCAAGCCGGTGCTGGTCGCGGCGTTCACCCTGGCCACCCTGACGATGGCGTTGTTCGCGCTGCTCGCCGACCTCGGCATGCGGGGCGTCGTGACCGGCAGCACGTTGTTCCTGCTCTTCGTGGCGTTCCGGGGCGTCGGGTTCGGAGCCGCGCTCGCCGCCGTGCCGCCGACCGCGCAGGCGTACATCGCCGACGTCACCGACGACCAGTCCGCCCGGGTCAGGGGGATGGCCGGGATCGGGGCGGTGCAGGGCGTGGCGATGGTCGTCGGCGCGCTGGTGGGTGGGCTGCTCGCCGGGTTCGGGCTGATGGCTCCGCTGGTGGTGGTGCCGGTGCTGCTGGCCGCCGGGCTGGTCGTCGTCGCGGTGCGGCTACGCCGGGAGCACCGTACCGAGCTGATCGAGGAGCCGGTACGGGTCAGCGCGTGGGACGCCCGGGTGTGGCCGTACCTGCTCGCCGGGTTCGGCATGTTCACCGCGCTCGGCTTCATCCAGGTGGTCAGCGGATTCCTCGTCCAGGACCGGTTCGGACTGGATGCGGAGGCGACCGGGTTGATCGCCGGTACGGCGCTGCTCGCCGCCGGTGTCGGGATGGCGTTCGCGCAGACCGTCGTGGTGCCGCGTAGCGGCTGGCGGCCGGCAAGGCTGCTGCGGGTCGGCGGTGCTGTCGGGCTGGTCGGGTTCGCTCTGCTGGTGCCCGACACGCACATCGCGTTCCTGGTGGTCGCGATGGCCATGATCGGACTGGGTCTCGGTATCGCGATGCCCGGCTACGTCGCCGGTCCGACGCTGGCGGTTCGCCGCGAGGAACAGGGCGGGCTGGCCGGCCTGATCGGTGCCACCAACGGGCTCACCTTCGTGCTCGCACCGACCGCCAGTACGGCGTTGTACGCGGTCTGGGCGCCGCTGCCGGTACTGATCGGTGCTGTCGTGATGGCATGCGTCACGGCCTTCGTCCTGATCCATCCCGCGTTCCGCTGACGCGTCGCGGGCCTCGATGATGCCCAAGGGATCAGCGCGGTCATCGTTGCGCGGCCCTATCCCCGGCGTCGACGAGCAGGGTCCCCCAGGTCGACCCGGCCGGGCAGCAGACTCCCGGTTGTTGACGTGATGACATCTATCAATATGATGTGTGGAAAGCGCTTTCACGCACCTCACCGCAGGCCACCGAGGTTTAGGAGGTGACTCGGCCGACCGGCCGGCACCGGCTGGTCGGCGGATGCCAACTGCTGTCTCATCGTCGAACCTCACCCACCAGTGGTCCCGGTCGTCAGTGGGCGTGCTGCCCGCCGGTAACCGCTGGATCGACCATCAGGAGAATCCATGACTCGACACCTCCGACGGCCGGCGTGGCCGGTGGCGGCCGTGGCCACCGTGGCTCTCACCGCGGGGATGACCGCGGTGACCACCCTGTCGGCCAGCGCCGCCAGCGGCTGCCAGGTCACGTACACCGTCGCCGCGCAATGGCCGGGTGGCTTCGGTGCCAACCTCGCCGTGACCAACCACGGTGCGCCGATCAACGGCTGGACGCTGAGTTGGACTTTCGCTGCCGGCCAGGCAATCACCCAGTCCTGGGGATTCACTGCCGACCCGGCCAGTGGCACCGTCGTCCTGCGAAATGTCAGCTACAACGCGTCGATCCCTACCGGCGGCACTGTGACCGGGGGATTCAACGGCACCTGGAACAACTCGTCGAACCCAGTGCCGACGACCTTCACTCTCAACGGCACGGTCTGCAACGGACCCGTTCCCACCAGCCCGCCACCGACGACCGCGCCGCCACCGACCACCGCGCCGCCACCGACGACTGCGCCGCCACCGACGACTGCGCCGCCACCGACGACTGCGCCGCCACCGACGACTGCGCCGCCACCGACGACTGCGCCACCGGTCAACACGCTTATCGTCGCGACCAACGGAAACGACGCGAATCCTGGCACACTCGGGGCTCCACTGGCGACCCTGGCTCGGGCGGTGACCCTGGCTTCCCCCGGCACGACGATCGCCATGCGGGGCGGCACCTACCAGTTCAGCACCAACGTGCGGATCATGAAGGACGGCACATCAGCCAACCCGTACACGATCACCAGCTACAACCGGGAGCGGGTGGTTCTCGACGGGGAGAACCTGCCGCACACCCCGGCCCCGGTCGGTGGCAGCATCCCCAACCTCGAGCGTGGCGTGCTGCACATGGAGGCCGACCACTGGCGGGTACGTGACCTGGAAATCATTCACGGGCCATACGCCATCTTCTGCCGCGACTGCAGCAACAACGTCTTCGAACGTCTCGTTACCCGCGACAACTACGAGTCCGGCCTGCAGATTCAGGGCGCCGCGAGCAACAACCAGGTGATCAACCTCGACTCGTACGGCAACCGGGATCCACGCAAGAACGGCGAGAGCGCCGACGGCCTGGCCATCAAGGAGGGCTCCGGCAACGGCAACGTGGTACGCGGAGCCCGGCTGTGGAACAACTCCGACGACGGTTTCGACGCCTGGGAGTTTGCCTCTCCGATCCTCGTCGAGGACTCTGCGGCCTGGGGTAACGGCTTCAACCGATGGGGTCTGCCCAACTACAGCGGCGACGGCAACGGGTTCAAGATGGGCGGCGGTGACCCCGACCCGGCAGCGAACCACACCATCCGTAACAGCTTCTCGTTCAGTAACGCGGTGAGCGGGTTCATCGACAACGGCAACCCGGGCACCATCACGGTGGACCGCACCACGGCCTGGAACAACGGCGACAGCGGGTACAAGTTCGCGAACTCGACCTCGCGGTTGACCGCGAACCTCGCGGTCAGCAACGGGGCGGGGGTGTCGCTGGGCAACTCCACGGCGACCGGGAACTCGTGGAACATCAAAAGCTCCTGGAGCAACTCGGATCTGCTCAGCACGGATCCTTCGGTGCTGATCGGGCCGCGCGCCACGGACGGCGGGATTCGGAGCTCCGCCTTTCTGCAACCACGCAGTTACCCGAACCTCGGAGCACGTAGCTGACGGACGGACGGGGAAATCAGCATTCTATAGCAAATGCACCAAATCACCGTACGCCTGGCGGGTCCTGCACCCGCCGGGCGTACGGCATGTTGTCGTCGACGGGTTGGCGATATATCGTCGGTGTATCGACAAAGCATCGTTGGAGGCAGCCATGAAGTTCCACCACCGGTTCCACGGCGGACCGCAGGCATGGATGCGGGGCGGATTCGGATTCCCGCCGTTCGGTCCCGGTCCCGGCCCCGGCTTCGGTCCCGGTCCCGGTCCCGGTCCCGGCTTCGGCGCAGGGCCGGGCGGCGGCCCGTGGCGGGGCCGGGGCGGCGGCCGCGGCCGCCGCCGGCCGAACGTGCGTGCCGCCGTGCTCGCCCTGCTCGTCGAAGGACCAATGCACGGGTACGAGATGATCCGGGAACTCGACTCCCGCACCGGCGGTGCCTGGCGACCGAGCCCGGGATCGATCTACCCCACCCTGCAACTGCTCGAGGACGAAGGGCTGGTCGTCGGGACCGTGGACGCGGCCGGCGGCAGCCGCCGGCAGTACGCGTTGACCGACGCCGGCCGCCCCGAGGCCGAGCAGGCCGCCGAGCAGGCGCCGTGGACGCAGTTCGCCCCGGAAACCGTGGAGAGCTGGCACGACGTGCGCGAATCCGGTATGCAGACGTTGCACGCGCTGCGCCACGTGATGATGAACGGCACCGCCGAGCAGCGGGAGCGGGCCCTGGCCGTACTCGACGAGACTCGCCGCAAGCTGTACGCCATCCTGGCCGACTCCGAGTAGGTCGCCGGTCACCGCAGGATTCGTAGGGATCGGCTGTCGATCCGGCGGCCCGCCGATCGTCGTCATGGCGTACGGCAACGCCACTACCTGCGAGGAGCCCGACATGAAGTACATGCTGTTGTTCGTCAGCCCGCCGACCGACGGCCCGGAGCAGGCCGGGGCGCAGTGCACGGTCGAGGACTGGATCGCCTACGACAAGCAGATGAAGGACGCCGGCATCTGGGTCAGCGGCAACGCCCTGGCGGACCTGACCACCTGCACTTCGGTCAAGGTCGACGCAGACGGTCAACGGATCGTCACCGACGGCCCGTTCGCTGAGAGCCGCGAGGTGCTCGGCGGCTACGACATCATCGACGTACCGGACCTGGACGTCGCGCTGGACTGGGCGGCCCGCTCGCCCGGTGCCCGGGACGGGGGATCGGTGCAGGTGCGTCCGGTCGCCGAGTTCGGGATCTGATCCCCCGATGGCCGGCGTCGAATCGCCCGACGACCCCGCCGCGCCCGCGAGGGGTGCCGATCCGGAAACGGCGAGGGGTGCCGATCCGGAAACGGTGCGGGGTGCCGATCCGGAAACGGTGCGGACCTCGGTGGCGGCCGTGTTCCGCGAGGAGCACGGCCGGCTGCTCGCCACCCTGGTCCGCCGCTTCGGTGACCTGCACCTGGCCGAGGAGGTGGCGGCCGAGGCCGTCGAGGCGGCTCTGACGCACTGGCCGGTCTCCGGCGTGCCGACCCGCCCCGGGGCGTGGCTGCTGACCACCGCCCGGCGTCGCGCGGTGGACCGGATCCGCCGTGACCGGACGCTGGCGCTGCGCCTGGCGGTGCTGCAGGCCGAGGCGGACCGGGCCGACCCGGCGCCGGCCGCCGACATCGACCCCGACCTGCCCGACGACCGGCTCGCGCTCTTCTTCACCTGCGCCCACCCGGCGTTGCCCGCGCCGGACCGGGTGGCGCTGACCCTGCGCCACCTCGGCGGGCTGACCACCGCCGAGGTGGCCCGGGCCTTCCTCGTGCCGGAGGCGACGATGGCCCAGCGGATCGTCCGGGCGAAACGCAAGATCCGCGACGCGCGCATTCCGTTCCGGGTGCCCGGTGTCGACGAGTTGCCGCAGCGACTCCCCGGCGTGCTGCAGGCGGTGTACTCGATCTTCACCGAGGGCTACGCGGCGAGCTCCGGTCCGCACCTGCAGCGCCTCGACCTGGCCGAGGAGGCCGTCCGGCTGGCCCGCATCCTGCACCGGCTGCTCCCGACCCAACGGGAGACCGCCGGCCTGCTCGGGCTGCTGCTGCTGGTCCACGCCCGTCGGCACGCCCGGACCGGCCCGGACGGGGCGCTGGTGCTCCTCGACGAGCAGGACCGGCGGCGGTGGGACCGACCGATGATCGCCGAAGGCTGCGGGCTGGCCCGTACGGCGTTGACCGGTGGCCCGCCCGGACCGTACGGGCTGCAGGCCGCGATCGCCGCGTTGCACGACGAGGCCGCCGACGTCGCCGGCACCGACTGGCCGCAGATCGTCGCCCTGTACGACGTACTGGCGCGGATCGCGCCCTCGCCGGTGGTCGACCTGAACCGGGCGGTGGCGGTGGCCATGCGCGACGGCCCGGCCGCCGGGCTGGCCATTCTCGACGAGCTGGCCGCCGACCCTCGGCTGCGCTCGCACCACCCGTTCCCGGCGGCCCGGGCCGAGCTGCTGCAGCGTCTCGGCCGGTACGCCGACGCGGCCGACGCCTACCGGCAGGCGCTGGAGCTGGCCGGCACCGAGCCGGACCGGGAGCACCTGCGGAGTCGGTTGGCTGCGGTACGGGCGGCGACCGCCGCGACGGACTGAGCCGGTCCCGGCGCCCGGTCCCGTCACCTCCCGACGGTGTCGGTCCGTTCGCCGAGACTGACGGCAGACCTTTCTTCCTCGGCCGAGTAAGCAGCTGAATACGTGTTCGGTGGATCGTTGACACTCTGCGAAGAGATAAGTCAGACTTTTGCCGGGAGGTCGACATGAGCGAGCTGCGACGACTGGCGGTCATCAACTCCGACGCGAAACGGGCCCCGGTCCTGCCCGATCCACCTGGACTCGTCACCGAACTGCTCGACCCGCGCCTGCGGCGGTTCGCCCGTACCCCCTACGAACACCTGCTCACCGAGGTCGGCACGGTCGACGTCGCCGAGGCGGCGATCGCCGCCGGCTGCGACGCCGTCTACATCGACACGTTCGGCGACTACGGCGTGGACCGGCTGCGGGCGGCCACCACGGTGCCGATCGTCGGTGCCGGCGAGGCGACACTGGCCTGGGCCGCCGCACTCGGTCGGCGGTTCAGCATCGTCACCGTCTGGCCGGCCTCGATGGACTACCTCTACGCGCAACGACTGGCCACCTGCCCCGGTGGCGAGCTCGCCGCCGGCGTGCACTACCTCTCCGACGAGACCGAGCTCGACCTGGTCGGCACCGACAGCGGGGTCAAGGCCCGGATGGGTCGGGGCGAGACCGACGTGGTCGCCGCCATCACCGAGGCGTGCCTGCGGGCCGCCGACGCCGATGGCACCGACCTGATCTTCTTCGGCTGCACCTGCATGACCCCGGTCGTCGAGGAGGTCGGGCACCGGACCGGGATCGAGATCCTCGACCCGTCCGTCGTCGGCCTGCGGGCCGGGCACGCCGCCGCGCTCGCCGCCACCGGTGCGCCAGCGCGGACCGGCCGGCTCGGCGCGGTCACCGCCCTGGTAGACGCCTACCTGGGTGTGGACGCGACGGCCGGGGCCAGTTGTTCGGTCGACGCCGACGGCTGCGAGGTCTGCGCCGTCACCTCGGCCTCGGCGTCGTGACGCCGCTGTGTCGGCGGGTCGGCATCGACCTGCCGGTGATCGCTTTCAGCCACTGCCGGGACGTGGTGGCGGCGGTGAGCCGGGGTGGTGGACTCGGGGTGCTCGGCGCGGCCTCGATGTCCCCGGAGGATCTCGAGCAGGATCTCGCCTGGCTCGACCGGGAGTGCGGGCGTACGCCGTACGGTGTCGATCTGCTCTTTCCCGCCACGACGGCCGGTGACGACCCGGCGGACCTGCTCGCCCAGATCCCGGCCGGGCATCAGGAGTTCGTCGCCGGGTTGCGGACCCGGCTGGGCATCCCGCAGCGGCGCAGCGCACCCGGGCGGACCCGGCTGGGTGGGATGCCGACCGAGATCGACCATCTGATGACCCACGCGAACGCGTACGCGTTGTGGGAGGTCGTCCAGGCCCACCCGGTCCGGCTGGTGGCCAGCGCCCTCGGGCCGCCGCCCGCCGCGGTGCGGGCCGTCGCGACCCGGCGCGACATGCTGGTCGCCGGCCTGGTCGGCGACCAGCGACACGTCCGTCATCAGCTGGCCGCCGGCGTCGACGTGATCGTCGCCCAGGGCTACGAGGCGGCCGGACACACCGGCGAGACCACCACGATGGTGCTGGTGCCGCAGGTCGTGGCGGCCGCCGGTGAGGTGCCGGTGGTCGCCGCCGGCGGCATCGCCACCGGCCGTCAGGTGGTCGCCGCACTGGCACTGGGCGCGCAGGCGGTGTGGACCGGCTCCATCTGGCTCTCCACCGCCGAGAGCGATCTCGACCCGGTGGTCAAGGACAAGATCGTGACGGCGGCGGCGACCGACACCGCGAAGACCACGTCGTACACCGGTAAGCCGACCCGACAGCTGACCACCGCGTGGACCCGGGCCTGGCAGCAGCCGCCGGCGCCGGCGCCGCTGGCCTCACCGGTGCAGCAGCTCCTCGCCCGTGACGCCGTCGTCAGCTCGTTCGAGCATCAGGTGACCCCGGTGATGGGTTCGGCGGCGGGCCAGGCGGTGGGCCTGGTCGACCGGGTGCGCTCCGTCGCCAGTGTGCTGGACGACCTGCGGACCGGCATGGCCGACGCGGTCGGCGACATCGCCGCCCTGGCCGATGACGACGCCAGTGACGTCGGTGACGCTGCCGCCCGCGACGGCGACTGACCCGGCGGGCGCGACGGCGACTGACCCGGCGGGCGCGACGGCGACTGACCCGGCGGGCGCGACGGCGACTGACCGGCGGCCGCGCGGCCCTTCACCGCCGACGGCGGCGGCGGGCGTCCAGGGCGGCGGCACCCAGCGTGTACGTGCTGAGCAGGGCGATGATCCCGGTCGCGACGGTCAGCACCGCTGACAGCGAGGTGCCGGTCAGCGCCGCGCCGCTGAGCAGTGCGCTGCCGCCGAGCGTGGTGAAGGCGGCCACCATCCACGCCGCGTAGATCTCCGCCCGCCGGTGCGTCGGTGCCGACTCGCCGATCAGTCGGGTGGCGCCGAGCAGCGTCAGCCCGCCCCCGAAGCCGACCAGCACCGCGCCGGTGACGGTGGCCGCCGGGTCCTGAAGATGCAGGGCCAGCGCGGTGGCCCCGGCGCCACCGGTGATCGCCACTACGCCCAGGCAGATCGACCGGGTCGAGTCGAGTCGGTTGAACAGCAACTGGGACAGCAGCGTCATACCGATCAGCAGGGTGAGCAGTCCGCCGGTGCCGCCGGCGGCGGTGACGCCGGCACCTTCGGCGAGGATCCGCGAGCCGAAGGTGCCGAACAGGGCCATGCACCCGTTGAGGGTCATCAGTGAGCAGGTGGCGACGCTGAACGGCAGCAGGATGGCGCGGGGGACCCGGACCGGCCGGACCAGCCGGATCCGTCGCGTCGTCCGACGGTCGGCCGGGGTGCGGACCAGCAGGATCAACGGCACCAGGGCGGCCACGCCGATGACGACGAACGGCAGCACCAGCGGGTAGCGGGTGTGGTCGGCCAGCAACCCGGACATCAGCGGTGCCAGGCCCATGCCGAGGGTGGTGCAGACCGAGTGGGTCAGGCTCCCCGCACGGGTGCCGCGAGGATGGAAGTCCAGCAGCGCGGCGGCGGTGGTGGCGCTGACCATCCCGGTCGCCATGCCCTGCACCACCCGCCCGGCGACCAGCGCCGGCAGCGACGCCGCGGTCGCGGTCACCAGGCACGCCGCCAGGACCAGCGCGACCCCGCCGAACATCACCGCCCGTCGACCGACCAGATCGGACAGACCGCCCAGTAGCGTCACGACCAGGATCACCCCGACGGGATAGCCGGCGAACGCGACGGCGACCTGCGCCGGCGTCAGCTGCCACCGGTCCGCGTAGATCGCGAACAGCGGGGTGGCGGCGAAACTGCCCAGCACGGCGACGAGGATCAGCGCGCCGGAGGCGGCAGCCATCCTCGCCGACGGACGTCGTGGGGTTTCCTCCAGCGCAGAGGTCGACACCGGCCACCGCCTTCCGGACAAAAGTCTGATGAATGAGGTCCGAGGCTGTCAAGGTCTTGCCAGACGAGGGTTCCCACCTGCAGAGTGTGGCCTGGAACTGCTGCTTGCTCGGCGGGCGACGAGGTTACACGGCGGAAACAGTGTTGGCGTCAAGGACTGTTGTCCAGTGTCTTTACGCCTAACGTCAGACATATTAGGTTGAGGCACTGGGCGTACTCGCCGCCAGTGGCGGGAGGTGGAGGTGCACCGATGACAGTCACGATCGTCGACGCCGGGAACGTGCCGTGGGTCAACGGCGAGCAGGTCTACGACTCGATGGAGCCCGCCTTCCGCGACAACTTCGGCGGCGACCCCGACCAGGTGCGTGAACTGCTGTCCCGGTACTGGATGCGGTCGCTGTGGCTGGACCGGGACACCACCCGCAGGATCGACCACATCCGGGCCGTCGCCGGCTACCGCGATCTCAGCGAGGCCTACCACGACAGCGTGGAGGAGGCGTACTTCCTCGACGGTGTGGTCGACCTCAGCGCCGAGGGACGGCTGATCGCCGGCGACTACTTCTGGCGTCCGCCGGGCTGGGTGCACAAGGCCAGCAGCGACGAGGGCTTCACCGCGATCCTGTGCATGGAGGGCGCGGTCGCCACCGAGGGCAGTGACCGGGTGACCCGGGTGGTCTGCCCGGACGACCAGGCCGGCGTGCGGGCCCGGGCAAACGGGGCAGCCGGGGCGGCCGACGACGTCGGCCCGCGCGGCTACCTGCGGCGGGTCGAGTCGCGGCAGCTGCCCTGGGCACCGTTGACCGCCCGGTGGTCGGGTGTCGACGCCGAGGTGGTCGGGCTGCCGTCGCCCGACACCGGACCGACACCGGTGGGCCGGCCGCTGAGCCGCAACGTGGTCACCGGGGCGTGCAGTGCGCTGGTCCGGCTGCCGGCCGGCTACACCGGTACGCCGCAGCCGGTCGACCGGGAACGGTTCCTCGTCACCACCACGGGGACCCTGACGGTCGCGGGGCAGCCGCTGACCGCCTGCTCGCTGATACACCTGCCGGCCGGTGCCACGCCGCCGCCCATCGTCGCCGACACCGACGTCGAGCTGTTCGTCAAGATCGGGGAGGCGACGGCGTGACCGACGTACGGTTCGCCACCGACGACCAGGTGATGACGATCGTCCTCGACGGCCCGGAGACGATGAACAGCCTGACGCCGGCGGCGATCGCCGGACTGGACGCCGCCCTGGCCGCCGCCGAGGTCGATCACACCCTGCGGGCCGTGGTGATCACCGGAGTGGGGGACCGGGCGTTCAGCGTCGGGATGGACATCGACTTCCTGGAATCCTGCTTCGACGACCCACAGCGGATCTTCCTGCCGTTCCTGCGCTCGTACCATGCGGTACTGCGTCGCATCGAGCAGCTCGGCGTACCGGTCGTCGCCCGGGTCAACGGCCTCGCCCGCGCCGGTGGCTTCGAGCTGATCCTGGCCTGTGATTTCGTGATCGCCGCCGACGAGGCGAAGGTCGGCGACATCCACCTGGAGTTCGGCATGCCGCCCGGTGCCGGCTCCAGCCAGCGTGCGCCGCGCAAGCTCGGCGACCAGCGGGCCAAGGCGCTGATGCTCACCCCGCTGTGGCTGCGCGGGCCGGAGCTGGTGCAGTGGGGTGTCGCGCTGGCCAGCGCACCCCGGGCGCAGCTGGACGACGAGGTCGGCAAGCTGCTGTCGTCGCTGCGCGGCCGGTCCCGCCCGGCGATGGCGATCACCAAGCGGCTGCTCAACTCGGTGCACACCATGACGCTGGAGGAGGGCCTGCGCTACGAGCGCGAGATGTTCTCCCGGCTGCACGAGGAGGTGCCCGAGGTGGCCGAGGGCTACCGGGCGTTCGTCGACAAGCGCGAGCCGGTCTGGGGGGACGTCGATGTCCGCGGCCTTGCCTGAACCGCCGGCCCCGCCCTCGCCGTCGGCGGATCCGCCGTCGGTCACCGTCACCGCGGAGCTGGTCGACACCCTGATCAGTCGGGGCGGCTACACCCATCCGCTGTTCAACCCGCCGGACCCGGGCAGTGGCGGTGGCCCGCCGCTGCCCGGCCAGGCGGTGCTGCTGCTGATGGGCGGCCTGGCCGAGCAGTCCGGCCAGCTCGACGACGCGATCGCGCTGCTGGAGCTGCGCCGGATGCGGTTCCATCAGCTGGTCCGGGCCGGCGCCACGCTGCGGGTGCGGATCGAGCGCCTCGCCAGCCGGAGCACCTCCAGCGGCAAGGTCGTGGCCGAGCTGCGGTGGACCGCCGTCGACGCCGACGGTGCGCCCGTGGCCGAGGCCGAAGCCGTCATGCTGATGAACGAATCGGGAAAGGCGGACCCAAGGTGACGGGTGTGCAGCTCAACATGGCGGCCGGGATCCGGGAGTTCGGCCGCGCCACGCCACGCCGGATCGCGGTGGTCGACGGCGACCGTGAGGTCACCTTCGGTGCCCTGCACCAGCGGTCGAGCCAGCTGGCCAGTGCGACCCTGGACCGGGGGTTGGCGCCCGGGGAGCGGATCGCGGTGCTGAGCAACAACCGGTACGAGTACTTCGAGATCTCCGCGGCGATGGCCAAGGCCGGTATCCCGACGGTGCCGCTGAACCCGCGCAACAACGTGACCGACAACGCGTACATCCTGGCCCACTCGGCCGTCCAGGGGATCATCGTCGCCGACGACCTCGCCGACCGGGTCGACGGGCTGCTCGACGGGCTACGGCTGGTGCTCAGCTTCGACGGCGGGGTGGGCGAGCACTACGGGACGTTCCTCGACGGTGGGCGGGCGGTCGACCCGCAGGTGCCGGTCGACGAGCTGGATCCGTTCTGTGTCACGTACACCTCCGGCACCACCGGGCGACCCAAGGGGGTGCTGCTCACCCACCGGGGCCGGGTGCTGACCGCGTTCGGGGTGGGGCTGGACTACGGGCTGGGCCCGAACCGCAGCACGATCGCGGTGGCGCCGATGTACCACGGCGCCGGCTTCGAGTTCGCGTACGCGGCACCGATGCTCGGCGGCTCCTGCACGGTACTGCCGAGCTGGGATCCGCAGCGGCTGCTCGACCTGATGGTGAGCAGCCGGGCGGAGACGGTCTTCCTGGTGCCCACCCACGCCCAGCACATCCGCCGGTTCTGTCCGGAGCCGGCGGCCCGCTACGACCTGTCGGCGCTGAAGACCCTCTACTTCAACGCCGCCGCGTTGCCGGTCGCGCTCAAGGAGTGGGTGATCGAGGCGTTTCCCGGCGTGGAGGTGCACGAGCTCTACGGGTCGACGGAGTGCTCGATCGTGACCAACCTGCGGCCGGAGTTCGCGCTGGACCGGGCGGGCAGCGTGGGTCATCCGTGGTTCTGGAACGAGGTACGGCTGGTCGACGAGGACGGGGCGCAGGTCGGCCCGGGTGAGCCCGGCGAGCTGTACGCGCGTTCGCCGCTGCTGCTGACCGGCTATCTCAACGACGAGGAGGCGACCCGGGCCGGGTACGACGCCGACGGCTTCTTCTCGGTCGGCGACATCGCGGTCCGTGACGAGGAAGGCTTCATCTCGATCGTCGACCGGAAGAAGGACATGATCATCGCGGGTGGGGTGAACATCTTCCCCCGCGAGATCGAGGAGGTCATCGCGCGGCACGGGCCGGTGGACGAGGTCGCGGTGGTCGGCGTTCCGGACGAGGTGTACGGCGAGCGGATCGCCGCGTTCGTGGTGAGCCGTGCCGGCCAGCAGATCGACGTCTCCACGCTGGATGGCTACGTACGGGAGCACGTGGCGCGGTACAAGGTTCCCCGGGAATGGCACGTGGTCGACCAGTTGCCGCGCAACCCGAGCGGGAAGATCCTCAAGCGGACGATCCGCGACGAGTACGTCAGTCAACCTGGTAAGGGTTGATTGTAGGCGCCTTCTCTTCCAATGTCTGACCAATGTGGGTGGGACGGTTTTCGTCGCTGTACCCGTATTGAAACGCGGCGCTGCCCGCTTGTTGCGCTGCTGCCAGCGGTGGAGATTGTGTCAGTACGGTAAAACTCTGACTTTTAGTGGACTGGCTGGTCAGAGGCCGTTAGTGTCATCCGCACCAAGGTCCCGATGCGGCTCGCGGCTCACCTGTCGACCGCACGGACTTCGTGATCAGGAGGCCATCGTGTCCCACTTCAATAGTTCCGGTGTCGCCCTCTCCCGTCGCTCCGTGCTCGCCGGTCTCGGCGGCGCGTTCATGGGCGGCGTACTGCTGACCGCCTGCGGCAGCGACGACTCCGACTCCGGTTCCACCGGCGCCGCCGACGGCGACCTCACCACGATCCGACTCGCCGGACTACCGGCCTCGGCGCTCGCCGCGTTCAAGCTCGCCATGTCCGACGGTGCCTTCGAGGCCGCCGGCCTCGACATCCAGTACGAGGAGTACGCCGAGGCGGCCGCCGTCTACACCGCGTACCGGGCCAACGAGGTCGACGGTGGCCTCGGCGGCATCCCGTCCACCGCCAACCTGGTCGCCACCGGCGTCGACCGCAAGGTCGTCTGCGCGCTGCAGCGCACCACCAACGGCATCCTGGTGCGCGCCGACAGCGACATCCAGTCCCTCGGTGACCTGCGTGGGCGCAAGCTTGGTCTGTTCGGCAGTGCGATCGGTTCCTCCACCAACCAGTTCTTCGCACTCTGCCGCGAATACCACGGCTTCAACCCCACCACCGACTGCGAGGTGCAGTACGGCGCCCCGAACCTGATGGCCGAACTGCTCGGCCAGGGCGACGTGGACATGGCACTGGTGATCGACCCGGCCGGTGCGGACCGGGTGGTCAGCGGCGAGTACCGGTCGCTGGGCGACCTCGGCGTGCTGCTGGAGGAGGCCACCGGGCTGCAGGCGTTCACCGCCGGCTGGGACTTCGCCACCGACTTCATCGACGCCAACCAGGAGGCCGTGCAGGCCTTCGTCGACGTGAACCTCGAGTACCAGACCCGGTTCAACGGCGACCAGTCGCTGTGGGACAGCGCCCTGCGGGAGTTGTACGAGATCGACGACCAGGCAGTGCTCGACGTCATCTGGGAGAACCAGCGCGGCCGGCTCGTCGAGCAGTGGGGCGAGCAGGAGAAGCAGCAGGCCGCCGAGCTGCTCACCTTCCTGAGCGACAACGGTGAGCCGGAGTTCCTGCCCGAGGTGCCCGACGGGCTGTTCGTCTGACGTCGACCACCCCCCGCCTCGCGAGGAGACGCACGATGACCCTGTCCGAAACCACCCAGCCGGCGCAAGCGACGGCCGGAGCGGCGGATCGTGGCGCGGCGGGTGGCCGCGGTGGCGGTGGGCGCGGTGGTGCCCACCGCTTCCTGCGGCACGGCGTCTCGCTGCGGATCGCCTCCGTGTTCATGCTGATCGTCATCTGGTGGCTGGGTTCACTGGCCGTCGGTGAGCGGATCCTGCCGACCCCGTGGACCACCGCGTCGGCGTTGGTGACCAGCGTGCAGGAGACGGTCTTCTGGACCGACCTGCAGGTCACCATGGTCCGGATCCTGATCGGCTTCGCCGCCTCCATGGTGCTCGGTGTGCTGGTCGGTCTGGTGATGGGGCTGTCCCGGATCGCCGAAGGGCTGCTGGACATCTGGATCGCCGTCGGCCAGACCATCCCCAGCCTCTGCTGGGTGATCGTCGCGTTCATCATGTTCGGCCTCAACGACACCGCCACCGTCGTGGCGATCACCCTGACGTCCTTTCCGATCATCGCGATCAACATGTGGTCCGGGGTCAAGGCGATCGACCCCCGGCTCGGCCAGATGGCCCGCACTCTCGGTGCGTCGCGGGGCCTGCGTACCCGGGAGGTGACCCTGCCCCAGGTGCTGCCGGCGGTGATGGCCTCGGCCCGGTTCGGGTTCGGCATCGTGTGGAAGGTCGTCGTCCTCGCCGAGCTGCTCGGCCGCACCGACGGCATCGGCTACCGGCTCAACTACTGGTTCCAGCTCTTCCGGATGGAACAGGTCTTCGCACTCACGCTGTTCTTCTCGATCCTGATGGTGGTGCTGGAGTTGGCGGTGTTCAAACCGATCGAGGCCAAGCTGTTCCGCTGGCGTCCGGAGGGGGCCCGATGAGCGCCGACGCCCGGATCGTCATATCCGACCTGGTCAAGGGCTTCCACACCCGCAACGGCTTCATCACGGTCATCGAGCGGATGAACCTGGAGATTGCCGACGGCGAGTTCGTCGCGCTGGTCGGACCGTCCGGTTGTGGCAAGTCGACCGTGCTGAACATGCTCAGCGGGCTGGACACCGACTTCACCGGCACAGCCGAGATCCGCAGCGGGGCACCGGGGGTGCAGTTCAGCTACGTGTTCCAGGAGCCGCGGCTGCTGCCCTGGAAGACAGTCCGGCAGAACGTCGAGTTCGCCCTGAAGGCGACCGGGGTGGACCGGGCGCAGTGGTCCGACCGGGTGATGCCGGTGCTGCGTCGGGTCGGACTGGCCGGCTTCGAGAACCACTATCCGCACCAGATCTCCGGCGGCATGCAGCAGCGCACCGCGCTAGCCCGGGCGTTCGTGCTGGACGCGCCGGTGATGCTGATGGACGAGCCGTTCAGCGGGCTGGACGAGTTCACCGCCCGCAGCCTGCGTCAGCTGCTGCTGGAACTGCGTACCCAGACGGCGGGCAAGGCGTTCGTCTTCGTCACCCACAACGTGTTCGAGGCCGCGGTGCTCTCCGACCGGGTGGTGCTGATGTCCAACCGGCCGTCGACCGTACGCCGGGTGGTCGACGTCGAGGTGCCGTTGCCGCGCAGCTACGACGATCCCCGGCTGTTCGACGTCAGCCGCGAACTCACCCACGAGATCATCTCGACGATGACCGCCACCGACGACGGTGGTCTCGTCGTCGACGAGGCACACACCCGACTCGCCGGGCCGGGTGCGTCGTGACCGGCGCGCTGCGACCCCGGCTGCCGACCGCGTTCGCGGCCGGGGCGGTGCTGCTCACCCCGGCCCGGACGCTGACCGACGGAGACTTCGCCGCGATCGTCAACGTCTCCTGGGAGAACGGCCCGCTGCACACCGACGCCGAGTACATGCGCGGCACCGGGTTCGGCCGGCCGATCCTGGGCGGGCCGTGCCTGATCGCGCTCGCCGCCGGGCTCACCTCGACCACCATGTACGCCGCCTGGTACGCCGCCGGCCTGGACTGCCACGCCGCGCTCGGCATCGACGAGATCCGTTACACCGGGCCGGTGTCCGCCGGTGACACGCTACGCGTGCGTATCGAGGTGACGCGGTTGGAGCCGACCCCGGGCGGGCGGATGTACGTGGGCGTGGTGCACGACGACGTACGCAACCAGCGGGACGAGACCGTCCTGCGGATGACGCGTTCCTACCTGCTGCGCCCACTGCCCGAGCCCGAGCCGGAGTCCGAGTCCGATTCTGCGCCGGGCGTCGGCGCGGCAAACCCGGAGCAGCCGTGAAACCGCCGTCGACCAGCACCCTCACGCTGACCCGGCACGGGCGGGTGCTGCTGGTCACCCTGGACCGGCCGCACCGGCTCAACGCCTACGACCGGGTGATGGTCGACGAACTGCGGCGTACCTGGCGCTGGTTCGGTGCCGACGACGGCCTGCACGTCGCCGTGCTGACCGGAGCCGGCGAGCGCGGCTTCTGCACCGGCTTCGACGTCGACGACACCCTCGACGCCGGGGTCACCAGTCCGTCGCTGGACCACGCCGGCCGGGTCGCGTTGACCGCCCGCGACCTGGGCGTCTACAAGCCGGTGGTGACGGCGGTCAACGGGCACTGCTGCGCCGGTGGTTGGCACTTCGTCAACGACGCCGACGTGGTGCTCTGCACCGAGACGGCGACCTTCTTCGACACCCACCACGACGTGGGCCTGGCCAACCCGGTCGAGGCGGTCGGCGCGCTGGGGCGGCTGCCGCTCGGCGAGCTGATGCGGATGGTGCTGACCGGGCGCGCGTACCGCATCGACGCCCGCCGGGCGCTGGAGCTCGGTCTGGTGACCGAGGTGACCGCTCCCGCCGATCTGGTGGACCGGGCGTTGGCCATCGCCACCGAGATCGCCCAGCATCCGCTCGACGTGCTGACCACCACGGTGGAGACGGTGTGGACGGCGGTGCAGGCGCAGCGGTCCGCGGCCGAGGCGTTCGGGTTGGCGATGCTGGCCCGCTCCGACGCCTCGACCGCCCGGCGCGGCGAGTCCATGCGGGAATTCCGGCACTGAGGGGCACGATGGACTACGGGATCTTCAGCCACATCGAACGGCTCGACGACCTCGAGCGTGACCTGCGGGCCGCCGACGCCGACGGGATCGCCAGCTACTGGCTGACGCAGGGCTTCGGGCACGACACGCTGACCGTGATCGGCGCGTACGGTCGGCAGCTGAGCCGGCTGCGGATCGGCACCGCCGTGGTGCCGGTCTACCCGCGTCACCCGATGGCCCTGGCCCAGCAGGCGCTCACCACCAACATGCTGCTCGGCGGCCGGTTGGTGCTCGGCGTCGGGCCGTCGCACCCGCAGGTGGTCGAGCCCTGCTGGGGGATGTCCTACGAGCGGCCGGCGCGCTACATGCGCGAGTACCTGACCGCGCTGACCGGCGCGCTGACCCAGCGGGTCCGCTACACCGGTGAGGTGATCACCGCCCGGGGTGACCTGACGATCAGCGGCGACCCGCCGGCACCGGCGGTGATGGTCTCCGCGCTGGGCCCGAAGATGCTGGAGCTGACCGGTGCCCTTGCCGCCGGCACGATCACCTGGATGGTCGGCCCGCGCACGCTGACCGAGCTGACCGTACCGGCGATCACCGCCGCCGCGCGGACGGCTGGTCGGCCGGCCCCCGAGATCGTGGTGACCGCCGCGGTCTGCGTCACCGACGACCCGACCCGGGCCCGCGCGGCGATCGACCCGGTGCTCGGCTGGTACGACGACAAGCCGTCCTACCGGGCGATGCTGGACCGCGAAGGTTTACAGCGGGCCAACCAGATGGCGATCGTCGGTGACGCAGACGACGTGCGGGCCGAGATCGACCGCTATGCGCGGGCCGGGGCGAGCACCTTCGCGGCCCAGTTCTACGGCACCCCGGAGGAACGGGCGGCAACGCGGGCGCTGATCGGCGAGCTGGCCGGGACCACCCGTTCGACCGGGGATGGCCGACAGTGACGCGGATCGGCGTCCGCCATGCCCTACCGTGGTGGTTCGCGACGAATCCGCACTCCGGTGTGCGGGTCCGAAAGGATGCGGAGCCGAAGTGACCATGGCCAAGGACGTGACGCACGAGCCGGCGAGCCGGTCGGAAAAGGCGATCCCGGGGCACCGCCGGGATCCTGGGGTGCTCGGGGTGACCCGGGTCCAACCCGCGTACCAGCAGGTCGCCGACCAGTTGCGGGAGCGGATCCTGGACGGGTCGCTGACCGCGGGGGACCGGTTGCCGACCGAGGTCGAGCTGTCGGAGATCTTCGGGGTCAGCCGTAGCACGGTACGGGAGGCGTTGCGGGTGCTGGCGTCCAAGGATCTGATCCGCACCACCCGGGGAACCACCGGCGGCACCTTCGTGGCCCGGGTGCAGTTCGACCAGGTGAGCGAGTATCTGGAGATGAGCTTCGGGCTGATGTCCGGGGCCCGGGACATCACGTTGGACAACCTGCTGGAGGCGCGGGAGTGCCTGGAGGTGCCGGCGGCCGGGCTGGCCGCGCTGCGCCGCGCCGACGAACATCTGGTGCTGATGCGTCAAGCGGTGGAGCGGGAGAAGTCGACCCGGGCCCGCGGCCGCAAGTTCCGTGAGCACCGGACCTTCCACGGGGTGCTGGTCGAGGCGACCGGTAACCAGCTGCTCGGGGTGATGGCCGAGCCGGTCTTCCGGGTGCTGCAGGCGCGGACCGCCGACCGCGACATGCCCGCGGAGTACTGGAGCCAGATCGACGCCGAACACACCGAGATCTGCGGCTATGTCGAGGCCGGTGATGTCGAGGGTGCGCAGGCGGCGATGCGGGCCCACCTGGGTACCGTCCGCCGGGCGTACGACGGACACTGAAGACAAACTCACAACTAAATACCTGATGTTTCGGAACTACGCCCTGCTGTCGTGCTGAGCAGGGCGTTTTCGTTGGCCTGGTTGAGTTGCTGGCCCTTGACTCGTAAAAGTCAGACAAATAAGCTGGTGGCAGTTCACGGGCGGGCGAGAGGATCGGTCGATGTCGGTACGGCAGGGGTGGACCGGACGCTTCTTTGAAGACTTTGGCGTCGGCGACGTCTATCAGCATCCCCTCGGGCGCACCGTGTCCGAGGCGGACAACACCTGGTTCACCCTGTTGACGATGAACACCAGCCAGATGCACTTCAACACCGAGTACGCCGCCCGGTCGGAGTTCGAGCGGCCACTGGTCGTCTCCACCCTGACCCTGGCCATCGCGGTCGGGCAGAGCGTCACCGACCTCACCCAGAACGCCTTTGCCAACCTCGGCTGGAACGAGATCGTCCTGCCGCACCCGGTGTTCGCCGGCGACACCCTCTACAGTGAATCGTTGGTACTCGACAAGCGTGAATCCGGGTCCCGCCCGTACGCCGGGATCGTGACGGTCCGCACCCGCACCCTCAACCAGGACGGCGCACAGGTCTGCGCCTTCAAACGCACCTTCTACGTCTACAAGCGTGGCGCC
The DNA here is from genome assembly GCF_027497395.1 of Solwaraspora sp. WMMA2080. GTDB lineage: Bacteria > Actinomycetota > Actinomycetes > Mycobacteriales > Micromonosporaceae > Micromonospora_E. The sequence goes on along the minus strand of NZ_CP114910.1, from coordinate 1,933,027 downwards.
AAGCAGGTCGAGGGAATCTTCCCGGCCGCCGCCACCCCGCTGTCGCTGGAGAACGAGGCGACCGGATGAGCCTGCGCCTGACCTACCAGCCCTGGGGAGAGACCCTCGCCGAACTCGCCGCCGCCGGCCGTCGCGCCGAGCAGGCCGGCGCCGAGGTGCTCTGGGTCTCCGAACTGCACCGTAGCGCAACCGGCACCGCCGCCGCGCTGGCCGGCACCACCACGACCGCCCGGATCGGCACCTCGATCGTGCTGGCCTTCACCCGCAGCCCGATGATCACCGCCTTGGAGGCGCTCGACCTCGACGAGCTCTCCGATGGACGGTTCATCCTCGGCCTCGGCTCCGGCGTCCGGCGACTCAACGAGGACTGGCACCACGTCGACTTCGGCAAACCCGTCGCCCACCTGCGGGAGACCGTCCGCAACATCCGGCACTTCTGGGCCAACTGCGCCACCGGCGAACCGATGATGCTCGACGGCGAGTACGAGCCGATGCGCATCCGCGGCTACGAACGCCCGTTCCCGGTGCCGCCGGCCGGCATCCCGGTCTACCTGGCCGCGATGGGGCCGCTGATGACCCGGCTGGCCGGGCAGATCGGCGATGGCTGGATCAGCCACGAACTCTGCTCTCCGGCGTACCTGGCCGGGCAGATCCTGCCCGACCTGACCGCCGGCATCGACCGGGCCGGCCGGACCCGCGCCGACCTCGACGTCGTCGTCTCCGCCTGCTGCTCGGTCGCCGACGACCGGGCGTTGGCCCGCCGCCGCGCCGCCGGCCTGGTCGGCTTCTACGCCACCGTGCGCACCTACGCCGACTTCTTCGCCTTCCACGGCCTCGCCGACGACCAGCAACAGGTGATCGACGCGTTCCGGGCCGGCGCCGGCGCCGACCACCTCGCCGACTCCGTCAGCGACCGGATGGTCGACACGCTGACCCTGGCGGGTGACCGCGCCGAGGTTGCCGAGCGGATCGCCGGGTACGCGGGCATCGCCGACTCGGTCAAGTTGAGTCCACCCACCCACGGGCTGCCCGCCGCCGAGACCCGAGCCGCCCAGGACGAGATCATCGCGCTGATCGCCGAGCTGACGGGAGCCGCAGCATGACGCCGCTGGCCGACATCCGGATCATCGCCGTGGAGCAGTACGGCGCCGGCCCGTTCGGCACCGTACACCTGGCCGACCTCGGCGCCGAAGTGATCAAGATCGAGGATCCACGGGCCGGCGGCGACGTCGGCCGCTACGTGCCGCCGTACGCCGAGGACGAGGACTCGCTGTTCTTCGAGACGTTCAACCGCAACAAACGCAGCCTGTCACTGGACCTGACCACCGACGCCGGCCGCGAGGTGTTCGAGAAGCTCGTCGCCGTCGCCGACGTCGTCTACTCCAACCTGCGTGGCGACGTGCCGGAGAAGATGCGAATTCGCTACGACGACCTCAAGCACATCAACCCGCGGATCGTCTGCGTCTCGCTGACCGGCTTCGGGATGACCGGCCCGCGTCGGGCCGAACCCGGCTACGACTACATCCTGCAGGGACTCGCCGGCTGGATGGAGCTCACCGGTGAACCCGACGGACCACCGACCAAGTCCGGACTGTCCCTGGTCGACTACTCCGGCGGGTTCGTCGCCGCCATCTCGCTGCTCGCCGGGGTGCACGCCGCCCGCCGCGACGGCGTCGGCATGGACTGCGACGTCAGTCTCTACGACACCGCGATCTCGATGCTCACCTACCCGGCCACCTGGCATCTCAACGCCGGCTTCCAGCCGGCCCGCACCCACCACTCGGCGCACCCGTCGCTGGTGCCGTTCCAGGTCTTCCAGGCCAAGGATGGCTGGATGGTGGTCGGCTGTGCCAAGGAGAAGTTCTGGACCCGGCTCGCCGACGTCGTCGGCCACCCCGAATGGGCCGCCGCCGGATCGCCGTACGGGACCTTCGGCACCCGCCGCGACAACCGCGACGAGCTGCTCGCCGAACTGGAGCAGATCTTCCGGCAGCGCACCGTCGAGGAGTGGCTGACCCAGCTGTACGCTGCCGCGATCCCCTGCGGGCCGATCAACGACGTGCCGGCGGCGCTGGCCGAGGAGCACACCGCCGCCCGGGACCTCGTGGTCACCACCGAACACCCCCGGTTCGGCACCGTGGCGCAGCTCGCCAGCCCGGTGCGGGTCGGCGCCGAACCGCCCGCGTACCGCCGCGCGCCGCAACGCAACGAGGACTTCGCCACCGTCACCGGCGACATCCTCGGGCTCGACCCGCAGACCCTGGCCGAGTTGACCGCCGCCGGCGCGTTCGGCACCCCCCGTAGCCCCGGCCCGGCCGCCGCCGGTTCCGAGGACACCGCCCGATGACCGGCCCGCCATGATCGCCGCAGCGCTCGCCGACTGGGCGACCGGACCGCTCGACCCGCCGGCGGCGGTCCGGCGGGCCGCGCTACGGCACCTGCTCGACGGCCTTGGCACCGCCCTGGCCGGCCGGCGCGGCGGCACCGTCGACCCGGCGCTGCACGTCGCCCGCGACCTCGGCGGCCCACCGGAAGCCACCCTGCTCGGTGGCCGGGACACGATCGGTGCCCCCGCCGCCGCGCTGGCCGCCGGCGCCATGGTGCACGCGCTCGACTTCGACGACACCCACGCCGCCGGCCTGGTGCACGCCACCGCCGTGGTGCTGCCCGCCGCCTTCGCCGTCGGCGAGCAGGTCGGCGCCAGCGGCCGCGACGTACTGCACGCCGCCATCGCCGGGTACGAGACGGTCTGCCGGGTCGCCGCCGCCGCCCCGCACGGCTTCCACGCCCGCGGCCTGCACGCCACCATGGTCGCCGGGGTCTTCTCCAGCGCGCTGGTCACCGCCCGGCTGCTGCGGCTGGACGCCGCCCGCGCCACCGACGCGCTCGGCATCGCCGGCAGCCAGGCCGGCGGGCTGCTCGCCTTCCTGCACACCGGGGCGGCCACCAAACAACTGCACCCCGGCTTCGCCTCGCACGCCGGCATCCTCGCCGCCCGGCTCGCCGCCGCCGGCGCGGCCGGCCCGGCGAACGTCTTCGACGGCCCGCACGGCGTCTTCGACGCCCTGGCCGCCGGCCCCGTCGACCCGGCGTCGATCATCGCCGGCCTCGGCCAACGCTGGGAAACCCTCCGGATCGGCATCAAGCCCTACCCGGCCTGCCAGCTGTCGCACGCCGCGATCGACGCCGCCCGCGCCGCCCGCCGCCAGCCCGGTTTTCCCGCCGACCCGGCCGCGATCGCCCGGATCGACGTCGACGTGCACCCCGACTCGGCACCCACGGTCTGCGGGCCCGGCCGGGACCTGACCCGGCCGGCCACCCCGTACGCGGCGAAGTTCTCGCTGCCGTGGAGCGTCGCCGCGACACTGCTCGACGGCGACCTGACCACCGCCAGCTACCGGCCCGACGTCATCGACCGCGCCGACGTGACCGCCCTCGCGGCCCGGCTGCACTGGCGGATCGTCGCCACCGGTGGGCACGCCGCCGACGCCCCCGGTGCCGTCGTGGTCACCCTGGCCGACGGCACGACCGTACGCGGCGCGGTGCCGCGCAGCGGCGGCGGCCCGGACACCCCGCTGACCGACGACGAACTGGCCGCCAAGTTCCTCGGCAACGCCGGCCCGGCCGGCGCGCCCGTCGTCGACCTGCTGCGCCGCCTCGACGACCTCGACGACCTCGACCCGATCATGGCGGCGCTGGCCGCCGCCGGTGACTGACCAGGGAGACGCCCGTGCCGCCCGCCGCGATCCGACCCGCCGACTTCCCCTGGTTCCCGTACGACGGGTTCACCTTCTGCCTCGGGCTGGCCGACGGCGACGCCGCCTGGACCTCCGGGCACACCGCCGCCGCGCTCGACACCACGCTCGGCAAGATGACCGTCGGCGGTGACCTGGCCACCCAGACCGCCACCGCGTACCGCAAGGTGCTGACCATCCTGGAAGCCGCCGGCTACGGACCGGCCGACGTCACCCGGGTGACCGAGAACGTCACCGTGGCCGGCCTCGACGACTACGCCGCCGCGGCCGCCGTGCGCGCCGAGGTGTTCGGCGAGCACCAGCCGGTGGTCCGTACCGTCGTGGTCGAGCGGCTGGTCCGCCGGGCCGCGCTGATCGAGATCGAACTGCACGCCGTCGTCGGCGGCGGCCAGTTGCTTGTCGCCAGCGAACCGCGAGCCGCCGGCAGCTGGGTGCCCTCACCGGTGCGCGGCGGCCACGACGGTGCCGTCTACCTGCCGACCATGCTGCCGGTCGACGCCACCGGCGAGGTGGTCCACCCGGGCGACTTCGTCAGCCAGTACGCGTACTGCCTGGACCGGGCGCAGGACCTGCTCGTCGCCGCCGGTCTGTCGCTCGACGCCGCCGTCACCACCTACGACTACTCCACCCCGGCGACCCGAGAGGTGTACCGCAGAACCCACCGGGTCCGCGCCGAACGGCTCGGCGGTGCCGGCGTCTACCCGGGAGCCGGTGGCATCCTGATGAGCCGGCTGCACCATCCCGATGCGCTGGTCGCGATCGACGTCACCGCGTCGCGGCATCCGCTGGAACTGGTCAACCCCGGCTGGTCGCGGTACGACTCGCTGACCTACGCCCCCGGGGTGAAGGCCGGCCGGACCCTGTACATGTCCGGTTTCGCCGCCCTGGACATGCGGACCCAGCAGGCACTGCACCCCGACGACATCGGCGCGCAGGCCGAGGTTACCTACGGGGCGATCCGTGAACTGCTCGACCACGCCGGGCTCGGCCCGCAGGACCTGGTGGAGACCACCGAATTCTGCGTCGCCTCGGCGATCGGCGACTACCGGGCGGTCGCCGGGGTACGCGAGCGGCTGCTCAGCCCGCCCTGGCCGGCGTCGACCGGGGCGATCTGCGCGGCGCTGCTGCGCCCCGAGTTCCTGCTGGAGGTCTTCCCGACCGCCGTCTACCCCGAGCCCGCCGACGAACCGGCCGAGCTGGCCGTCGACCGGGTCGAGCCCGCCGACGGGCCGAGCACCGCTGGAGGTAGCTGATGGGTCTGCTCACCGACGAGCTGCGGGCGCTGCTCGGCACCCGCAAGGTCTACACCGCGCCGGAGGCGCTCGGCGCCGCCGCCGGGCGCTACTTCGCGATGGCGGTCGGCGACGACAATCCGATCTACCGCGACGGCGACTACGCCCGGGCGCACGGCCTGCCCGGGGTGACCGCCCCACCGACGCTGATCTGCGAGACCGGCCAGTACACCGGGCTGCCGATGGCCTCCGACGGCTACGCCGGCCACTCCTGGCACCTGGACGTGCCCGGCACCCGGCAGGTACGCGGCGGCAACACGTACACCTTCCACCGGCGGGTCCGTCCCGACGACGTGATCACCGCGACCTGGGAGATCCACGACCTGACCGAGAAACGCACCCGGGGCGGCGGCGACATGCTGGTCGTCGGCTCCCGGGCCACCTACACCAACCAGCACGGCGAACTGCTGGCGGTCAACGAGGAAACCATCATCCTGGTCGCGATGGGCGGTGATCCGACGTGATCGCGCAGGTCGGTGACACCCTGCCGGGGCTGGAACGCACCATCGCCCTGGCCGACATGGTCGCCTACGCCGGCGCCACCTGGGACTGGTACCGGCTGCACTACGACCCGGAGTTCGTGGCGGCCGCCAAGGTGCCCGGCCCGGTCGTCGACGGCCAGGTCTTCGGCGCGCTCTTCGTCGAACTGGTACAGGACGCCTTCGGGCCGTACTGCTTCGTGCGGCAGCTCTCCTTCACCTTCCGCAACCTGATGTTCGCCGGTGAGACGGTGCGTTGCACAGGCACGGTGGTCAAGGTCGACGGCGACCGGATCGAGGTCGAACTGGCCGCCGTCATCGCCGCCAGCGACTACGGCCCCGAACGTCCGGCGGCCCGGCCGGCCCGGGCTGTCGTCCTGCTCGGCACCGCCGACGGACCAGGCGCGGGCACCGCCGACGGTGTGCCGTGACCGGGCGGGACCGGGCGGCGGTGGCGATCGTCGGGGCGGCCGAATCCGACCTCGGGGTCACCACCGCGTCGACGCTGACCCTGCAGACCCAGGCGGTCACCCGGGCGTTGGCCGACGCCGGGCTCACCCTCGCCGACGTCGACGGGCTGGCCACCACCGGCATCTCCCGCTTCTCGACCACCGCGCTCGCCGACCACCTCGGGCTGCGGCCCCGCTGGGTCGACGCCAGCTTCGTCGGCGGCAGCGCCGCCGAGATGATGGTGGCCCGCGCCGTGCAGGCCATCGACGCCGGCCAGGCCAGCGTCGTGGTGGTCAGCTTTGCCTCCAACCAGCGGTCGGCACGGTCGCGCAGCCTGGCCGGGGTGATCGAGGAGCACACCCCGGAGGCGCAGTTCGAGACGCCGTACGCGCCGCTGTTCCCGATCTCCTACTACGCGATGGCCGCCCAGGCGTACCTGCACCGCTACGGCGGCAGCCCGGAGCAGCTGGCCGAGATCGCCGTCGCCGCCCGCGAATGGGCCCGGCTCAACCCGGCCGCCTACCGCCACGGTGCGCCGCCGCTGACCGTCGACGAGGTGCGGGCCGCCCCGACGGTCTGCACCCCGCTGACCGTCGCCGACTGCTGCCTGGTCACCGACGGCGGCGGCGCGATCGTCCTGACCAGCGCGGACCGGGCCCGTGACCTGCGCCGGGTCCCGGTCGCGGTGCTCGGCTACGGCGAACGCTCCACCAACACGTCGATGACCGCCGCCGACGACATCCTGGACACCGGGGCCCGCGAGGCCGGCGCGGAGGCGTTCGCCCGGGCCGGGATCACCGCCGCCGACGTCGACGTGCTGCAGGTGTACGACTCGTTCACCATCACCGCCGCGCTCAGCGTCGAAGCTCTCGGTTTCTGCGGCGAGGGCGAGGTGCTCGACTACATCGCCGGCGGCCGGATCCGCCCCGGCGGTGACCTGCCGCTGGACACCTCCGGCGGCGGGTTGTCGTACTGCCACCCCGGCCAGTTCGGGGTGCTGCTGCTGGTCGAGGCGGTCCGCCAGCTGCGCGGCGAGGCCAGTGCCCGGCAGGTGCCGGGCGCGCGGATCGCCGTCGCGCACGGCACCGGCGCGATCCTGTCCACCCACGCCACCGTCGTGCTGGGGGTGTCGTGATGAACCCGCTGCCCGAGGTACCACCCGCCGACGACCTGACCGCCGACTGGTGGCAGGCGACCTGTGAACACCGCCTCGTGCTGCAGACCTGCACCGGCTGCGGTCACCATCAGCATCCGCCCCGCGCGGTCTGCGTCCGCTGCGGCGACACCACGCGGCTCGGCTTCACCGAAGCCAGCGGCGACGGCACCGTCGACACGTTCACCGTCGTGCACCGGGCGCCGCGCCGCGACCTGGCGGTGCCGTACACCATCGCCCGGGTCCGGCTCGCCGAAGGCCCGCTGCTACTCACCCGCCTCGACGGCTTCAGCCCCGGCACCGGGCCGGACGATGACGCCGACGATGCCGGCTGGCGGATCGGCGACCCGGTCACCGTCGACTGGGTCGACCTGCCCGACGGCCGCGCCCTGCCGGTCTTCCGTCGACCCACGCCACGCCGACCCACGCCGGCCGATCCCCGCTGAGCCCGCCGACCACCCAGGAGACCCCGATGGACTTCACCCTCACCGAGGAACAGCGCGAGTTCCAGCAGCTGCTGCGCTCCTTCGTGGACCGCGAGATAATCCCGGTGGCCCGGGAATGGGAGCAGACCGGCCGCTACCCGACGGAGATCGTCAAAGGCATGGCCGACATGGGCCTGTTCGGCGTCACCGTCCCCGAGTCCTACGGCGGCCTCGACCTCGATCCGGTGTCGTTCGCCCTGGTCTTCGAGGAGATCTCCCGGGGCTGGATGGGCATCGCCGGCATCCTCGGCAGCCACTCGCTGGCCTGCCGCATGATCGCCATGCACGGCACCGAGGAGCAGAAGCAGGCGTACCTGCCCGCTCTGGCCACCGGTGAACGGCGCACCGGCATCGGGCTGACCGAACCCGACGCCGGCACCGACCTGCAGGGCATCCGCACCACCGCCCGCCGCGACGGCGACCACTACGTGGTCAACGGCACCAAGATCTGGATCACCAATGCCCGGTACGCCGACCCGCTGCCGGTCCTGGTCAAGACCGACCCGCAGGCCAGCCCGGCACACAAGGGCATGAGCATCCTGCTGATCGACGCCGACCTGCCCGGCTTCACCGTCACCAAGGACATCCCCAAACTCGGCTACAAGGGCACCGAGTCCTGCGAGATCCTGCTCGACGACGTCCGGGTGCCCGCCGACCGGCTGCTCGGCGGCGTCGAAGGGATCGGTCTCAAGCAGGCGCTGTCCGCCCTGGAATGGGGCCGGGTCAACATCGCCGCCCGGTCGGTCGGCATCGCCCAGCGGGCCCACGAGGAGGCCCTCGGTTACGCCCGCCAACGTAAGGCGTTCGGCAAGCACATCGCCGAGTTCCAGGCCATCCAGCTCAAGCTCGCCACCATCGCGACCCAGGTGCAGGCGGCCCGGCTGATGGCGTACTGGTCGGCCGACGCGGTCCGCCAGGGTCGCGCCGACGCGCAGACCGGCATGGCGAAGATCTTCTGCTCGGAGGTCGCCCTGGAGGCCGCCATCGACGCGATGAAGATCCACGGAGGTTACGGCTACTCGACCGAGTTCGAAGTGGAGCGGCTGTACCGCGACGCGATCCTGATGAGCATCGGCGAAGGCACCAACGATGTGCTGCGTACCGTCGTGGCGAAGGCCCTCGTACGTGGCGAGGTGACCGTCTGATGGGCGACCCGGTGCCCCCCCGGTCCTACCTGTACGTGCCCGGCCACGCCGCCGACAAGCTGGCCAAGGCGGCGCGGCGCGGCGCCGACGCGCTGATCGTCGACCTGGAGGACGCGGTGCCGCTGGCCGGCAAGGCCGCCGCCCGCGAGGCCGTCGTCGGCTGGCTCACCGCCGGACCCGGCGACCTGCCGATCTGGGTACGGGTCAACTCCGGCCCGCTGCGCGACACGGACCTACGGGCCGTCGCCGGCCAGCCGGGGCTCACCGGCGTGGTACTGGCCAAGGTCGGCACTGCCAGCGAGGTCGCTGCCGCCGCCCGGGTGCTCGCCGACGCCGCCGACCACGACACGCTGCTGATGCCGATGGTGGAGACCGCCGCCGCGCTGCTCGACATCGCGGCCATCGCCCGGCAGCCCCGGGTGTACCAGCTGCAGCTCGGTGAGGTCGACCTGGCCGGCGAACTCGGCCTGGAACCGGGCGCCGACGACGCCGAACTCGCCCCGACCCGCAGCCAGGTCGTGGTGGCCAGCGCCGCCGCCGGCATCCACCCGCCGGTCGGCCCGGTTTCCCGGATCACCGCCGACGAGGCGGCGCTGGACGCCTCGACCCGCCGGCTGCGCCGGCAGGGCTTCGTCGGCCGGGCCTGCATCCACCCGAACCAGCTGCCGGTGGTGCATCACGTCTACACGCCGACGGCCGCCGAGATCCGGGCGGCCCGCGACACCATCGCCCTGCTCGAGGCGGCCACCGCCGACGGCACTGGCGTGATGCTGGACGCGGCCGGCCGGCTGGTCGACGCGGCGGTGCTGCGTGGCGCCCGCCGTACGCTGACCCTGGCCGAACGGGCGGGCCTGGGATGAGCGGCGGCAACCGTGCCCCACGCGCTCCACGGCCGGAGCAGGTCGACCTGACCGCGGCGCGGCATCCGTGGCAGGAGGTGCCGATGCCCGGTGCCAACCTCGGTTTCCACCTCACCCGGCTGGCCTCCCGGTCGGGGGCGTTCGTCGTGCACGGCCACTTCCCGCCCGGTTTCTCCCGCGACGTCGCTGGCGGCTACCTTGTCGACGAGGAGTTCGTCGTGCTCGCCGGGGAGCTGCACCTCGGTGACGCCACCTACCGGCGTGGCGACCTGACCTACATCCCGGCCGGCGCGGTCCGGACCCGGATGACGGCACCCGGCGGTGCCACCGTGCTCGCCTGGTTCGGCGGCCCGGCGGTGTTCCATCCCGCCGACGCGCTGCCCGCCGGTGCCGCGCCGGTCGCCGAAACCGTCCACCTCGGACCGGGAGCCGCACTGCCGGACCTGCCCGGTGCCATCTGGACGCCCGGCGATCAGATCCCCGGCGGGGCCACCGGGGACGTGGTCAGCGCCGACCTGTCCGGCTGGCGGCGACTCGGCACCGGACCGGCACCACGGCCGGGCGACTACGTCCGAGTGGAGAAGTAGCCGGATGGGCGCTCCGGTCTTCACCCAGCGGTGGCTCGGCATGCAGGGCATCTTCGGCGGCTTCGTCCTCGGCCGGGTCGTCGAGGCCGCCGACAGCGTCGACGGCTTCGCCCCGCAGGCCGTCACCATGCACTTCGTGGCCGGGGTGCGCCCCGGTCCGGTGGAGCTGATCACCGAGACGCTGCACCGGGGCCGGTCCACCGCCAGCCTGCGGATCACCCTGGCCCAGCAGGGCCGGGCCCGGGTGCATGCGCTGGCGTCCCTGGTGCCGGTCGGGCAGGAGTTCAGCTGGCGTCGTCGCGAGGATCCGGCACCGTGGGGCGACCCCGAGCAGTTGCCGGCGTACGCGCCCCGGCACCGGCCGCTGGCCTACAGCGCCCAACTGGACGTGCGGGCCGCCGGCCCGCCGAGCCTCACCGACGGCACCGCCGCCTGGGTCCGCATCTCGCCGCAGACCGATCTGGGTGAGACGCTCGGCCCGCACGCCGTCGCCTCGGTCTACCTCGACGCGCTGCCGCCGGGGCTGTTCGCCCTGGCCGAGCCGCCGCACTTCGTGCCCTCGGTGGACTTCACCATCCACTTCGCCCCCGACCTCGGTGACGTCGCCGGCCAATGGCACCACGTGACCAACCGGACGGTCTGGTCGACGGCCGGCTTCTGCGTCGACGAGTCGACACTGCACGACCGGGCCGGTAACCCGATCGCCCAGCTCCGTCAAGGTCGGGCGATCCAGTGGCGGGATCCGCGCCCCGACCGGGTGCAGGCCGACGCCGCGTCGCCGGGAGCCGCCGATGGCCGGTGACAACCGGATCCTCGCCGGCCTCGACCTGGACGCCACGTTTCTCGCGGAGGAGCATCGGGCGCTGCGCACCCTCACCCGCCAGGTGGTCACCCGCGACATCGTGCCCGCCGCGCCCGACTGGGAACGGCAACGGCGGGTGCCACCCGCAGCCTTCGCCCGCCTCGGTGAGCTCGGCCTGCTCGGGTTGTCGTTTCCGCCGGAGCTCGGCGGCGGGGGTGCCGGCGTCCGGGGCGCGGTGGTGTTCAACGAGGAACTGGCCCGGTCCACCTTCGGCGGGGTGGCCAGCTCGGTCGGTACCCACACCGACTTCTCGGCGCTGCACCTGGCGCGCGCCGGCACGGCCGGGCAGATCGACCGTTGGCTGCCGGGGATCCTGGCCGGGCGTACCGTCGCCGCGCTCGCGGTGACCGAACCGGACGCGAGCTCCGACCTGACCCGGCTGGCGGTACGGGCCCGCCGCAACGGGGACAGCTATCAGCTCGACGGCACCAAGACGTTCATCACCAACGCCAACATCGCCGGGATCTTCCTCGTCGTGGCCCGCACCGGCGGACCCGGTCGGCACGGACTGTCGCTGTTCGCCGTCGAACGAGACACCCCCGGCCTGGCCAACGGGCGCACCTTCGACAAGTCCGGCTGGCACAGCTCCGACACCGGCGAACTGGTCCTCACCGGCTGCCGGGTGCCGGCGTACGCCCGGATCGGCGCCGAAGGAGACGGCTTCGCGCTGATGATGGCCGGCCTCGACCACGAGCGGCTCTGCCTGGCCGCGCAGGCGGTCGGGCTGGCCGAGGCGGCGTTGGCCGCGGTCCTGGCCTCGGTGCGGCTCCGACCCGCGTACGGCGGGGTGCTCTGGGACAAGCAGGCGATCCGGCACCGGGTCGCCGACCTCGTCGGCCGGCTCGCCGCCGGCAAGACGCTGCTGTACCACGCCGCCACGCAGGCCGACCGGGGTGCCGACACGCGGGCGTACGCCGCCGTGCTCAAGTCACAGCTGCCGGAGCTGGCCAACGAGATCGCGTACAGTGCGGTGCAGTTTCTCGGCGGTGCCGGGTTCGTGCAGGACGGACCGGTGGAGCGGATCGCCCGCGACGTGCGGTTCCTGGCCATCGGCGGCGGCTCCACCGAGGTGATGCGCGACGAGGTGGCCCGCCTGCTCTGACCAGGCACGCACAGTCCTCACTACCTGGCGATCAGACTTCAGGCGCGTCAAGAAGGTCGCTGGATGCTGGCGGCATCCGAAGGATCTTGGTGAAGCGGGTGCGGACATCCTGATCGGCGATCTTGAGTAGGTCGTCGAGAGCCGCCTGCATCGCCAGACTGGGCTGCGTGGGCTGCCTGTGGTCCTCCCACGCGGTGACGGTCGAAGTGGCGACGCGAATCCGTTCGGCGAACGCTTCGACGCTGAGCCGCAATGCCTCTCTCAACGCGAGAACTTCCTGCCTGCCCCATCGAGCGATCGTGAGCGCGCATTCACAGCCGGCTGAACTGGCCATCCATCCGTCAGCCGGATACGTCGGCGCGGCTGCCTGACGGCGTCGCAGTCTGTCCTGTTCGGCGGCCCACGTTCGATGTGCCCGGAGCGTGTTGACCAGGGTGTGGAGCTTGTCGAACGCATCCACCAGCGTTCCTCCGGCGCCAAGTTCGCGATCGGCTCGTTCCCAGAAGCTACGGGGTATTGATTCTCGGCCGATCTCTACATTAGCTACTGCACTTCGGGAGTAGGCGGTCCGCTTGGCGAGGGCAGCCTGGGTCATGCCGGCTGCCTTGCGCCAGTGAGCTAGTCGACGACCCAACGATTTTTGCACCTCGCGAATCTGTTCAGAAGTAACCGTCCCGAGGGCCGAGTCCATTTGATCACCTGTCTCGTCTGCCGAGAAATGCGTACGAGTGCGACCTGTCGCCGTTTTGCGTCGCGGCCTACTGTCCGATAGTGTTGCAGCATCGTACGATGTAGGCAAGTGTCAGGCCGCGATGCCTACGTGGACTCGCTGGTGGCGCATAAGGGAGGATCAACGCATGGCCGGTTTCACTCCACCGACGCCTCGGTCTCGCCGTCTCGGCAGGGAGCTGCGGCGACTACGCGAGGCACGCAGTCTCACGCAGGGAGACGCGGCCAAGCTGCTCAAGTGCTCGCAGCAGCGGATCGCCCGTATCGAGTCCGGCGACATCAAGCCGCGTCCGCGCGATGTGCTGGAGATCCTCGTCGCCTACGGCGTCCCACACGACGAAGAGCACGGGCTGGCGCTCCGTAACATGGCCGAGCAGGTGCGGGAACAGGGCTGGTGGCAGCGGCTCAACACGCTGCCGGCCCGCTACGCCACGTTCATCGCCTACGAGGCTGAGGCTACGGATCTTCGGCAGTTCCAGCCGACCCTCATCCCTGGGCTCATCCAGACCCGCGCGTACGCCGAATCGGTGATCCGCATCGGTCGGGAGACCGACCAAGAGGAGATCGTTCAGCGTGTCGAGGCGCGTCTCAAGCGTCAGGAGGTGCTGACGCTGCGCCAGCCGCCGCTTCGGCTGCAGGCGACCATCACGGAGCAGTCGTTGATGTTGGAGGTCGGCGACGTCAATCTTCGTCGCGAGCAACTGGACCACCTCATCAAGGTCTCCGCGCTACCCAACGTCACCGTGCAGGTCCTGACGCTCGCCGCCGGTGCCCACCTCGCCGTGCACGGTGGGTTCGAGGTCCTGACGTTCGTGGATGGTGATCCGCCTCTTGGCTACATTGAGACCCTGGCGGGAGAATTGTTCCTGGAGTCGCCAGAGGAGATTCGGCGGCTCACGGGCGTGTTCGATCACCTGCTCTCCCTGGCGCTGTCGCCCAGGGAGTCGATCCGATTGATTCAGGAGAAAAAGGATGGACTCGGTTAAGTGGTTCAAGTCCAGTCGATCCGGCAACAACGGGTCGTGTGTGGAGGTCGCTGACCTGGGCGGGAACGCTGTCGGGGTAAGGGACACCAAGGCCCGGGGGCAGGGGCCGATCCTGACGTTCACACAGGTTGAGTGGCAGGCGTTCATCGGTGGCGCGAAGCTCGGGGCGTTCGACTTGACCGACTGACTCAACCGCGACGCTCGTCGACGAGATGGCAGGCGGCCAGGTGACCGTCGCCGCGTACGGTCAGGGCCGGATCGTCGACGGCGCAGCGGTCGAACGCGGCCGGGCAGCGGGTCCGGAACCGGCAGCCGCTCGGCGGATCGGCGGGGGAGGGGACAGCGCCCTGCAGGATGATCCGCTGGCGGGAGCGTTCGGCGACCGGGTCCGGCACCGGCACCGCCGACAACAGCGCCCGGGTGTACGGGTGGGCCGCCCGGGTGAACAGGGTGGCCCGGTCGGCGATCTCGACGATCCGACCCAGGTACATCACCGCGATCCGGTCGCTGAGGTGCCCGACGGCGGCCAGGTCGTGGGCGACGAACAGGTACGCCAGCCCGAGCGAGTCGCGCAGGTCCTCCAGCAGGTTGATGATCTGCGCCTGGATCGACACGTCCAGGGCGGCGATCGGTTCGTCGGCGACGATCAGGTCCGGCTCCCCGGCCAGCGCACGGGCGATCCCGATGCGCTGGCGCTGCCCGCCGGAGAACTCGTGCGGATGCCGGTTGGCGTGGTCGGGGTCCAGGCCGACCAGTTCCAGCAGCTCACCGACCCGGTGCCGGCGGGCCGTCGCGCCCTTGTGCAGGCCGTGCACGTCCAACGGCTCGGCGATGATCGCACCGACCGACATCCGTGGGTCGAGTGAGGCGTACGGATCCTGAAAGATCATCGTCAGGTGCCGGCGCATCGCCCGCATCCGGCGCAGACCGAGCGCGGTCAGCTCGACGTCGCCCAGGGTGACCGTGCCGAAGGTGGGCTCGACCAGCCGCAGCACCGCCAGCCCGGTGGTGCTCTTGCCGCAGCCGGACTCGCCGACCAGGCCGAGGGTCTCGCCGGCGGCGATGTCGAAACTGACCCCGTCGACGGCCCGAATCGGCTGGGCCGACCGGCCCATGCCGCGCTGCGGAAAGTGCACCTGCAGGTCGGTCACCCGCAGCAGCGGCCCATGCTCAGCCATCCTGGCCTGCCGGTACGTCGTAGAAGCAGGCCACCCGGTGCCCGCCGGCGGCAACGGTACGCAGCGGCGGCACCTCGCTGGCCGCCCGCTCGTCGTGCCGGTAGCCGCAGCGCGGGTGGAACGCGCATCCGGGCGGCAACGCCGTCGGGTCCGGTGGCTGGCCGCCGATGGTCGCCAGCCGACGTGGCCGCTCGACGCCGACGCGCGGCACCGCCGACAGCAACCCGATGGTGTACGGGTGCCGGGGTGCGGCGTACAGGTTGTCGACGCCGGCCTCCTCCAGGATCCGGCCGGCGTACATCACCGCGACCCGGTCGGCGATGCCGGCCACCACCCCGAGATCGTGGGTGATCCACACGACGGCGAGCCCGAGCCGTTGCTGCAGCCCGGCGACGACGTCGAGGATCTGTGCCTGGGTGGTGACGTCCAGCGCGGTGGTCGCCTCGTCGGCGAGCAGCACCCGTGGCTCGCAGGCCAACGCCATGGCGATCATGACCCGTTGGCGCATGCCGCCGGAGAACTGGTGTGGGTAGTCGTCGAGCCGGCGGCGGGCGTCCGGCAGGCCGACCTGGTCGAGCAGGTCGGCCGCCCGGTCCCGGGCGGCGGCACCGGTGGCGTGGCCGTGCAGCACGATCGGCTCGACCAGCTGCGACCCGATGGTCTTTACCGGATTCAGCGACGTCATCGGGTCCTGGAAGACCATCGCGATCTGGTTGCCCCGGACCCGGCGCAACTGCCGTTCGTCGAGGGCCAGCAGGTCGGTGCCGTCCAGCAGGGCCTGCCCACCGACCCGGGCCGGCTCGTCGAGCAGCCCCATCACCGCCAGCGCGGCGACCGTCTTGCCGGAACCGGATTCGCCGACGATGGCGAGGGTCTCGCCGGCGTGCACGTCGTAGCTGACCCCATTGACCACCCGGGCGACGCCGCGTCGGGTGCCGATGCGCACCGTCAGGTCGCGTACCGACAGCACCGGGTCTCCGGTGGCCGGGGCGTCGCCCGTCGGGTCGCCGCTCATCCGCCCTGCCCTCTCGACTCGATGACGGAGCGCTGCCGTGGGTCGAGCGCGTCGCGCAGCCCGTCGCCGACCACGTTGAACGCCAACACGGTCAGCAGGATCGCCAGGCCGGGGAAGATGCCCATCCACGGGGCCAGGCTGACGAAGTCGCGGCCCTCGGCGAGCATCCGGCCCCAGGCCGGGTCGGGGCGCTGCACCCCGAGGCCGAGGAACGACAGTGCCGCCTCGGCCAGGATGGCGAAGGCCAGGCTCAGCGAGGTCTGCACGATCACCGGCGCGGCGATGTTCGGCAGCACGTGCCGGACGAGGATTCGCAGATCACCGGCACCGACGGCGCGGGCCGCCAGAACGTACAGCTGGGTGGTGGCGACCATGGTCGCGGCCCGCACGATCCGGGCGAAGATCGGGGTGTAGACGATGCCGATCGCGATCATCGCGTTGGTGATGCCGGGCCCGAGGATCGCCAGAACGGCGATGGCGAGCAGGATCGCCGGGAACGCGAACAGGACGTCCATGGTGCGCATCAGCACCGCGTCGGCCGCGCCCGCGTAGTAGCCGGCGACCAGGCCGATCGCCAACCCGGCGGCGAGCGAGATGCCGACCGCGACCATCCCCACCTGCAGCGACACCCGGGCACCGACCAGCACCCGGCTGAGCACGTCGCGGCCCAGGTTGTCGGTGCCGAACGGATGGGCGGGCGACGGTGCGGCCAACCGGCCGGGCACGTCGATGGCGTTCGGGTCGTACGGGGCCAGCCACGGACCGAACGCGGCGACCACGGCCAGCCCGGTGAGCACCAGCAGCCCGGCCAGTGCCAGCCGGTTGCCCAGCAGCAGGGTGAACAGTCGGCGGGTCACCGGTGGCGCACCCGGGGGTCGAGGTAGCTGTAGAGCAGGTCCACCAGGAAGTTGACGACGAGGAACATCAGCGCGACGGCCAGCACCGCGCCCTGCAACAGGCTGTAGTCGCGGCGCACCACCGCGTCGTACGCTAGCCGGCCCAGCCCCGGCCACTCGAAGATCACCTCGACGATGACGACGCCGCCGAGCAGGAAGCCGAGCTGCAGGCCGACTGCGGTGACGATCGGGATCCAGGCGTTGGGCAGCACGTGCCGGCGAACCGTCTGCCAGCGGGACAGCCCCTTGGCCCGGGCGGTACGCGCGTAGTCCTGGTGCAGCGCCTCCAGCACCGCCGAGCGGACGAACCGGGTCAGCACCGAGCCGGAGATCAGCCCGACGGTCAGCGCCGGCAGCACCAGGTGCCGCAGCGCCCGCACCGGATCGTCCAACGGCGACACGTAGCCCGACGCCGGCAGCCAGCCCAGCACCAGGGCGAAGAGCAGGATGTACATGATCCCGCTCCAGAAATCCGGCACCGAGACCCAGAGCTGGCTGAACGCGGTGGCGAGCCGGTCGATCAGCGATCCGGAGCGCATCGCCGAGACGATCCCCAGCGGCAGGGCGATCGCCAGCGCGACGGTCAGCGCGGCACCGGCGAGCAGGCTGGTCGGGCCGAGCCGGGCCAGCAGCAGCAGGGTCACCGGCTCACCGCTGCGGAAGCTGACCCCCAGGTCACCGGTGAGCGCCCGGCCCAGCCACCGGAAGTACTGGACGACGATCGGCTGGTCCAGCCCGGCCCGGGCCCGCATCGCCTGGTACAGGCTTTCGTCGAAGCGGGTGCCCAGGGCCAGCCGGATCGGGTCGCCGGGCACCAGATGCACGATGAGGAACACCGCGACGCTCACCCCGAGCATCGCGATCACCGCCTGCAGTGCCCGCCACAGCAGGAAGCGCGCCATCGCGCCGGCTCAGCCGCCGAGCCGTACGGTGCGCAGCCGGGTCTTGCCGTCGGGGTGCATCTCGACCCCGGACACCTGCGGCACCCAGGCCAGCGAGGCCTGTGGACTGTAGAGGTAGCCGTAGCTGACGTCGTCGATGATGAACCGGGCGGCCTGGTCGTACAGCGGCTTGCGGTCCGCGTCGGCGACGGTGGCCCGTGCCTGGTCGAGCAGCTGGTCCACCTGCGGGTTGGCGTACCCGTGGAAGTTGAACGAGCCGGTCGAGTGGTGCTGGCCGTAGTAGGCGTACTCGCCGTCGAGGTTGTTCAACCAGCCCAGGACGTAGCAGTCGTAGCTGCCGGCGCCCTGCTCGTCGAGCCAGCTGGCGAAGTCCAGGGTGCGGATCTCGACGTCGACGCCGACGTCGCCCCACTGGCTGGCGAGCACCTCGGCGGCCGCAAGAGTGTGTGGGAACTCGTTGGTGAGCATCAGGTCCATGCTCAGGTCGGTCACGCCGGCCTCGGCGAGCAGCTCGCGGGCCTGGTCCGGGTCGTAGCTGAACGGGGCGTAGTCGGTGGCCCAGAAGTTGCCCGGCGGCATCGCCGACTGCACCGGTGTGGCGGCGTCGAAGTACGCGGCCTGGGCGACCTGCTCCCGGTCGATGGCGAAGGACAGCGCCCGGCGTACGTCGATGTCGTCGAACGGCGCCCGGTCGAAGTTGCAGGTGAAGTACCAGTAGTCGTTGCTGGCCTGCTGGCCGAGCTCTACATCGGGGTCGTCGCGCAGGGTGGCGATCTCCTGGGCAGGCACGTTGTTGGTCAGGTGCACGGCACCGGTGCGCAGGTTGGTCAGCGCGGTGGTCGGCTCGGAGACGAACCGGAACTCGACCCGGTCGACGTACGGTCCGTCGCCCCAGTAGTCCGGGTTGGCCTCCAGCACGATCCGGTCACCGGGGGTGTAGCTGACGAACCGGAACGGCCCGGTGCCGATTGCGTCGGTGGTCAGTCCGTCTCCGTCGATCAGCTCGGGGGCGACGATCGCCATCCCCTTGAACCCGCCGATGTTGGCCAGCAGGTTGGGGGTCGGCTGGTTGAGGACGAACTCCACCGTACGGTCGTCGACCTCGCGTACCTCGTCGACGGTTTCGAACCGCCAGGCGTTCGCTGCGGTCTCCGCGTCGGTGATCCGTTCGAAGCTGGCGACCACGTCGCTGGCGGTGAACTCCCGCCCGTTGTGCCAGGTGACGCCGTCGCGCAGCTGGAAGGTCCAGGTGAGCAGGTCCTCGCTGACCTCCCACTCGGTGGCCAGCGCGGGTTGGAAGCTCAGGTCGGGGGCCGGCTCCACCAATGTGTCGTAGACGTTCTCCAGTACCAGGAAGGTGGGCGACGCGGTGGAGACGTGCACGTCGAGGCTGTCCGGCTCGCTGGAGATGGCCACCACCAGCGTGCCGTCGGAGGTGGCCGACCCGTCGTCGGTCTCCAGGGACTCGCCGGCCGAGCAGCCGGCCAGCGCGAGCGCCGCGACGGCGGCGAGGCTCGTCGCGCGCACGGCAGACCGGGCGGTACGCGCGGATCGCCGCCGGTACGGGAACGCTGGGGAGGGATTCACCGTCTGTCTCCTACCTCGTTGTCGCCGTTACGGGCTTGACGGGCCGGGTTGCGTCGACGGGATGGTGCACGTCGGGGCTGGTGCACATCGCCAACTGCGTGGTGCCGCCTGATGATGCCGCGACTGGCTGCGGATCGGTGCACCGACCCTAGTCGATCGCTGCAGGGGTCACAACTCGATGACCGCAGGTGACTGCGTCCGCAGGTGACCGTGTCCGCAGGTGACCGTGGCCACGCCGGGCGGGCCGGTGGTAACAGGTAACGATAGGGTCGTCGGTCGTGGGAAGACTGTGGCAGGGCGTCACCGCGACCGTGGGCCGGCTGGCCGGTCAACGCGTACCGGCGCAACGGAGCCCGACACCGGCAAAGCTGGCCCGGCGCCGGCAGGTGGCCGCGTTGCAGCGCCGACAGCTGTCGTACGCACCCGAGCTGGACGGGCACGCCGATCCCGGCGAGATCGTCTGGACCTGGGTGTCGTACGAGGAGGACCCCCGGCAGGGCAAGGACCGCCCGGTCCTGGTGGTGGGCCGGCGCAGCCGTACCCTGTTCGGGCTGATGCTGTCCAGCCAGTCCGACCGCGACGGGCAGCGGCACTGGCTGTCGCTGGGCACCTGGGGTGACGACGGCCGGCCGAGTTGGATCCGGCTCGACCGGGTGCTCACCATGCGGGAGGACAGCATCCGGCGTGAGGGTGCCATCCTCGACCGGGGCCGGTTCGACCGGGTGTGCCAGGCGTTGCGGGCCGGTTACGGCTGGTCCTGACCGGGTCACCGCCCGCCGGTGGCCGGCGACGACGAAGATTGCCGTCGGGGACAGTTCGCCGACACGTCACGACAGCGTGCCCTGCCCGCCACCGGGCGGTTGCCATGCTGGCCGGATGGTGATGGTGACGGCATCATGAGGATCGTTCGGCTGGCGAATTTCATCACCGGCAGCTCCGGTGGGTTACGGACCGCGCTGCGGGAACTCGGCACCGGCTACCTGGCCGCCGGCCACGAGCCGGTGCTGGTGGTGCCGGGTGCGGCCGATGCGGACGAGGACACGGCACAGGGCCGGGTGATCACCGTCGCTGGTCCTGTGGTGCCCGGCACCGGCGGCTACCGGGTGCTGCTGGGCCGCTCCCGGGTACGCCGGTTGCTCGCCGAGCTCGCCCCGGATCGCCTGGAGGTCTCCGACCGCACCACGCTGCGGTGGACCGGGCAGTGGGCGCGGCGGCACGGCGTACCCGCGTTGATGGTCTCCCACGAGACGCTCGACGGCCTGTTGCGGTTGCCGTTCGGTGCCCGATCCGCCGGCCCGGCGAAGCAGACCGAGCGGATCGCCGATCGGCTCAACGCGGCGACCGCCGCCGCGTACGACCGGGTGGTGTGCACCACCGACTGGGCCGCGCGCGAGTTCGCCCGCATCGGGGCGGACAACCTGGTCCGGGTGCCGCTCGGTGTGGATCTCGACCAGTTCCATCCCCGTCGCTACGACGAGACGGTACGCGAGCAGTACACGCCCGACGGGGAACTGCTGGTGCTGCACTGCGCCCGGCTGTCCGCCGAGAAGTGCCCCGAGCGGGTCCTCGCGGCGCTGGCCGCGCTGCGCGACCGGGGCGTACCCGCCGTCGGGGTGATAGTCGGCACCGGCCCTCGTCAGGCGGGTCTGCGCGCACACGCCGTCGAGGCCGGGCTGACCGTGCACTTCGCCAACTACGTCGGCGACCGCGACGAGGTCGCCCGGCTGCTGGCCAGCGCCGACGTGGTGATCGCACCCGGGCCGGTGGAGACCTTCGGCCTGGCGGCCCTGGAGTCACTGGCCAGTGGCACCCCGGTGGTGGTCGCCGCGGAGAGCGCGCTACCGGAGGTGATCGGTGACGCCGGGCTGGCGGTGGCCGGCGGCGGGCAGGAGTACGCGGACGCGATCTGCGAACTGGCCGGCCGACCGGCGGCGGCGCGACGCCCGGCGGCCCGTCGCCGGGCGGAGGGCTTTCCCTGGTCGGCGGCGGTTGACGGCTTTCTCCGCGCGCACCGAGGCGGCGCTGGCGCTGACCAGTTCGCCGGCGCTGCTCGCTCCCGGTCCGAGTCCGGCACCGCGTGCGACAGCGCCGGGCGTGGGCATCGATCTGCCCGCGCCCGGCGCTGATCTGCCGGCGGATCAGGTGGTCAGCACCTGACCCAGTCCAGGTTGAACAGGGTGTCGACGTTGCCCTCGGTCGTGATCATCGACATGCTGGCCTGGCCGCTGGAGGTGCCTGCGTCCACTCGCAGCTCGGTGTTGATGTTCAGCACCCGCTGTTGCCCACAGGGGACGTACACCAGCACCGGTGCGTGATCCGCGGTGGCCCAGAAGCCGTTGTATGGTCCGCCGAACGTGGCGTCGGTACGGCTGTTGTCGGACGAGCCCTGCCAGTAGTAGTTCGTCCGCTGTCGGCCGGTCGCCCCACTGGGGATCCGGGCCCGACCTCGGTAGTCCGCGGTGGCGACCGCGAAGGTCCAGCCCGCCGGCACCTTGACGAGCACGCCGAGCTGGCAGTTCTTCCGGCTGTCCGTCGGGTCGGCCCCGTCACCGACGGTAGCGAGGAAATCGTAGTAGCGGATCCGGAAGCCGGTGTTGTCGGAGTTGGCGACGACCCTGGCCGTGCCGGGCGCGCAGCCTGAACCACTGGCGGCCACCACCTCCACGGTGATGTCGCTGTCCGGCACGGCACTCGGCGTCGCCGGGGAGGCATGGGCCGGAGCGGTCAGGGTCAGCGCGAGAACCATGCCGAGTGCGGCGAACATTCCGTGTCTCGCGCCGGTGAGGCTTCTTTTCATTCCGTTCCCCTCGGGGCTCAGGTTATGACGGCTGGGGCACACACGACTTTGCAGAACAACCGGGCCGTGGATCTTTGTCTGCTGGACCCGTGGATCATGGTGGATTGGGTCCAGAGTGTTTCGGCCGGGCGTCCTGCGAAAGGATGATAGCGATGAGCGTCGATTCATGCAAGCATCTTCCAACGTCGATATGTTGATATTGATTCCGCCCAGGTCGCACGTGGTGGGCCCGTTTGGGTGGGATCAACTAGTCAGTCATTGGAGGCAAATTGATCGACCTCTAGGCATGTTATGGGTGGTTTGCCTGCCTTGCGTGGTCGCTGCCTACTCCGTCTGTTCGGTTGGCGGGTTGGCGGCGAGATGGCGTACGATCAATTTCTGGAACCACTCCGAGCAATTGAATTTACGTTGACAACGATCAATGCTGTACGTAGATTGTTGCGCACGCATCGTCGCATCACCCTACGGAGGAGGTTTCATGCGCAAACTGCTGACGCGTGGCGGCGTGGTGCTTGCATTGCTCGCCTCATCTTTGATCTCGGGTGCACCCGCGTCCGCCAAGGGGATCCTGGATGACCCACCGGACGACCACGTCGTGATCGATCTCGTCGCGATGGCGGGTTCCGGTTGTCGACCAGGTACCGCCGACGTCGCCGTCTCGCCGGACAACACCGCCTTCACCACCATCTACAGCGACTACCTGGTACAGGCGGGTCCGGGTATCTCGGTCACCGACGGTCGCCGGAACTGCCAGCTCAACGTGCTGGTGCACGCGCCGGCGGGCTACACCTTCGCGATCGTGAAGGTGGACTACCGTGGCTACGGGCTGCTCAGCCCAGGTGCCATCGCCACGCAGCGGGCCAACTACTACTTCCAGGGAATGACTCAGGGCACCTTCAGCAGCCATCCGATTCCGGCTCCGCTGGACGACAACTGGATGGTGAGCGACGAGGTGCCGATCGCCTCCGTGGTCTGGCATCCGTGTGGCGAGATCCGCAACCTCAACATCAACACCGAGTTGCGCCTGAGCAAGGGATCGTCGACGGACGTCAGCTTCCTGACCATGGACTCGACGGACGGCAGCATCGAGACGATGTACCACCTGGCCTGGCAGCCCTGCCCGTGAACTGACTGACCCCTACCGGAGGACAGAGGGTGGCCGGCACGACCGGCCACCCTCGGCCGGGCGTGTCGGCGCCGGCCTACCCGGCGACGACCGTTGGTGTCCGGCGCGGCACATGGACGCCGGATCCCAGCCGGGCGGCTACCCGGGTCAGGGCCCGGTCACCGGGTCGGGCCGTGATGTGAAAGTGCGAGGAGGTCACCGGCGACAGGTCACCACCCCAGGCCACGGTGCCCTCGCAGTCGGCGAGAATGTCCCGCACGACCGCCTCCTGATGCGGCCACAGTGGCTCGCTACCGCCCAGTGGATAGGCGGTCGGGTGCAGGGCGATCGCGGTGCCGGAGAGATAGTTGGACTCGAAGGCGATGTGTTCCGCGCGGTCGGCAACGTAACCGGCGACGCCGCCGCCTTCGCCGGTGTCGACCGGGCCGATCTCGTAGTGCCAGCGGCGGGCGACGTGCAGCAGCACCACGGCGGTGGGGCCGTGACGCAACGCCACCGAGACGGTGGAACCCTCGATCCGGTGGACACCGATGGTGGCCGGATCGATCCGCCAGCCGGTTGCGGATACCTCGTGGATTCCGTTCCGCGCCTCGGCCGCACCGGTCGCGCGGGCGGCGCCAGTGGGCGTCAGGGCGAGCACACCGGTGCCGACAGCGCCGCCGAGCAGGATACGTCTGGTGATCATCTCGGGCTCCTCACTCACTGGCCAGCTACGAGCGCGGCGACACCCGGATCGGCTCCGTCCCGCCAGACGTCGTGGTCCAGCCCCCAGCCGGGCGCGAACTCGTACTCCCGGATCTGGTTGAACGACCAGTTCGCCGGCAGCGGGAAGCCGAGATTGCCGGAGTAGCCCCAGGACATCCCGGAAACCAGCGACCACCGGGCGCCGACCTCCTGCGAGACGCGGCTGCAGACGTTGCGCGAGCCGTAGACTCCGAACTGGTAGTGGCCGCCCAACTCGGCGAGCGCCGCCTTCACCCCTTGGAAGTACGGCTTGACTCCGCTGTCGATGTCGACGTCCAGAGCGTCGAAGTCGACGGCGAAGTAGATGCAGGTACCGGCGGGAATCCGGTGCGCTACGGCCTTTTGATGGGCGATCCGCCCCTGGTCGTACCCCTTCGGGTAGGTGAAGTTGACCAGCTGGGTGCCGTTGTACTGGAAGATCGGGAAGAACCGTAGCCCGGCGTCCAGGATGGTCTGCGGCTCGCCGGGCTTGAGTGCCTTGTCCAGAAAGTACGGGTCCGACGGTGGCAGATGCTCGTCGAGGTACCGCCCGACGATCCGGTAGCCGGCCGCGACGAGCTGTGCGCCACGGGCCGCGGTGATCTCGGTGATGCAGTCGCAGCCGGTGGCGGGCCGGCCGGTGTCGCCGCAGGAGACGAGCAGCTGGGCCCAGGTGGTGTAGTCGTTGGTGCCGCTCTCGGGGATCTGCGAGAAACGCTGGAAGGCGCGCAGCCACGCCAGGTGGGTGGCGGTCTCCACGTCGGTGTCGATGTCCTGCGGCTGGTACGCCAGCGGCAGCTGCGGGTCGCCCGGCAGCATGGTCGGTGAGTTGGCGTAGCAGGCCGACCGGAACAGGTGCCGCAGGTCGCCGGTGAGTGGGCCGGAGCCGACGCCACGCAGCCCGGCCTGGGTGCCCGGCCCGAAGTTGCCGTTGATCGAGCCCAGCGGGATGCCGACCTCGTACTGGATGGCCATCATCAGCCCTTGCTGCACGTCCCGGGAGTAGAACCCGTCGCAGGGCACCAGGCTCATCGCCGGGATGCCGACGCCGGCCACGTAGCGTGAGTTCAACCGCTGCTGGATGCCCCGGATGACGCTGTCACCCTGCGGCACCAGACGGAACTGGTCCATCCGCAGCATCGCCCGCGCGACGTGCGGCCACATCGCCCGACGGGCCGACAGACTGGCGTACGCGAGCCCGGCGTCGGTGTAGAGCTGACTGAACGAGCCCTCCGAATCGGTGGTCCAGACTCCTTGATCGGAGGCGGCCCAGTAGCCCTTGCACCACAGCGCGGCGTTGTAGATGCGGACCAGGTTGGTGTTGGTCTCCTCGGCCGGCAGCCGGTTGCGGGTGCGGACCGCGGCGAAAGTGCCGGGCCCGAAGTTCTGCACCGTCGGCGAGATACCGAGCTCGTACTGCAGCCCCTGGGTCAGCGACAGCACGGTCGGCCAGCCGGTGCGACCGTCCTCCGGGCAACTGAGGTATCCCGGCGCGCCGGCATAGGTGGCGTTGACCCACTGCTGGGCCGCGAGTACGTGGCTGTCCGCCAAGCTGGTCCGTGGCGTGCCGGAATCGACCATTTCAGACATCCCCCGTGTTGTCGTCCGATGGAGAGGACGATACGGCGCACCGACCGGGTTGTAAATTGTCTGTCGTCGATCAACATGTCGGCCGGACGTGAGCTGAGGGGAAGGTCCCCGGGTCCTGCTGCGGGTACCGTCCCAGCGTGCCCAGGACACGCCTCGACCTCGACCGGATTCACGCCGCACGCCGGGTGATCGACCCCGTGTTCCTCGATACGCCGATGTACCGGTGCGACGCGTTGGGACGCCGGCTCGGCTGGCGAGCCGTCAGCCGCACTCGGCGTCGCCGCCGTGCTCGAGGACCGCGACCGCTTTGCTGGGCGGCGCGTCGTGGCGGTCGTCTGCGGCGGCAACGTCGATCTGGGCGCCTATCACCGCTGGGTCTACCGGTGACCGACCCAGACCGGTCCGGGCATGGCGAGGCCCGGAGAGCTGTCCTGTCTCCGGGCCTCTGGGCTGCCGCCCATTTGCTGCCGTCAGCACATTTAAAAGGGACAGATCACTCTTCATGACGCCGGGTTTTGCCCTTAAACTACCGCGCCGCGTTGGAGGCGCGAGCTGGATTCGAACCAGCATCCAGCTGTCCCTGTCCGTCCCTTCTCGACCTGACGACCGGCGGCGAATGCTGAGCGTGGAGCGAGAGCCTGAATGTGTGGCGGCTGCCTCTGCCAGTTGGGCCACCCCGGTGTGGCTGGTGCCGGGGGCGGGACTCGAACCCGCACTGGGACCGCTTCGTCAGATTCGTCGTCAGCTTCAGCTTGGTGCTCCTCCGCCGTCAGCCGGCGCTAACCCGGCTGACGGCCACCCCCGGGGCTTCAGCCCGGGGGAGACTGTGATGCTACCCGGCAGCAGGTGTTCTGCGACTACCCGAACAGGTAGCCGAAGACCGCGTCGCCGATGCGCTGGTCGGTGACCTCGGCGCCGTTGGCCTCCTCGCGGGCGAACTTGACCGCGGTCTGCAGCGCAGCGATCCGGTCCAGCAACTCGTTGACCCGCCGGGCCGGCAGCGCACCGGAGAACTTCACCGTCGTCCAGTAGCCGACCGGTACGTCCTCGTAGTAGACCTCGACCTGCGCCGGGTGTTTGTCGGTCGCCTCGGCCTTGACATGGTTGCGGGGCACTTTCTTCGTCTTGACCGTACGCACCGGTTCGGTACGCCAGGAGTCGGTTGATTCGTCGCGGTTCCACGACTCGGCTGCGTCCAGCACGGGCAGTTTCTTGACGAAGGTGTGCAGGTCGACCAACTGTTTCTCCAAGAACAGCAGGTACGACACCGGCGCGGCGGTGACCAGGGTCCGGCCGTCAACCACCACGTCGGCGGTGGCCCGGGTGTTCGCCCAGTCCTTGGTGGCGGTCACGTCGAACAGCCGGGTCAGCGTCTTTGCCACGTCCCGCAGCACCTGCTCGGCGTGCACCTGCACCCGGGTCGACTCGGGCGGGAACTGTTCACCCTCCTCGTCCTTCGGCTGGTAGGTGCGGGAGATGCCGGACAACAGCGGCTGCTTCTGCACCACGTGGTGCGCCTCGGTCAACTCCGCGAAGGACTTGCTCTTGACGCCCTTCTCCACCGCGATGATCTGGTTCAGCTTGGTCACGGCGATCATGCTCGCAGACCATGTCAACCCGATCGACCGGATTTCACCCCGTCCGTCCAGGCCGGCTGAACCGATGATTGTATCGATCATCTTCACGTGCCAGAATTCGCCTCAGCCGCACCGGGAGCCAACGCGAGCGGCTCGTTCAGACCGAGGGGACAGCCGGGTGACCACCGTCCGGCGCCGGGCACTCCTCTCCAGCCCACCACGTCCACCGGCCTCGACCGTGCGGCCGCACCGTCCGCGGCGGATTCGGCCGGCAACCGGTCCAGGTCGACACTCCGGCCCGTGGTGGTAGCCCTGCGGATCTGTAGGAGAATGCGATGTCATCCGTCCCGAAACGCACCGTACACCGTAAATTGCTGGCCGTCGGTGGCGCTACCGCGCTGGTCGCCGCAGCCTTGATCATCCCGACCACCGCTGCCCACGCCGCAGTTGTCTGCAACGTCACCTACCAGGCCAACACCTGGAACGAAGGCTCCGGCGCCGGCGGATTCACCGCCAACATCACCATCAGCAATCGGCAGGATCCGGTCAACGGCTGGAGCCTGCGCTTCACCCTGCCGTCCGGTCAGACCCTGACTCAGGGCTGGTCGGCGAACTGGAGCGGCAGCTCTGGCGCGATTACCGCGACGAACGCCTCGTGGAACGGCAACCTGGGCACGGGGTCGTCCACCTCGATCGGCTTCAACGGGCGGTGGACCGGCAGCTACTCCAGCCCTACCGCGTTCACCCTGAACGGGGTGGCGTGCAACGGTGGCACCACGCCGACGACCGCCCCGCCCACCACGGCGCCGCCGACGACCGCCCCGCCTACCACCGCGCCGCCGCCGACGACGGCGCCCCCGACGTCTCCGCCGCCGGGTGGGCCGCGGGTGGACAACCCGTACGTGGGCGCGGATGTGTACGTGAACCCGATCTGGAGTGCGAACGCGGCGGCTGAGGCGGGTGGTAGCCGGATCGCGGACGAGCCGACGGGTGTGTGGCTGGACCGCACGAGCGCGATCTACGGCAACAACAGCCCGACGACGGGTGACATGGGTCTGGCCGACCATCTGGACGAGGCGGTGCGGCAGGACGCGGCGAACGGTAGCCGTCCGCTGGTCTTCCAGGTGGTGATCTACAACCTGCCGGGTCGCGACTGTGCGGCGTTGGCGTCCAACGGTGAGTTGGGTCCGACGGAGATTGGCGCGTACCGGACGGAGTACATCGATCCGATCGCGGAGATCGTGGGTCGGGCGGCGTACCGGAATCTGCGGATCGTGGCGGTGATCGAGATCGATTCGCTGCCGAACCTGATCACGAACGTGGGCAGCCGGCCGACGGCGACGCCTGAGTGTGACGTGATGCTGGCGAACGGCAACTACGTGACGGGTGTCGGTTACGCGATCTCGCAGCTGGGTGACGTGCCGAACGTGTACAACTACATCGACGCCGGGCACCACGGCTGGATCGGCTGGGAGGACAACTTCGGTCCGACGGCGCAGATCATCGCGCAGGCGGCGAACGCGTCGGGTGCGTCGCCGTCGGATGTGCACGGGTTCATCACGAACACGGCGAACTACTCGGCGTTGCGGGAGCCGTACATCACGGTGGACAGCAACACTCGCCAGTCGTCGTGGATCGACTGGAACAACTACAACGACGAGCTGTCGTTCGCGCAGGCGTTCCGGCAGCGGTTGGTGCAGGCTGGGTTCCCGTCGGGTGTCGGCATGCTGATCGACACGTCGCGTAACGGTTGGGGTGGTTCGGCGCGGCCGACCGGTCCGAGCAACGCCACCGATGTGGACACCCGCGTCGACGAGTCGCGGATCGACCGGCGGTTCCAGAAGGGCAACTGGTGCAACCAGTCGGGTGCCGGTCTGGGCGAGCGTCCGACCGCGGCGCCCGCTTCGGGTATCGACGCGTACGTGTGGATCAAGCCGCCGGGTGAGTCGGACGGGTCGAGCCGGGAGATCCCGAACGACGAGGGTAAGGGTTTCGACCGGATGTGTGACCCGACGTATACGGGTAACCCGCGGAACAACAACAACATGAGTGGTGCCCTGCCGAACGCGCCGGTTTCCGGGCACTGGTTCTCGGCTCAGTTCCAGGAGCTGATGGCGAACGCTTACCCGCCGCTGTGACCTGACCTGACCTGACGACCCGGGCGCCGGCCGCCGTCAGCACGACGGCGGCCGCGTCCGACCAAAGCCGAGCCCCGGCCCGCGACCGTTCCCGCCCTGACGGCGACCCCGACCTGCCCCGCCCGCACTGCCGCTGACAGGTCCGGTCGCTGGCGTGGCCCAGGCCAGCGAACTCGTCCTAGGACGCTTTACAGGTAGTGCGCCGGCTCACCCGGCCCGATCCCGCCCCACCGGTCGGACGGGCACGGGCACCGGCGCGGCGGCCGTTCGCGGGTACGCAGGAGCCGGGCGGCCCAGGCCGCCCGGCTCCTGGTCTCCCGCTACCTGCTGGTCAGGGCTGGCTACGCGGGCTGTCCGGGCCCAAAGTGTCGATGAACTCGTGCGGTCCGGTCACCTCGGACGCGGCGCGGGCCTGCTGCGCCCGGGCGGACATCTGCTCGGCCACGGTCCCGGCCGGCACTCCGGCCCGCCCGGCGGCGTCGACGACCTTGCCGTACGCCTGCTCGGCGAGGACCAGCGCACGCCGGTAGTCGTGCCGGGCGAGCGCGTGCTCCGCCGCACCGATCAACCGGTCGGCGGCACGCAGGTCACGGTGGGCCCGGCCGGGGTGCGGACCGTCCAACACCGACTCGGCGAGCCGGTTCGCCGCCTCGTTGTACGCGGCGGTCAGGAACCGGTCGCTGTTGTCCCGGTCGAACTGGCTGAAGTCCCAGTTCAGGTCGATGTAGCTCATCATCGAGTTGACCTGGTCGCCGGACCAGGCGAAGAAGAAGTCGTCCTCCGGGCCGTAGTCGACGCCGGTCTCGCTGTCGTAGCCGTCATGCGGATGACTCATTCCCAGGTGGTGTCCCACCTCGTGGATCAGCGTGGTGGTGAGCCCGTACCCGGCGTCGACGATCTCCGGGGAGACGAATGCGAAGACGTACGACTGCGTACCGTCGGTGTAGTCGTCGTCGGCGAAGCCCAGCGCCGGCACCGGGGTGCCGGCCGGCAACGCGTAGCTGAACACCGGCAGCTCGTAGTCGACCCGGTCCTGATCGTCGAGCACCCGGTCGAGTTCGAAACTGTTCTGCAGGTAGAAGTTGGCGAACGGCGGGTAGCCAAGCTCCGGGTAGCAGGACTCGTCGTCGATCATCACCGCGTAGTAGCAGCGCTCGGCGTCACCTTCGAACGGGAGGTTCTGTCCGTCGTAGTCCAGCACGTTGCGCCACCGCAGTTCCCGCAACTCCAGCTGCAGTAGCTCCTCGTCGATATAGCGGACGGACGCGTCGACGCCCTCCCAGCCCTCGTAGACGTTGCTGTCGATGTTGATCGACTTCGGCGGTTCGGCGCTCGGCAGCTCCGCCGGATAGAGCGGCGACGTGGTGAACAGCAGGTTGATCGCCACGTAGCGGGTAGTCAGGGCGAGGTCGCCGGTGAGCGCGTCGGGGGAGCGGTAGCCGTCGGCGGCGTACTCCCAGACCGGCGGCATCCGGTAGTCCTCGACGCCGTTGCCGTCGAGGTCGGGATCATCGACGTTCCAGTTCTCGGTCCACGATTCCGGCCCGGCCGACAGGTCGTGGAACCACACCCGCCGGGTGGAACCGAGGCCGTTCTCCTCGTCGTCGGCGGTGGTACCGCCCCACGCGGAGATCTTCCGGCTGTCCCGTTCGGCGCCGAAGTTGTGCCCGGTGTCCGGGTCAGGTTCATCGGTCTTGGTGTAGACGTGGAACTTGAAGTCCGACCGGCCGAACCAGTTGATGAAGAAGATGGTGTTGCGTCGGGTGTCGACGCCGGCCGGTGGGTTGAGGGCCAACCACCGCTCCACGCTCGGCGCGTCGATGTGGTGGTTGTCGGTGATGGTGGCGACGTTGCCCTGCTGCTCGTTGTAGAGCTCCTGGTAGACGGTGAGCGGCGCGGGCGTGGCCAGCCGCTCCAGCTCGGCGAAGAACCGGTCCTCGTACCGCTTGTTCGCGTACCGGACGCGGTAGTCGTAGGTGTAGGTCAGACCGAGCTTCTCGACCTGGTCGTACCACAGCCGGGAGCGGACCACCGGCTCGTAGCGCTGCGGCAGTTCATCGAGGTACGCCGACCGGTCCACCTGCGTCCGGCTGTAGCCGAGGAAGACCACATTGACCGGGACCTTCTCGGTGAGCGCCGGCGCTCCGCCCGGATTGAGGTGCGCGAAGTGCGGCGGTGCCGCCTGACTGGCGGGTGCCGCCGCGACGATCATCAGCAGTGCCGCTGCCGCCGCTATCAGGGTTGCCGCTGCGGACCTCGTCGTTGTCCTTGTCGACATCCAGTTTCCCTCCGTTGACGACAGGTGGCCGCCGGTCCGGCCGTCCACCCGTGGCAGGGGCGGTCGCCCTCCGCTGTGGACACGGTGCCATTGATCATCGGCGCTGTAAATCCGCCGCCGGTAAAACCTGGCGGACCCGCCGGGGGTGTGTGCCCAGTCGGTTGAACCGGGTATCTGTCCGAGCCGTATCCCGGGTTGACGGCGGGTGGTCCGCCGAGCACGGCGATTCGGGAGGCCACGTGGGGGAGCGGGAGCTGGGGCTGCGGCGGGTCACGATGATCACCGGCGGGCTGGCCGTGGCGAGCATCGCCGGCACGCTCGGCGTCGCCGTGGTGGCGCACGCCGATCACACGGCGGACCAGGAGGGGAACGCTCCGGCGGGTAGCGTGCAGGGCGAAACTGCGCCGCAGCCGGCCGGTGCCGACGGGCAACCCGATCCGGGTGAGGCGGGTACCGATCCGGCGGCGACGGCCGGCGACGGACAACCTGCCCCGGACGGCGCGACCGAACCGGACCAGCCGGTCGACCGGGCCCCGCCGACGGCCGAGTTTCCGCCGGTGACCGGCGGTGGTGGCCAACCCGGCCAGGCCACCTCCGGCGGGTCGTGAGGCGATGCCGCTGCTGGAAACCCTCCCGGTCGGGCCAGACTGTGCACAGTGGCAGGTGTGGGGAACCCTCGCCAGGGTGGTGGTGAGCGACCCTGCGGCGGTGCCGGCGGCCCGAACGATCGTCGAGGACGTGCTGGCCGCCGTCGACGCCGCCTGCAGCCGGTTCCGCGCCGACTCCGAACTGGTCCGGGCATGCCGCAGCGGAGGAACGCCGGTGCGGATCAGCCCGCTGCTCGCCGGCCTGGTGTCGGTGGCGCTGCGGGCGGCCCGCGAGACCGACGGCGACGTCGACCCGACCGTCGGGTCGGCGCTGTGCCGGCTGGGCTACGACGAAGATCTGCGCTGGGTGACCCTGCACGGACGGCCCGCCGTGCCGCAGACCGTCCCGCCGGCCGCGGACTGGCGTCAGATCCGGCTTGACGGGACCGATCTGGCCGTACCGGACGGGGTGCAACTGGACCTGGGCGCGACCGCGAAGGCCTGGGCGGCCGACCGCTGTGCCCGGGACGTCGCGCGCCGGTGCCGGGTCGGTGTGCTGGTCGCCCTCGGCGGCGACATCGCCACCGCAGGGTCGGCCCCGGAGGGACGCTGGCGGATCCGGGTGCAGGACCGTCCATCGGATCCGGTGTGCGTGATCGGTCTGCCGGCCGGCGGCGCGGTGGCCACCTCGAGCACGGTGAGCCGGCAGTGGACCGCCGGAGACGCAACGATGCACCACATCGTCGACCCCCGCACCGGTACGCCGGCGGGCCGGGTGTGGCGCAGCGTCTCCGTGGCGGCGTACAGCTGCCTGCGGGCGAACACGTTGAGCACCGCAGCGCTGGTGCGGGGTGCGACCGCCGATCGGTGGCTGGCAGGTCTCGGCGCGCCGGCCCGGCTGGTGGCTGTGGACGGCACGGTGCGGACCGTCGGAGGCTGGTCCGCGGAGGAGGAGACACAGTGACGGAGGCAGGGTGGTTCGTCGCGCGCGGCACCGGGGTGACGGCGCTCGTCCTGTTGTCGGCGGTCGTGGTGCTGGGGGTGGGCAGCAGGTCGGGCCGACCGGTGTTCGGCCTGCCCCGGTTCGCAGTGAGCCTGGTCCACCGCAATGCGGCGCTGCTGGCGGTCGGGCTGCTGACGGTCCACGTGGTCACGTTGCTTTTCGATCCGTACGCCAAGCTCCGGGTGTACGACCTGTTCGTGCCGTTCGGCGCCGAGTACCGGCCGCTGTACATGGGGCTGGGCACGCTCGCCGGTGACGTGATGCTGGTGCTGGTGGTGACCAGTCTGCTGCGTCGGCGGATCGGCGTGCGGTTGTGGCGGGCGCTGCACTGGCTGGCGTACGCCGCCTGGCCGGCGGCGCTCGGCCACTCGGTCGGAACCGGCACGGACAGCGGCCAGACCTGGATGGTGGCGGTCAACGCCGGGTGTCTGGCGGCCGTGCTGGGCGCGCTCGGTTGGCGTCTGCTGCTGTGGGTGCGGCCCCGGTCGCGGCGGCGGGCCACCGACGACGCTCCCCGACCCGGGGGGCAGGCCCCCGGGGGATCGCACCGGCGGTCGGGACTGACGACCGACGAGGCAGCCGTCCGTCCGCCGACCGACTGGCTGCACGCCGACCCGCCGGGCGACCGCGCGTCTGCCGGCTACCGACCTGCCGTTCCCGTCGGCTACCGACCTGCCGGTCCTGCCGGCTACCAACCTGCCGAGTATCAGCCGACCGGGCCGATGTGGGACCGTCCGCCTGCGGTAGTAGGTCAGGCAGAGCACCCGGTCGATTCCTACGTCGGCGGCCGGGCCGCCGCCTCCGTACCGTCCAGCCTGCTGGACATGTACCGCAAGCCGGGATCGGTCTTCCAGCCGGCGGACCCGCCGGGCTGGCTGCCCGACGCTGGCGCCGACGGCGACCTCGTCGCCCGGCGACCGCCCGAAGCCGGTGCCATCCCGCCGTACGGTGACTCCGAGGGCTATCGGATTGCGGGCCAGCGTTCCGGCACTCAGGGCGGGGTGAGAGCCCGCGCTGGGAGGGCCGTCAGGCCCGAGTAGTGCGCGAGGAGA
Source organism: Solwaraspora sp. WMMA2080 (assembly GCF_027497395.1). Classification (GTDB taxonomy): domain Bacteria; phylum Actinomycetota; class Actinomycetes; order Mycobacteriales; family Micromonosporaceae; genus Micromonospora_E. Next base: position 1,898,693 of record NZ_CP114910.1, on the reverse strand, counting down.
CGCCCTTCTCGAAGTCGCGGCACCTGGCCCATGATCGCCTCCATGCGGGCCAGGTGCCGATCGCCGAACACCTCGTGCCGAAACTTCGTCACGAAGACCAGAACGGACATGCATCGCGAGAACTCAATGTCTGCCGGTACGGACGCCTTCGTGTTCAGCCATAGACCAACACGGTACGGTGTATCTCGTGCAGCTCCGTCCTTCAGCTTCAGGGCGGACAGGATGCCAGCGTGGAGCTGCTCCACACACGGCCTTCACCGGGTGGCGCCGTTAGGAGTGACGACAGGTGAACGATCCGCACGGTGCACGGTTGCAGATCGACTGGGCTCGCTGTGACGGTCGGGGTCTCTGCATCGAGCTGCTGCCCGAGCTGCTGACCCGTGACGACTGGGGCTTTCCGATTTCCCGGGACGGCAGCCGGGAGCCGGCGGTGCCTGCGGAGCTGCGCCGGCACGCCGACCGTGCCGTGGCGAACTGTCCGGAGCTCGCGTTGCGGTTGACCTCCGCCCAGCCGGCGCGTCGGCGACGCTGACCGCGTGCCGCTGTCGCCGAGCTGACCCACACGTACCGCCGCCGTCCACCCCTGGCTGACGGGCGTCTAGCATGGGCAGGTCCCGCCGGTCGCGGCGTGGCGAGGAAGCCAAGGACACGATCCATGACCAACGACGACGACGTCCGGGAGCCCTGGCTGCGCCCGGTTCTCAGCCTCGCGGAACACGCTGCGGGCGTTCGGCGCGGCGAGCTGTTCGACCGTGCCGGCTGTGTCATCGTGCCGGGCCGGCGGCTCGGGCAGCTGGTGGGTGGACGTCCACCGGGTGTCACCACCCGGCAGTGGAGTGTGGCCACTCGGGCGCGGTTCGATCTCGTGGTCTGTGGTGCCGACGACTACCGTCCGGTCTTCGTGGCCGACTTCGTCGACCCCGCCGACCGGACCGCCGAGCAGCGTCGCGACGAACGAATGACCGATGCCGTGTGCGAGGCGGTGGGCTTGGCGGTGCTCCGGGTCGAGTCGGCGGCGCTGAGGGCGACCGGTCCGGGCCGGCGGGTGGTGGAGTACGTGCTCGACGCACGGACGTTCCAGCAGAGCACGGCCGGGTTGCGGCCCGGTGAGATCGTTGGGGACATCAGCTACCGGGACATCGTCGGCCGGCTGCCGGACGGTCGGACCGGCCAGGTCAACGATCTGGGTGCGGTGGCACGCGTCCGGGCAGTGGAGGCCTTCGTCAGCCGGCAGCTGTCCGATCCGCTCCTGCGTAGCCTGCATGTCGAGTGGAAGGACGGGGGCGCGGAGGGCTGGGCCTGGCTGACTGCCGGCGAGGGTGGGTTGCTGTTCGAAAGGGTACGGATCTGGCCGCACCGGCTGCACTGCGGGATAGCGCCCGGACGATTCGCTGAAGACCTGGCGGCGGCGGCCGTGGGGGAGCGGTTGACCATCCTGGAGCTCGGTGAGCCGCAGTTACGCAAGCGCCACGAGCTGGCCGGCGAGTTGCATGCCTTGCTGTCACGCCGTGCCGAGATGAGTGGTGAGTTCGCGTTCGATCATGTGTCGTTCGACTGATCGCGTGCCTCCCAGCCATCCGACCAGGAGGGCGGTGGCGCCGGCGGATGTCCGCCCTGCCGCCGGACGAAATCGTCCGGCGCCGCCGCCGGCGCCGATAACCTAGCTGCCCGAGTGACGCGTGGGCACCTCTGCCGGGAATGTACCCGACGGGTGGTCAGCCCTTGTGGTAGGCGGCGATCACGTTTGCCGGGATGCGACCGCGTTCGGAGACCGGGTAGCCGTTCCTGGCCGCCCATTCGCGGATGGCGCGGTTCTGCTCGCGGTCGGAGCGGGCCGGCGCGGCCGAGAAGCTCCCGCGACCCCCTCGACCGCCAGCGCTGCTGCGGCTCACCCGGGTGCCGGCGGCGATGTACGTGTCTAGGGCTTTGCGCAGCTTGCCGGCGTTCTTCTCGGACAGATCTATGGTGTAAGTGACACCGTCCAGCGAGAACTCGACCGTCCGGTCGGCCTCGCTGCCGTCGAGGTCGTCGGTCAGCAGAGTAATGACTTTCTTGGCCACAGATGCTCACTCCTCGGGATACGGCCGTGTTCGGAATTGAGTCTGACGCATTGGCCATCGATTCCGCAACACTTCGGCCATTGTCAGTGGTCAGGCGGCCGGCGTTCGCTGGTCCGGATCTCGTTCCGGACACCATTTGGCGCTGGCCAGGGGGCGGTCGGTCGAGGAAAACCGGCATCCGGGTGCGGCGGTCAATGCTTGTCCCGGGCGGGGGTCACTGATCATCCGGTCTGCGGGCACTGGCCGGCCACAGCCACGTGGGATGGCCCACAATCCATTACCGAACCGGCGGCGGCTCTCTAGGATTGAGGAGCAGTGACGATCGCCTGGTTCAGGCGACGACCGCAGGAGCGGTGAGCGTCCGGTTCGGACGCTCGGTAGCTGCCGTTTGATGGACGTGGGTGCCGGCTGCGGTGATCACCGCAGCCGGCGCTCATGTGCATTCCCTGCCGTCGAAGTGCGCGGGCAGCGGTCGGCCCCGCCGAGTGAATTCAGCGGGGCCGTGACGGTCGACCGACTCGGGGTGGGTCAGCGGAGCCAGGCGTTGCGCCGTACCAGCGGCAGGTTCCGCCACCAGTTGGCCAGGCCGTACCGGAGGCCAGCGCCGGTCGTGGCCAGGCCGAGCAGCACCAGGGCGTAGACCAGGTGGTCGTCCAGGAACGGGTTGGTGGCGATCGGCAGCGACGCCAGCCACATAAGGGCCAGCAACAACGAGCCGGATGCTGCGGCGACCCACATTCCGACGCCCAGGATCAGCGCCACGCCGATGCCGAGCAGGCCGACCATGAACAACCAGTCGGCCCAGGCCTGACCGGCCATGCCGCTGAAGAACTCGCTGAACGGGCCCTCCACGTTGCTGAGGTACCCGGTGGTCGGGGATCCGCCGTTGATCCAGGCGCGCTCGCTGGGGGTCGCCTTGCCGAGGCCGGCGAGCTTGTCGAGGAAAGCCCAGAGAAAGACGAATCCGAGGGCCAGTCTGGTCACTGCCCAGACCACCTCGCCGAACCGGGCCTCGGCGGGCGTGGTGGCGAATCCTCTGTCGGTCGTGGCTGGTGCCGGGTGTGTGGTGCGTGCCATCTCGATCCCCTCCCTGTCGTTGATCGGTGTCGGTGTCCGGCGCTCTCTCCGACACATCGATTGTCAGGGGATTTCCCGGCAGGGCGGCAGGGCCGGAAGTCCCGCCGGCCGGTGCCGGAGGTCGGCCTGTCCGGCGGCTGTCCGGCGGGGCTATCCGACAGCGGCCGACCGGCGTGAGTGATCCCGGGCGTGTTCGAGTAGCTTCACCAGGACTTCCTTGCCGGACTGCCGGTGCCGGGCGTCGCAGAGCACCACCGGCACCTCCGGATCGAGGTTCAGCGCCAACTGGACCTCGCCGAGCGCGTACTGCCGGGCACCGTCGAAGCAGTTGACCGCGACGATGAACGGGGTGCCCCGCTGCTCGAAGTAGTCGATGGACGGGAAACAGTCGGCCAGCCGCCGGGTGTCAGCGAGAACCACCGCACCGAGCGCGCCCATCGCGAGTTCGTCCCAGACGAAGAGGAATCGCTCCTGGCCGGGGGTGCCGAACAGGTAGAGCACCAGATCTTCGCTGATGGTGATTCGGCCGAAGTCCATCGCCACCGTGGTGGTGGACTTCTCCTCCACGCCGGAGACGTCGTCCACCGCGACCCCGACCTCGGTGAGCAGTTCCTCGGTGCGCAGTGGCCGGGTTTCGCTGACTGAGCCGACCAGGGTCGTCTTGCCCACCCCGAAACCGCCGGCGATGAGCACCTTCACCGCGGTCGGTGCGATCGGCCTGGTGCCGGCCGGATCAGAGCGCTCGTAGTCCATTGATAACCGCCTCGAATACGCTGTCGTCAGTCGGGTTCGACGCCGAACGGGGTTCCTGTACCTCGACCAGTGCGTGTTCGAGCAGGTCGCCGAGGAGGACCCGGACGGTGCCGAGGGGCAGATCCAGGTAGGCCGCGACTTCGGCCACCGACAGCGGCTCGCGGCAGCGGTCCAGGATCGACAGGTGCTCCGGGCCGAGACCGGCTTCCGTGGGTGGGGTCCGTGGCCTGGCCAGCACCAACGAGATGAGGTCGAACCGGCCGCGGCGTGGCCGGGTGCGTCCGCCGGTCATGGCGTACGGACGGACCACCGGCCCGGCGTGGTCGTCGATCCACCGGTCCTCACCGGATTCGTCGGACTGGCTCATCGTCGCCGGGTCACTTCTCTGTGTGGTTCTCGGCCGGGCGGCTGCGGGAGGCCAGGTACTTGCCGGCCCTGGTCACCAGCATCGCCATCTCGTAGGCGATCAGCCCCACGTCGGTCTCCTCGCTGGCCAGTACGGCGAGGCAGGCACCGTGCCCGGCCGCCGTGACGAACAGGAACGAGGACTCCATCTCAATGATGGTCTGTCGTACCGGCCCACCGCGGAACCGTTTGCCGGCCCCGCGGGCGAGGCTCTGAATTCCGGCGGCCAGCGCCGCGAGGTGCTCGCCGTCGTCGCGTCCCAGGCCGGCCGAGGAGGCCATCAACAGGCCGTCCACGGAAAGCACGATCGCATGCTCGGCCTGCTTGACCCGACCGACCAGATCGTCGAGCAACCAGGTGAGGTCCGCGATCGAAGCGGTCTGCTGCATCAGTGGTTCTCCTGTTCGTGCCAGCCCTAGCGCTGAGGCTCACGCCGATGGTGGTTTCCGGTCGTCGCCGACCGGGGCGGTGGCCGGTGACTGTCGTTGCGGCGCTGCCGCGGAATCCTCGGGTGGCGGCGCGTCAGGCAGTTGCGCCGCGTCCGATCGACCCTGCCTCGTCCCGCTCTGGTATGCGCTCATCATCCGCAGTACCTGCTCGGCCGGGCGGGCCGGGGGATCGGCCGGTTCGCTCTCCGGGTGCCCGTCCAGCTGCGACCTGTCGGGCGGGTTCGCGCCCGGCCCACCGGCGGATCCGGCGGCTGCGGAGCGTACCCGGACGGGTAGCCCGGACGGGGTGTAGGTCGATGTGTGTGACCCGGCTGGCGGGGCGGCCCGGACCTGGTCAGGATCGGACTGCACCGACCCGGCCGGACCTCCCGCCGCTGTCGGTGCGGTCGGCGCGTCGCCGCCCGGTTGCGGTACGGGCTCGGATCGGGCGGTGGCGGCCACCTGGGCGACCGCCCGTACCGTGGAACGCCGCTCGGCGGCCCGACCCGGGCCGGCTGCGGCCGCCAGGGGCAGCGTCTCGACGGCGTCGGTCGCAGCAGAAACAGCCGGGACAGCCGCTGGGAGCCGGTCGCTGGAGCACAGATCCGGGTCGGTGGCTTCGTCGCCCGGCACCACCAGCTCCCGTGGAATCAGCACGACAGCGGTCGATCCGCCGTACGGCGACTCCTTCAGATGCACCCGGATGCCGGTGCGCTCGGTCAGCCGGCTGACCACGTACAGGCCGAGCCGGACGGTGCTGGACAACCGGAATTCCGGATGCTCGGTGATCCGTTCGTTCGCGGCGGCCCGCTCGTCGTCGCTCATGCCCAGCCCGCGGTCCTCAATCTCCACCACGTAGCCATTGGCGACGAACTGCCCCTTGACCTGGACGGTGGTGTGCGGCGGGGAGAACGACAACGCGTTCTCGATGAGTTCGGCGAGCAGATGGATCACGTCGGCGACGGCCCGGCCGGCCAACGAGACCTGCCCGATCGGAGCGACGGTCACCCGGGTGTAGTCCTCGACCTCGGCGATGGCACCCCGGACCACGTCCACCATCGGCACGTCGCGGCGCCAGGTCCGGCCGGGTGTCGAGCCGGATAGCACGATCAGATTCTCCGCGTTGCGCCGCATCCGGGTGGCCAGGTGGTCGACCCGGAAGAGCTCCTCGAGCTTGTCCGCGTCCTCCTCCCGGCGTTCCATCGAGTCGAGCAGGGTGAGCTGCCGGTGGACCAGCGCCTGGGTCCGGCGGGCCAGGCTGAGGAACACGTCGCGGACGCTGCGCCGCAGCTCGGCCTGTTCCACGGCGGTGCGCACCGCGGTTTCCTGCACCTGGTTGAAGGCGCGGCCCACCTGCCCGATCTCGTCGTTGCCGAACTCCAGCGGCGGTGCCTCGGCCGCCACGTCGACCTCCTCGCCCCGGCCGAGCCGGTCGACCACGCCCGGCAGCCGCTCCTCGGCCAGCCGGTGCGCCGCGTCCCGGAGCCGTTCGAGCTGGGCGACGATCGCCCGTGCGGTGGTGATCGACATGATGATCGACGCGACGACCGCGAGCATGCCGAGACCGGCCGCGAGCAGCAGCCGGAGCAGCACCAGCAGTGCCACCGGCACGGCCCGGTCGACGAGGTCGTCGCCGCCGGCCAGCACGATCGCGTGCAGATCGGACATGGTCGTGTCGGCCGCGGGCCGCCACTGCGCCTCGGTCAACGGTGCCGACGAGGAGGACGGCCCGCTCGCGATGATCCGCTGCTGAGCGTTGCGGAAACGTTCGTAGCTGGCGCTGTCGACCAGTTCCGCGTACCGGGCCCGGTCCGGTTCCGGCAGTTCCACCACAGTGGCGTCGACGAGGAATTCCTGTGCGCCGACCAACTGTACGAACCAGGTGTGCTCGGCTGTGGTGAACCGTTCGGCGACGATCACACCGGCGATCAGCGCATCCTGCTGGGCGACCAGTTCCTGGCTCCGGTTGAGATCGGTCAGGGTCGCCGTGTCGTCGGCGATGTCGCGTTCGTCGAGGTTGCCCAGTGCACCGAACAGTTGGAAGAACGCGGCGATCGTGTTGGTGTAGGCCCCGTGTGCGCTGCCCCGGTCGACTTCCCGTGCCTCGACGGCGTCGCGGGTGGCGCGTAGCTCGGTCAGCCACCGTACCGTGTCGGCGACTTGTTGTTCCAGTCCGGCGCCGGCCGCGAGGTCCGCCCACCAGTGCTGGGCGGATGCCTGAAATTCGTTCGCGAGCAGTTCGTTTGCCTCGCGGAGCTCGACCAGTTCGCTACGGCGTTCGTCGGTCGGCCCGGCCAGGTATTCCATCGCCAGCCGTCGCTCGGACTGCAGTCCGAGCAGCAACGGCTCGCTCGGCTGGTAGATCTGGCTGTCATAGGTCTGCACCCACAACAAATTCAGGCCGTCGCGCAGGGTCACCCACGCGGCGAATGCCCACAGCGCGCTGAGTGACAGCAGCAGCGCGACAATCTTGGTACGCAGGTGAAATCCGCGTGACACCATTACACCGTCCCCGGCCTGACCTGCGAATATCTCGTCATCTGCCTGCTACTCCTGGCCGTACATACGCGGACTGTGCCGCGCCTGTTCATGAGCGCATCGGCACGGCGCACGCTAGCAGCGTCGCGGTCCGTGGCTCAAGCGTGCCTGTTGACGCCGGTGACGCGTGCCCGGTGCGCGAGTTTGCCGGCGGCCACGATCTCCGCCGCGACCACTGTGACCGGTTGGTAGAGGTCTTTGTCGTGCCAGAGCGCCGGCCCCTGGTCGGCGGTGGACGGTACGAGATGGGCGGCGCCCCGGCGGGCGGCCCGCAGCATCCGGTCACTGGGTGGGTCGGTGGTGTCGAGCAGGATCCGTACCGCGTACGCGGTCTCCTCGGCGGTGCCGTGCCAACGCCCCCAGGAGCCGTCTGGCCGTTGGGTGCGCAGCACCCAGTCCACCGCCCGCAGCACGGCGGCAGCCGGCCGGGCTCCGGTGCCGGCGGCGGACAACGCCAACGCGCAGGCGGCGGTCGCGTAGTACGGCGAGGCGTGCCAGCGGTCCTGCCAGGAGCCGTCGGGTTGCTGCTGGTCGCAGAGCCAGGCGCTGATAGACCGGTGGAGTACGTCCAGGTCGGCGGCGCGACGTCCACCCCCGACCGCCTGAAGGCTGTCGAGGGCGTGTGCGTTGGTGGTCACCGAAGTTCCGTCCTCCCCCGGCCAGGTGGCGATGTGGTCGCCGGCCCAGAAGCCGAGCAGCACCGCCGGATCGGCCGGCTGTCCGAGCAGCGCGAGACAGTGCAGGACCACGGCGGTGGTGTCGGCGTCCGGCGGCAGGCCCGCACCGGTCGCTGCTCCGGCCGGGGTGAGCGCCGCACGCAGCGATCCCGGCAGTTCGGGCGGAACCAGCACGGCGACGTCGGCGCGCAGCAGGGTGGTCAGAACCCAGGCCCGTTCGAAGACGGCGACCGGCGTGGCACACGGCACCGGACCGTGGTGTTGGTGTACCACCGCTTCCAGATAGCGGCGCGCGGGCATCGGGTCGACCTCGGTGTGGACCGGATCGATGGTGGCGAGCCAGGCCGCGGTGGCGGCCGGCGAACCGCCGACCGTGCCGGCCTGTCCGCCTGTCCCGGACCCCGCGAGCGGGTGGGCCGGCACGGGGGCCACCGCTGGACGGCCCAGCGGCGCCACCTGGTTGGCGAAGGTCTCGTACGCGTGCAGCAGCTTCGTCGGCACCGGCCGGCCACCGGCGGACAGCCGGCGCACCGCGTCCAGCCGGTCGGAGTCGAGTTCACCTCGCAGCCGTAGTGGGGGGTCGCTCGCGGGCAGGCCGGGGCGGTGCCGTAACCGTTGGTTGATCCGGCCGACCAGCGCTGCCACGATCAGATCAGCGGCGGGGGTGTCGGGCAGTGTCCCGCCGGCCGCCGCTGCGAGGATCCGGTGCGCGGCGGTCAGCCCCCGCGTCGTCGCGTCGGTCAGTGGCGTCGCGTCGGTCAGTGGCGTGGCGCTGGACCGGACCGGCGGTACGGCCCTGACGCCGAGCAGCGCCTCGACGGCGCTCAACGTCGGGACCAGCGCGTAGCCGCCCGGACCGCCCCAGCTGCCGTCCGGCTGCTGGCTGGCCAGCAGATAGCGCACCCGGGCCCGGTGCCCGGTTAGCCAGGGGGCGAGACTGACCAGTCGGGCGGTCTCGTAGACGGAGACATCGGTGCGGCCCCAGGGCTGACCGGGCAGCCGGTCCACGATCTCCTGCGCGGCCCGGTCCCAGTTGTCCGTGACCGGTCCGACGTACCGTCGGGCACGGACCGGGACCGGGTCGGCCGTGGCGCGTCCGCCACCGGGCGCGGCCCGGCTTCCGGTGACCATCACAGCTCTCCCCAGAAGTCGGTGACCCGGTAGAAGCCGCTGGTGTACCCCAGCTGCCGGGACAGGTAGGCGGCCTGGTTGGGGCAGCGGATCTCCAACGGCCGCAGCAGGTCGCGGCACCGGTCCACCAGATGTCCGATCTGGTCCTCCACGACACCCCGGTCGGCGGTCAGCAGCAGCGCGTTGAGGTCACCCCAGGTGGTGTCCCGCTTGATCGAGGCGAGGTCGTTGACCAGCCGGAGCACCCGCTGCACCTCCCGGCTGACGGTGATCAGCTCGGTCAGGTGCGCCAGCGTCGGCCCGTCGCCCAGACGCAGCCAGTGCGTCACGTTGACGAAGGTCGACCCGAAGTTGTCTGCGTTGTCGAGGTAGTCGGCGAAGGTCGGGCCGGCTTGCGCCGGGGTGGCGCGGCGGGCCGCCTTCCACCGCCATTCCCGGTGCATGGCGGTGAGCGTCCGGTCCAGCTCGGCCCTCCAGCGGTCCCGTCGGTCGGCGAAGGCGGGTGCCTGGTCGAGTTCGGCGACGATGTCGGCGAGGAATCGGCCGAGTTCGTCGTCGGGCCCGGCTGCGGCGCCGTACGCCACGGCGCGGCACCGGTCGACGAGGGCGACGATCTCGTCGTCGGTCGTGGCCTGGTAGTCGATCAACCAGTCGGCGGCGAACACCCACAGCGCGGCCCGGTTGGCCAGCCGTAGCTGCTCCGGGGTGCACCAGGGCGCGGCGAACGCGGTGGCCAGCGAGATCGCGGCGCTGACCGCCGGGTCGAACGGGCGGGCCGGGAACAGACCGGGGTAGGCCCGGGTGTGTTCGGCCAGGTCACGCTGACCGTGGATCGCGATCGCGCAGATCCGGCCGTTCTCGGCCGCGCTCTGCAGGTTCGCTGCGGCCGATGAGGACACCGTGTGCATCAGACCGTCCGGGAGAGGGCGGCCGGTTCGATCCGGACCCGTACCGGTGCGTCGGTCCGTACCGACGCACCGGCCTGCGGCGTGGGCAGCCGGCCGTCCGTCACCCGCACCCGGAACCGGCTGAGGATCGTGGCGACGATCAGCGACGCCTCCAGGTAGAACAGGTGCTGGCCGAGGCACTGGTGTGGTCCGCCGCCGAACGGGAAGTGGGCGTACCGCTGCCGACGCCGGGCCGACGCCGGGGCCGACGGACCGGCGTCGGTGTCTTGCGTACCGTCGGGGTCGAACCGGTCGGGGTCGAACCGGTCCGGGTCCGGCCAGACCGTGGGCAGTCGGTGGGTCAGGTACGGGCTCACCATCAGCTGCGCGCCGGCCTTGATGCGGACGCCGTCGATGACGTCGTCGGCGAGCGCGGTACGCGGGATCAGCCAGGCGACCGGGTACAGCCGCAGCAGTTCGTCCAGCACCATGCGGGTGTAGCGCAGCCGCGGCAGGTGCTCGCGGCGGACCGGTCCGGCGCCGACCACCTCGTCGATCTCCCGCTGCAGCCGGTCGGCGACCGCCGGGTGCCGGTGCAGCAGCGGCCAGAGCCAGGTCAGTACGCCGTACGTGGTCTCGGTGCTGGTGGCGAACATGGCCACCGTGTCGTTGCGGATCTGCGCCTCGTCGAAGCCCCGGCCGTCGCGGTCGCGACCGCGGACCAGGGTCCCGACGACATCGTCTGTGTCGTCGCCGTCGGCCCGGGCCTGCCGAACCACCGGCAGCACGATGTCGTCGATGGTCCGGACGGCCTGACGGAACGCGCGGTCGCGGGGCAGTGGGACCGCGTTGGGCACGAACGGCAGGAGCAGCCTCGGCAGTACGGCGGTGGCGATGGTGTCCTGGGCCGCGGTGATCCGCAGCGCCTGGTCGGTGGTGAACCGGTCGGCGAACATCACCCGGACGATGGCGCGGCAGACCAGCCGGGCCAGTTCGTCGCCGATGTCGACGGTGTGTCCGTGGCGGGCCGCGTCGGCCAGTGGCCCGGTCGCGTCCGCGATCGCCGTGGCCAGGTCGTCGGTGAGGGCGTCCAGCCGGCGGGCGGTGAACAGCGGCTGCAGCGTACGGCGGCTGTCCGACCAGACCGGACCTTCGCTCAGGATGCCGTCGCCGAACAACCGCAGGATGGGCCGCCAGAGCAGGCCACGGCCGTCGCGCAGGTAGCTGGCCGCGTTGTCCCGCAGCACGTGCGCCACCTGGGCGGGATCACTGACCAGATAGAGCCGGGCCGGTCCGGCGGACAGCCGGACGATGCTGCCGTCGGCGTCGGCGGCGAGCCCGACGAGGGTCTGCAGCGGGTCGCGGACCAGCCCGGGCAGGACGCGTAGCGCCGCGACCGGACGCATCGGGGCGGGAGAGGCACCCGGTCGGGGTGTCGGACCCGTCATGCGATCACCTGCACACGATCTCCGTTCCGTCACCTGACCGCAGGGTCCACCGGGTCGACTGGTGACTGATTGGAAGCAAAGGACGACGTTCGGCTGATCATGCCATGGTGATCACAGGCAATCTAGATTCATAGATGTTAAGTTCTCCTTTGGTTCGCGCGCCTTTGCGCACAACCAGGCGTACGGTCGTCTGCGCCGGCAGTCGGCGTGGCCCGGTGTGGTATGAGTGCACGGTGACCCAGACCCAGCCCGGTGCCGGTGCCGGTGCCGACGACCCGAAGCCGGACCCCCGACGGGTGTCCGGCTGGTCCACCCTGGTGGAGTTGATCGCGCTCTGCGGGCTCGTGGTGACCCAGCCGCTGCTCGACGTGATCGGTCGCAGCCCGGATTTCTTCTTTTTCCACGGTGCCGGACCGGCCGCCGTACTCGCTCTGGTCGCGGTGATCGTGCTGGTTCCACCGGTACTGTTGTGGGGTCTCGGCTGGTTGATCGGGCTGGCCGGGCCGGCGGTGCGGCGATGGACTCATCTGATCGTGCTCGGCGGTCTGACCGTGTTGCTCATGGTGCAGATTGCAAAGGCGTTGATCGATGTGCGTGGCCCGCTGCTGGTGTTGCTCGCCGCTGTCGCCGCCACGGTGCTGCTGGCCGGGTACGTCCGGTCGACGGTCGCCCGGCAGGTGCTGCGGGTCGCCGCGGTCGGTCCGCTGGCGTTCGTGTCGCTGTTCGTCTTCGCCTCGCCGTCGTCGGCGGTGCTGCTCGGCCGAGAGACATCCGGCGCGCCGGTGCGCAGCATCGGTCCGCATCCGCCGGTCGTCGTGATCATTCTCGACGAGTTCCCGCTGGTGTCACTGCTCGACGAGCGGGGTGAGATCGACGCTGGGCTGGTGCCGAACTTCGCCCAGCTGGCCGCCGGCTCGACCTGGTACCGCAACGCGACAACGGTGAGCGGCAAGACCGTCAACGCGGTGCCGGCGATGCTGACCGGACGGTACCCGACCGGGGAATTGACCCCGCACTACTCGCAGCACCCGGACAACCTGTTCACCCTGCTCGGACCGGCCTACCAGGTCGAGGCCTGGGAGAACGTCACCCAGCTGTGCCCGCCGCAGCACTGTCGGGGACGTCCCGGGCAGGACCGGGGCAGTCTGCCGGTGATGCTGCGGGAAACCGCGGCACTGTACGGCCAGTTGATCTCCCCGGACGATTCGCTGGACGACCCGGCGGCGAGTTTCCGCGAACCGACGGTGGCCGACGACATCCGGGCCAACGACAAGTCCCCGGACGCCGGCCCCGGGTTCCGGATGAGCAGGTTGAAGGAGAACCAGCCGGCCAGGTTCACCGAGTTCCTCGGTTCGCTGCGACCCCGGGACACCCCGACGCTGCACTTCCTGCACCTGCTGATGCCCCACTCGCCGTGGACCTATCTGCCGAGCGGGATGCGGTACGACGGTCCGGGCGGGCTGCCGTACGACGGACCCTGGTGGGCCCGGCTCACCCATCAGCGGCACCTGCAGCAGGTCGGCTACACGGATCTGCTGGTCGGTGAGGCGTTGCGCACGCTGCGGGCGAACGGACTCTACGACGACGCGCTGATCGTGGTGACCTCCGACCACGGCGGCAGCTTCAGCGAGGGGGTCGCCGGCCGGGAGATGGACGACCAGTTCGCCGCCGCCGCCGAGCTCGCCTGGGTGCCGCTGTTCGTCAAGGAGCCCGGCCAACAGGCCGGGCGAATCGATGATCGCAACTGGGAGCAGGTCGATCTGCTGCCGACCGTCGCCGACCACGCCGGGGTGCAGGTGCCGTGGCGTACCGATGGCATCTCCGCGCTGCGCGGCGAGCGGGAGACCACCGACAAGCGGTTCGACCCGCGACCGGGCGAGCCGGTGACGATCGACGGCCCGGCCCACTTCGCGGCCGTACAGGCGGGTTCCAGCGCCCGGCCGGTGTTCCCGCCGCTGCCGGCGGCGGACCTGATCGGCGTGGCGGTCGACGATCTGACTGTGGTCGACACGGGCCCGCCAGCGACCGTGACGAATCTGTCCGAGTACCAGGACGTCCGGGCGGAGCGTGGCAAGATTCCGGCGTTGGTGCACGGCACCCTGCCGGAGTCGGTGCCGGTCGGCGCACCGGTCGCGGTCGCGTTGAACGGGCAGGTCGGCACCGTGGTCCAGGCGGCCCGCGACGGTGCCGGTCAGCTCCGGTTCGTCGGGCTGATCCCGGACGAGCGACTGTTCGTCGCCGGTGCCAACCGGTTGGAGCTGTTCCTGGTGGTTGACGCCGAGCACGCCGGCGACGGCCCGACCGCAACCGCGCCGACTCTACGGCGCCTGCCCACCACCGGCTGATCCGAGACGCCCACCCACCTGCGGCCGGTCCACCCCGCCGATCGTGTCCGATCAGGCTTAGCGGAGCGGGCCGCCGGGTATGTGTCTGCCGGGTGTCGATACCCGACCGAAGGAGGCGACCATGGTCGGCAGAATGATCAAGCGCTGGGCGGTCGTCGCGGTCGCCGTGCCGCTGGCGGCAGCCGGGGCGCGCAAGCTCAGCTCGGTGGTGGAGTCCCGCAGGGGCCCGTCGTCGCGTACCTCGAAGCTGCTACGGCAGGCGGGGGACGCGCTGCACCGGAACAAGCGGCGTCGCTGAAGGCGGTACGCCGCGACAGGTTGCCCGGTCCGGAGCACAACGGTCGGGGTCCGTTGCCACCGGACCGGGCATCCGCCTCTCAGGTCAGGACGGGCAGTTGCCGGCCGCCCGGCGCTTCTCGATCGCGTCGGCGGCGCCCGAGGCGTACTCGACGAGCACGCCGCCGCCCGGGTCGAACCGCCAGGTGTCCTGCACCAGCCGCAGTGAGCTGTTGCCCACGGTGTCGTCGCGGCGCCAGGTCAGGTCGACGGCCGTCTCGTCGACCGGTGTCACCTCCTGCAGCTGGAACTCGACGCCGTCCTGCACCGGGCACGCCTCGTTGGTCTCGACGAACACGTCCTCCGGCACCGACTGCTGGGCCTCGGCGGTCCACAGCTGCCAGGCACCCGACCAGTCGCCGCCGGCGATCAGGTCGAACTCCTGCTGAGCGACGTCGAGCGCTTCGGCGACGTTGACCTGGATCGGCTCGCGGGTCTCGGTCGGCGAGTCGACGCCCGGGACCGACGGGGTGCCTGGGGACCCCGTCGGGGGCGGGGTGCAGCCGGCGACGAGTGTCAGGGCGGCCACCCCGACGAGTACGCTCGCGGTAGAGCGGCGCATGACCGTTCCTCCTCTCGGTGCGCCTCCGGCAGGGGACGGCTTTGGGAGCGCTACCAGAGGTCAATCTGGCAGCTTAGGCCCAGCATCAACTTTTGTCGATCACCTGCGGGCGGTCGGATCGGTGCCGTGTATCAGGTGTGTGAAACCTTGTGAACAAAGTTGCGCCGGTGGCCTCGGCCTTTTGGCTGCTCTGCCTCGCCACACGCCGAGATAGTCTCGGTGAACGGGTTTCACCTCTTGTTCACTAACGTTCAGCCTGATAGAACACGGGGGGTGGCGCGCCGTACTTCGCGGCCCGCTTCGCCGCTTGACCCGCTACCTGAACGCACAGCTACCTGATTGCAAGGTCACCCTCGCCGTTCACGACGGAGGACTTCTCCCATGGCTGGTACCTCTCCGCAGGGCGGATCCGCCCCGCCCGCCCTCTCCCGCCGGTCGGTGCTCCAGCTCGGGGGCATCGGCGCGTTCCTGTTCGCCACCGGCGCCTGTGCCTCCGGCTCGGGCACCGACGGCTCCGACGACGCCTCCCCGGGCACCTCCGCCGACACCCTGCGTATCGCCGTCTCCAGCTACCTGAGCAGCTGGGACCAGGACTTCGTCGGCTTCGACCCGGTCGCGCTCATGCTGTACAAGAACGTCTTCCCGTACATGATCGACTACGGGGTCACCGAGGTCGACGGCTCCCGGATCCTCGACACCGAGAACGTCATGGCGACCTTCGCCGAGTCGTTCGAGCCGAACGAGGATCAGACCGTCTGGACCCTCAAGCTGCGTCAGGGCGTCACCTTCGCCAGCGGCAACGAGATGACCGCCGCCGACGTCAAGTGGTCCAAGGACCGGGCCTTCGCTGCCCAGGCCAACGTCGCCGGCATCTACCGGACCATCGGTTTGACCGAGCCGGACCAGGTCACCGTGGTCGACGACTACACGGTGCAGTTCACCCAGGCGTTCCCCAGCGCGTTGACCCGGCAGATCCAGGCGATCTCGCTGTACGTCTTCGACTCCGAGGAAGCGAAGACGCACGCCACCGACGCCGACCCGTGGGCCACCGAGTGGTTCGCCAACAACGCCCCGACCGGCGGCTACTTCAACGTCGAGCGGGCCGTGCAGGGCCAGGAGATCGTGCTCGCCGCCAACGAGGGCTACTCGGGCCCCGACCCGGCGCAGACCAAGACCATCCGGATCTCGGTGGTCCCGGCCGCCGCCAACCAGCGACTCCAGCTGGAAGCCGGCGACATCGACGTGGCGCTGGGCATCGGCCAACGCGACATCGCCGACCTGAAGAACACCGACGGCGTCAAGGTCATCTCCGCGGCCAGCAACGAGCAGGTCGCCATCCAGATGTCGGTGACCACCGCGCCGTTCGACAACGTCGACGTCCGCAAGGCCCTCGCCCACGCGGTGCCGTACGACCAGATCATCAACAACGTGTACGGCGGCGACGCCCGCCCGACGAAGAGCCTGGTGCCGCTGGACATGCCCGGCTACGACGAGCGCGGCTACCCGTACGGCTACGACCCGGACGCCGCCCGCGCCGCGCTCGCCGCCGCCGGGGTCGACCAGGTCAGCTCCGAGCTGGTCTACGCCACCGACAACGACACCCAGCAGCAGATCGCGGTTTTGGTGCAGAGCGAGGCCCGCAAGGTCGGCATCGAACTGGAACTGGTCCCGCTGGACCCGGCCACCCTCGCCGAGCGGCGGCAGCAGAAGAACATCCCGCTGCAGATCACCGCCGGTCAGCTGTGGGTCAACGACGTCGAGTACATGCTGGCCACCAGCTTCGTCGAGGGCGCCAACCTGAACTACTCCAACTACGTCAACCAGGAGCTGGAGGAGATCTACGAGCGGTCGCACACCGTCGTGGACCCGGCCGAGCGCAACGAACTCTGGCTGCGGGTGCAGGAGATCCTGGCCGCCGACGTGCCCTGGGTGATCTTCTGCCAGCCCAACTTCAACCTGCCGGTACGCGAGGACGTCGCCGGCTGGGTCCAGCCCATGGACGGACTGGCCCGGCTGCGCTACCTCCACGCCTCGGCCTGACCCACTCCGGCACCCACCCCTCATGCGCATCGCCCGCTTCGTCGCCCGCCGGCTGCTGCAGCTCGTACCGGTGCTGCTCGGCGTGATCGTCGCGACCTTCGTCCTGGTACGGGTGCTCCCCGGGGATCCGATCCGGACCATCCTCGGCCCGAACGCCACCGAGGTCGAGGCCGCCGCCGCCCGGGCCCGCTACGGACTGGACCAGCCACTGTGGAAACAGTTCCTGGACTACCTGGGCGGACTGCTCACCGGTGACCTCGGCACGTCGATCCAGAGCGGCAACGCGGTCGCCGGCGAGCTGGCCCTACGGGTCGGCCCCACCCTGCAACTGGTGGTGCTGGCGGTCGCCGTGGCGGTGCTCATCGCCGTGGTCGGCGGCATCTGGTCGGCGCGCCGCGCCGACCGGGCCGCCGACCACGGCATCCGGGTACTGGCCCTGATCGGCAACTCGGTGCCGGAGTTCTGGCTCGGCCTGGTGCTGGTCCTGGTCGGCTACAGCATGCTCGGCTGGTTCCCGGCCCCCAGCGGCCGGGTCGACCCGGACACCAACCTCACCCCGATCACCGGCGCAGAGCTGATCGACGCCGCGCTGACCGCCAACGGACCGGCGTTCACCTCCGCGCTGGCCCACCTGGCGCTGCCGGTGGCCACCCTGGCGATCGTGGTGGTCGCCCCGCTGCTGCGCAGCGTGCGCGCCTCCGCGCTGGAGGTGCTGCACTCCGAGGCGTACACCGCCGCCGCCGCGCACGGGCTGCGCGACCGGCTGCTGCGCCGCGGCTACCTGGTGCGCTCCGCGCTGGTCCGGCTGCCGTCGCTGGCCGCCCTGGTCTTCGGCACCGCGGTCGGGTCGACCGTGCTGATCGAGTACGTCTACTCCTGGCAGGGCTTCGGCCAGTGGGCGCTGCGCGGGCTGCTCTACCGCGACTTCCCGGTCGTGCAGGCCTCCGTGCTGCTCATCGCCGTCTGCTACGTCCTCGTCTTCCTGATCGCCGACGTGGTGCACGCGATCCTCGACCCGAGAGTGAAGATCTGATGGTTGACCTGCGCGCGGCCGGCGGACCGGCGGACAGCGCCGACGACGCCACCCCGGTGGTGGCTGCCGGCACCGCCCGGGGCGGCCGGTTCGCCACCGTACTGATCTCCGTCGGCGCGACGATCCTCGCGGTGGTGGCGCTGGCCGCGATCGCCGCGCCGCTGCTGTCGTCCTGGGGCCCGCAGGAGATCGACCCGGCCGGCACCCTGCTGCCGCCCGGCGGCAGCCACCCGCTCGGCACCGACATCAACGGAATGGACGTGTGGAGCCGGCTGCTGCACGCCGGCCGGCTCGACCTGGGCATCGCGGTCGCCGCGGTCGCCCTCGCCGTGCTCGCCGGCACCACCCTCGGCCTGGTCGCCGGCTACTTCGGCGGCTGGATCGACGACGTGCTGATGCGACTGCTCGACATCTTCCAGGCGTTCCCCACCTTCATCCTGGCCCTCGCGGTGGCCGCCCTGCTCGGCGGCGGCACGGTCAACCTGATCCTGACCATCGCCCTGGTCAACGCGCCCGGTTACGCCCGGCTGGTGCGGGCCGAAGTCCGCTCGGTACGGGAGCTGCCGTTCATCGACGCCGCGGTCACCTCCGGGGCGTCGCACCTCGGGGTGCTGTGGCGGCACGTGCTGCCGAACAGTCTCACCCCGGTGCGGGTGATCGCCCCGCTCGGCTGCGGCTGGGCGATGCTCACCCTGGCCGGGCTGTCCTTCCTCGGGCTGGGCATCTCGGTGCCGACCGCCGAATGGGGGTCGATGATCAGTCTCGGTTCGCCGGACGTGGTCGCCGGCCGCTGGTGGACCTCGGTGCCGCCCGGCCTGTTCCTGCTGATCAGCGTGTTCGGCTTCAGCCTGCTCGGCGAAGGGCTGCAGGAACGCGCGGAAGCGAAACGGCGGTGACCGCGATGGACCCGACGACGATCACCCGCGACCTGCTCGCCATCGAGAACCTGTCGGTGCTGATCCGCCGACCCGGTCGGCAGGTCGCCGCGCTCAGCGGGGTCAGCCTGCACGTCGACCGGGGTGAGGTGGTCGGCCTGGTCGGCGAGAGCGGCGGCGGCAAGTCCATGGTGGCCCGCTCGATCGTCGGCCTGCTGCCCGGCGGCGCGCAGGCCACCGGCCGGGTCCGCTTCCACGGCGGCGACGTCACCGGTGACCTCACCAGTGACGCCACCGGTGACCCCGCTGGCGGGCCGAGTGACGGTGCCGGCAACACCGGCGGACCGGTCGACGTACTGCGGCTCGACCCAGAGCAGCTGCGCCGCCACCGTGGCCACGGCGCGGCGATCTGCTTCCAGAACCCGCGCGGCGCGCTCAGCCCCACCCGTACCGTCGGTCGGCAGTTGACCGACCGGCTCACCACCCATCAGGGGATGACCGGGCAGCAGGCCCGTCAGGTGGCCAGGGAACTGTTCGCGGCGGTCGGTATCCGCAGCCCGCAGCGGCGGCTCGACGCGTACCCGCACGAACTGTCCGGCGGGATGGCGCAGCGGGTGATGATCTCGCTGGCCACCGGCTGCGCGCCCGGCCTGCTGATCGCCGACGAACCCACCACCGGCCTGGACGTCACCCTGGCCCGGGAGATCCTCCGCCAGTTCCGCCAGGCCGCCGACGCCGACCGGCGTGGGGTGCTGCTCATCTCGCACGACCTGGCCTCGATCGCCGAGGTCTGCGACCGGGTGGTGGTGCTCTACGCCGGCACCGTCGTGGAGAGCGGGCCGGCGGCGCAGGTGCTGCGGGCCCCGGCCCACCCGTACACCCGGGCGTTGCTCGCCTCGGTGCCCGACGTGGACGGCCGCCCGGTGCGGGCCACCGCCGGCGGGATGCCGCTGCTGACCGCCCCGCCCGACGACTGCCCGTTCGTCTCCCGGTGCGCGCACGCCACCGACCGCTGCGCCGCGCAGCGTCCGCCGACCGGCGCCGTGCCGGCCGCCACGTCGGTCACGGCCGCGTCGGACCGCGCTGCCGGCGGGACGGCCGGCTGGACGCTGGCTTGCTTCCACCCGCAGACCGGGCCGTTGGTCACCGACCCGGCCGTCGTCGACACGTCGGTGGGCACCGCGTCGCCTGGCACCGCACCGCGGGTCGACGCCGAGCGGGCCGGCGCAGCCGAGCGGACCGTGCTGCGTATCGACGACGCGCACGTGGTCTACCGCAGCCGGTTCGGCCGCGGCGGGCACCACGCGCTGCGCGGCGTCGACCTGACCGTGGCCGCCGGCGAAACCCTCGGCGTCGTCGGAGAGAGCGGCTGCGGTAAATCGACCCTGGCCAAGCTGATCCTCGGGCTGGTCGAGCCGGCAACCGGCACCGTCGAGATCGGCGGCGCCCGGATGGCCGAGCTG
This sequence comes from Solwaraspora sp. WMMA2080, assembly GCF_027497395.1. Taxonomy (GTDB): domain Bacteria; phylum Actinomycetota; class Actinomycetes; order Mycobacteriales; family Micromonosporaceae; genus Micromonospora_E. Next base: position 1,878,635 of record NZ_CP114910.1, on the reverse strand, counting down.
CGCGGCCGGGCGCTGCGCACCCTGCGGACCCGCGCCCAGATGGTGTTCCAGGATCCGTTCGGCGCGCTCAGCCCACGCCGCACCGTCGCGGACGCCATCGCCGAACCGCTGCGCGCCCTCGGCGTACCGGCGCCGCAGCGGGCCGAACGGGTCGGTGCCGCACTGGACCGGATGGAGCTGGACCGGTCGATCCTCGCCCGCCGCCCGCATGAACTCTCCGGCGGGCAGGCACAGCGGGTCGGCATCGCCCGCGCCCTGGTCGGCGACCCCGACCTGATCGTCTTCGACGAGCCGACGTCGGCGCTGGACGTCACCGTGCAGGCGCAGATCCTCGAAGTGATCCGCGACGTCGCCGCCGACCGGGACCGGGGCAGCGTGTTCATCTCCCACGACCTGGCCACGGTACGCGGCTTCGCCGACCGGGACCGGGGCAGCGTGTTCATCTCCCACGACCTGGCCACGGTACGCGGCTTCGCCGACCGGGTGATCGTGCTCTACCTGGGCCGGATCGTCGAGGAGGGGCCGGTCGACGAGGTCTTCACCAGCCCGGCGCACCCGTACACCCGGGCGTTGCTGTCCAGCGCGCCGAGCCTCGGCGCCGGGTTCGGCGGCGGCCGCGTCGACCTGCTCAAGGACCTCGACGAGACCGACGCCGCCGCCGGCTGCCCGCTCGCCGCCCGCTGCCCGTTCGTCACCGGCCGGTGCCGTACCGAGGAACAGCAACTGCAGCCGTACGGGCGCAGCCGGGCAGCCTGCTGGCGGGCCCCGGAGATCCCCGACCTGCTGACCGAATCCGAAAGGTGACCTGAGACGATGCCCGCACCGCACATCCGGCTCGCCGTCGACATCGGCGGCACCTTCGTCGACGCGATGGAGCTGGACACCCGCACCAACCAGGTCCGGTTCCGCAAGGCGTCGACCACGCCGGCCCGCCCCTGGGAAGGGGTGCTGGACGCGGTGACCGCGCTCGGCACCGACCTGTCCGAGGTGGAGCTGTTCATCCACGGCACCACGCTCGGGCTCAACGCGGTGCTGGAGCGCCGGGGCGGGGCCACCGGCATCATCACCAACGAGGGCTTCCGGGACGTCTTCCTGCTCGGCCGGGGCAACGTGCCCGCCGACCACATGTACGACTTCCAGTACGAACGGCCGGAGAGCCTGGTCAAGCGCCGGTACACCGTCGGGGTGACCGGCCGGCTCGACTACCGGGGTCGGGTGGTGACCGAACTCGACCCGGACAGTGTCCGGGCCGCCGCCCGCACCCTGGTCGAGGAGCACGGGGTCGGGTCGATCGCGGTCTGCTTCCTGCACTCGTTCATCGACCCCAGCCACGAACGTGCCGCCGCCGCACTCATCCGCGAGGCGTACCCGCAGGTCAGCGTCTCGGTGTCGACGGACATCGTGCGCGAGCACCGCGAGTACGAGCGGACCAGCACCACCGTGCTGGAGGCGTACATCCGGCCGATCTTCGAACGCTACGTCGACGAGCTGGAGTCCGGGCTGGCCGCCCGGGGCTTCGCCGGCCGGTTCCTGATCATGCGGTCCGGCGGCGGGTCGATGACCTCGACGACGGCCAAGACGTCGCCGACGCACACCGTGCTGTCCGGCCCGGCCGGCGGCATCGTCGGCGCCGCCTACCTGGCCGGGGCGCTGGGCCGGGACAACCTGCTCACCTTCGACATCGGCGGGACGTCGCTGGACGCCTGCGTGATCGAGGCGGGCAGCCCGGTCGCCGCGTACGAGGCGCAGCTGGAGCACTTCCCGCTGCTGATCCCGACGTACGACATCCGCACCATCGGTGCCGGCGGCGGCTCCATCGCCTGGCTGGACCGGGGGCTGCTGAAGGTGGGCCCGCAGAGCGCCGGCGCCGACCCGGGGCCGGTCTGCTACGGCCGGGGCGGGCAGCGGCCGACCGTCACCGACGCCTCGGTGGTGCTCGGCTACGTCGACCCGGACCGGTTCCTCGCCGGCACGATGGGTCTGCAGGCCAAGGCGGCGCAGGCGGCGCTCGACGAGCAGATCGCCACCCCGCTCGGGCTGAGCCCGACCGCCGCTGCGGCCGGCGTCTACGACGTGCTGCTGGCCCGCACCGTCGGCGCGGTCCGTCAGATCACCGTGGAACGCGGCCACGACCCCCGGGTCTTCTCGCTGCTCGCCTTCGGCGGCGCCGGGCCGCTGTTGGCCCCGCTGCTGGCCCGCGAGATGGGCATCCGGGAGGTGGTGGTGCCGTTCGCCCCGTCCGGCTTCTCCGCCTGGGGGATGCTGTCGGCCGACATCGTCGACGACTTCTCCCGTACGGTGCTGGCCACCCTGGACGCCGACGCGCCGGAGGGCAGCGTCGACCTGGCCGCGCTGGAGGCGATGTTCGTCGAGGTCGAGGCCGAGGCGGTCGGCTCCCTGGTGGAGCAGGGCGTCGACGCCGGCTCGGCGGTGCTGGAACGCCAGTTGGAGCTGCGCTACCTCGGTCAGGAACACACCCTGATCGTCACCGTCGGCGCCGGACTGGACCGCGACGCGATCCGGGATGCGTTCGAGCAGCTGCATCGCACCCGGTACGGGCACGCGATGAGCAACCGGCTGCAGATCCTCAACCTGCGGGTCCGCGGCATCGGCCGGACCACCCGCCCGGAGCTGGTCCGCCCGCCGGCCGGCGACGGCGACCCGACCCGGGCGCTGCTCGGCCGCCGCGACGCCTTCGACTTCGGCACCCGCGAGGTGGCGTCGTTCGCCGTCTACGACCGGGCGAAGCTCGCGCCGGGGGACCGGTTCGCCGGTCCGGCCCTGGTCGACGAGGGCACCTCCACCACGGTGGTGCCCAGCGGGCAGTACGTCGAGGTCGACCCGCACGGCTACCTGCTGGTGACCCTGGAGGAGGCGAAGTGAGCACGCTGGACGGAGCCACCGCCGAGGTGGTACGTAGCTACCTGATCTCCGCCGCCGAGGAGATGCGGGCCACGTTGATCCGCACCTCGTTCAACCCGGTGATCTACGAGGTGCACGACTTCGGCATGTCGATGTACGACGCCGACCTGCGGTTGATCGCCGAGGCGACCGGGTTGACGTTCTTCCTCGGCGCCAACGACTTCTCCCTCGCCAGGGGCGTCGAGTACGTCGGCCGGGAGAACCTGCACCGCGGCGACATCGTGCTGCTGAACTACCCGTACTGGAACGCGGCGCACGCCTCGGACGCCACCCTGTTCGCCCCGGTGTTCATGCCGGACCCGGCCGACGCCGATCCGGACGCCGACGGCGACCTGGTCGGGTTCCTCTGCGTGCGGGCGCACTGGATGGACCTGGGTGCCAAGGACCCGGG